>NZ_CALSOK010000010.1:0-350176 GCF_943787955.1 uncultured Paraglaciecola sp.
GAATTACTAAAAGGTAGATTGGCTCCAGTATTTTAACCGTTCGGTAATTTTAGCTGAAATGGTCTCACCACAATAAGCGGTCACCGCTGGATTTTTAGATAAGGTCGTTAGCGAAGCAGAATTTGCACCTAGTGTGACAATCGATTGCTTAGGCGATGACAAAACTAGATATGAAAGCCCATCACTAGACTAAGCTAAAAGCACCCGCTGAATCATCGCAAGTGCTCGAAGTGTGTAACGAAAAAGACCGACATAGCAGCCTTTAGTTGCGTGTATATCGATTATCATAAATGAGAATATTTTGAATAAAGAATTTGCTTCACTGGGTTTAAACAACGCTTTGCTCGACAACCTGGAATCTATGGGTTTCAAAGAAATGACCGACATTCAAGCTATTAGCTTGCCAGCCATTATTGAAGGCAAAGATGTCGTTGGCCAAGCCAAAACAGGTAGCGGTAAAACAGCTGCTTTTGGTTTAGGTTTATTACATAATCTCAAGGTGAAGCGATTTCGAGTTCAAGCATTGGTCATGTGCCCTACTCGAGAGCTGGCAGAACAAGTGGCGTTAGAAATTCGTAAGTTAGGCCGTGGTATTCATAATATTAAAGTATTAACTTTATGTGGTGGCACGCCTTTGGGTCCGCAAATCGGTTCATTGGAGCATGGTGCACATATAATTGTGGGTACGCCAGGGCGCCTCATGGACCATTTGTTTCGCCAACGCCTAGATTTAAGTGAGGTGAATATTTTAGTGCTCGACGAAGCCGATCGTATGTTAGATATGGGCTTTGAAGTAGAAATGGCCAAAGTGATTGATGCAGTGCCTCTGGATCGCCAAACCTTGCTGTTTTCTGCCACTTTTCCTGATTCTATTGCGCAGATAAGCAGAGATGTACAGCGCAACCCACTAGAAGTCAGTGTTGAAGCCACTCATGAACCTACCAGTATTGAACAACTGTTTTTTGAAGTAGAAGAGCCTCATCGCATTAAAGCGGTAGCAGCAATGTTAAGTCACTATCAAACAGAATCGGCTATCGTATTTTGTAATACTAAAATTGCCTGTCAAGAAGTAGCAGAGGAACTGACTAAATTGGGCGTGTCTGTATTAGCCTTGCACGGTGATTTAGAGCAGCGTGACAGAACTGAAGTGTTAACCCGGTTCTCGAACCGTAGTGTATCTGTGTTGGTCGCTACAGATGTTGCTTCGCGGGGGTTGGATATTAAAGCAGTGAATGCGGTCATCAGTTACCAAATCACTCCAGACCCTGAAGTACATATTCACCGTATTGGTCGAACAGGTCGTGCGGATGCCAAAGGTTTAGCACTAACCCTGTGTACCAAAAAAGAAATCCCTCGCGCCAATGCGATTGAAGATTATCAAAAAGCTAAGATAAAATGGACCGGTATCCAAGCGCTACGTTTTCATGCTAACCGTCTTATCGAGCCCGAATATTCCACAATATGTATCGATGGCGGCAAAAAGAGTAAAATCCGACCAGGAGATATTTTGGGCGCCTTAACAAAAGACGCTGATATTGCCGGTGATGACATAGGCAAAATCAACGTGACAGCCACTCATACTTATGTGGCAGTTAAAACTCGCAGCATTAAACGAGCCCTTAAACAGTTTAATGAAGGCAAATTGAAAGGGCGTAAGTTTAAAGCTAGAAAGCTAAGCTAAGAGCAGCAGCGAGCCATGAACTACTAAGTTCTAGCAGAAGCTAAATACTTGACGATGTTAAAACTGATGTCATACAAAGTCAGCAAAAATAGAAACGGGGCGATAGATGAGTATACAATAAAAACCGTTTCTATTTCAAAAATGCAATACACCCTAGCTTTTGACAATGCTATTAGGGATAAACTACTACGGTTACTAAGTTCGATACCGCAGCAAAATATAGGCACGGCAAAATATAAAGATATGTTGCCTGGCCTAAATTTTTGCTTAATTATTTAAGGCTGCATCACTAAGATATCTGTCTTTAATAACGCTAATACACCTTCAGCGGTATTGCCCATTAGTTTGGCTTTTAAGCCTTTGCGTCCAATGCTGCCAATAACCACCAGTCCCGCAGCGTGTTTTGAGGCGAGACTTGGGATCACCTTTGCGGCTGAGCCGGCCTTAATATGAATATTTTCCACTGGAATGTTGTGATCTCCCAACATTCTTTGAATAAGTGGAATATATTTAATTTTGGCTTCTTTAACAGCCGTTTTGGTATCTATTACACCTAAGTCTTTAAGTACATTTGAGATAGGTAAACTGTAGCAAATATGCAATGGCATATTTGTGCTTGTGGCAAAGCTGATCCCTGCATCAACCAATTTTTGATTGAGTGCTTGTTTTGCTTTGAAGTGAGTACCTAAATCAAGTGACACCATAATCGTTTGTTTCTTGCGCCACTTTTTTTCTGCTACAAGTAAAGTGGGCACAAGGTTATTACGGATCAAGTGCCAATCTGTAGGCACATAAAACAAACCTTCGCTGCGGTGTCCTGTCTTAATGATTAAATCGTAGGATTGGGAGGCACAATGCTTTTTAACCCAACCTACAATATCTTTTGCCCATAACACTTCACTTGTTGATTTTGCTTGCAGACTTAATTTAGTCATTTGGCCATCAAGCCAATTTTTACCTGATGAAAGAATTTTATTCTGAACCTCGAGCTGCTGTTCATTGTTTAATTTGGTTTCTAGGGTAGCAAAATGCTCATAATTAAAAGCCACAATATGAAGTTTCGCCCCATAGCGGTCAACCAATGACTTTGCATGCGCTAGCGCACTTTGTTGCTTGTCTTGTTGATCTGAAATGACTAAGATATTATCAATTTTCATCTGTGTTTCCTTAACGTTACTCAAATGTATTTTATCCTTTTAAGCAGAAATGTATTTGATCTACAACAATAAATAGCAGTGGTGAAGCCACAAAAAAACAAACTCTTTTTGATTGGGGAAATCAACGACGGTGTTACTTTCGATGCACAAGTTTACTTTATCCTAAGTTACACCCTCGTCATTCGTCGCAGATAACAATTAAGGCAGCCGCTGCCCCACAGCGCCATTAAGTAATAAAATCTGGGCTAAATAAGTATATTAGAGAAATGATGAGGTGTTCCGGTCCACTCCAGTCAGACCTTTTCTTTAAATATATTTATATTTAATCGGTGACATATCACCATTAGCAATAAGAGGCTGGACTTGATAGTCATATTATTTATAAGCTGTGACATCTTGTTTCACATCCCCAATAAATATCCAGCATACAAAAACTTGCAAGACAATGTGGCTGTAGTGAATAAATTATTAGGATCGTTTTATTTTCATTCTTTTTTTCAGTCTGCGGGCTGTTGACTGAGTTTAACTAACTTGTTGATGAAAATTTGATGTTGGTCTAAATCAAAGTGTGGGATAAAGTGTTTCAACATTTTAATTTATAAATTGAACATTCCTGAACGACACGATTATTTCACTTTTAGGATATATCACTTGGATACTGATTTTATTAGTTTGCTTAGCCACTTACCGTACTCTGCTAGTTGCTAAAAAAAAGCAGGCAATTATGGCTTTAAGCCTGATGGTTCTGACTCACCAGCCTTTGGTGAACGGATAACCAGAGCTCAAAGTAATTGTGTTGAGAGTTTTGCGTTTATGGGTGGTTTGATGTTGTTGGCACTGGCGACTGATTCGGCTGCAATCACCAATGGATTAGCGTTACCGTTGTTGGTAGCGCGTTTAGGGCAGTCTATTACGCACTTGATATCGACTAGTGTATTGGCGGTGCAAATTCGTTTTCTTTTTTTCTTGGCACAGATTGGTATTTGTTTTTATTGGGTGGTGCTATTTGCCACAAAATTTATTGGAGCCTAGCAGTATGTCAAAACCGACAATTGAACAGTTGCTTGGGGTCTCCCCTTGCGAATATGCGGAAGGTTTACCAATAGAGCAGTTTATCCAGCCTGGCATTCATCAAATGTGGTCGCCAATGCCTCGCATTGCTGGCCCTGCTTTTACTGTGAAGTGTGCAAAGGGTGATCACCTAAGCTTACATGCAGCAATTTACCGTGCTAAAGCAGGTGATGTGATTGTAGTTGAAGCAGGCCCTGATTATGCTAATACCGGTGGCAATGTTTGCGCAATCGCTAAGCAGCGAGGCATTGTGGCTATGATTATTGATGGATTTATTCGTGATATTGGCGAAATACGTGATGCGCAGTTTCCGGTTTACGCCCGTGGCTTGATGCCTAAGCCCGGGGCTAAAGAACAAATATTTCCTCTTAATCAACCTATTCAATGTGGTGGTGTCACAGTAAATGCCGGTGATTACATTGTGGCCGATGAAGATGGTATTGCGGTTATTCCGCAAGTTAAGCTAGCAGAGGTTTATAACCTTGCTAAAGCTCGAACCGATAAAGATGCGGCGATGGATTTAGCTGAATGGAAAGCGCAACATTCGAAAAAAATTGAATCGAAGCTGCAACAATTAGGGTATTCTGATTAGCCTAATTTAAGATTAAGGTTTGCTGAGTTTTTAACGCCATCAAGCCATGTTATTCCAAGGTCAATAATCTCCATGTTTTCATTTTTTGAACGGTTAACCAATCCGTTTCCTGTTGAACATCCTTCACAACCACCAAATACCATTTTTGCTTTTTGTTGTTATTACACTAAAGGAATGTGGCCGGTGATCTTTGCTGTGTCATTGCTGTCGGCAGCCATCGCCATATTAGAAGTGTCTTTATTTGGATTTCTTGGTCAACTAGTTGATTGGTTGGCTGAAAGTGATCCTGACACTTTTCTTGAAAGAGAAGCGGGCAGTTTGATTTGGATGGGGGTACTGATTTTAGTTATTTTACCAATATTAGTTATCACCCAATCTTTTTTGTCGCACCAAGGTTTGATGGGAAATTACCCTATGCAAATTCGTTGGCAAGCTCACAGATATATTATTGGTCAAAGCTTAGGTTTTTTTCAAAATGAGTTTGCTGGACGAATAGCAACCAAGGTCATGCAAACGGCTTTGTCAGTGCGTGAAGCCGTGATGAAAACCTTAGATATTTTTGTCTATGTAGGTGTGTATTTTTTCAGTATCTTATATTTAGTTATGTCGGCAGACTGGCGTTTGAGTATGCCACTTATTATATGGTTTGTTGTCTATGTGGTGATACTAAGCACTTTGATACCTAAGTTGAAACGCGTGTCACAAAAACAGGCTGATGCCCGTTCTATGATGACAGGGCGCATTGTGGATAGTTATACGAACATTGCCACAGTAAAACTTTTTGCCCACACCAGCAGAGAAGAAGAGTATGCAAAAGAGGGCATGTCTGGTTTTCTAAAAAGTGTCTATCCACAAATGCGTTTGGTTACCGTGCTTTATGGTTGTGTGTGGTTTAGTAATGCACTATTAGTGTTCAGTATTAGTGCCCTGGCCATTTATTTATGGACGCTTGAATTGGTAACGCCTGGCGAAATAGCCATTACTATCAGTTTAAGTCTGCGTCTCAACGGTATGTCTCAATGGATCATGTGGGAAGTATCATCATTATTTGAAAATATAGGTACGGTGCAAGATGGCATTAATAGCTTGTCTGTGCCTGTTGATATCAAGGATATTGATGAAGCGAAAATACTTAAAATGAACGGCGGTGCCATTCACTTTAATAAGGTGAATTTTGGCTACAAGGGCGCTAATGATATCCCTATTTCAGTATTTAGAGACTTAGATATCAACATAAAAGCGGGTGAAAAAGTGGGTTTAGTTGGGCGCTCAGGTGCCGGGAAATCTACTTTGGTTAATTTATTATTACGTTTTTATGATATTCAAAGTGGCACAATCAAGATTGATGGCCAGGATATCAGCCAGGTTCAACAAAGTTCGTTGCGGGCCAATATTAGTATGGTCACTCAAGACACGTCTTTGTTACATCGCTCAGTAAGAGACAATATTTTATACGGCAAGTTAGACGCCAGTGAAGAAGATATGCTTCTGGCGGCCAGTCAAGCTGAATCTCATGAGTTCATCCAGACATTGTCTGACTTAAAAGGACGAGTAGGGTATGACGCCCATGTAGGTGAACGTGGTGTGAAACTCTCCGGTGGTCAACGTCAGCGTATTGCCATAGCCCGTGTGATGTTAAAAGACGCGCCGATTTTAATTTTAGATGAAGCCACGTCGGCACTGGACTCTGAAGTGGAGGCGGCAATTCAACATTGTTTAGATAAAGTCATGGAGAATAAAACAGTACTTGCTATTGCCCACAGACTTTCAACTATTGCGCAAATGGATAGGTTGTTGGTGCTCGACGAAGGAAAGATAGTTGAATCGGGTACACATGCGGAATTAATTCGCAAACACGGGATTTATGCCAAGTTGTGGGAGCATCAAACCGGTGGGTTTATAGGGTTGGAATAGAGGCATAAACGCAATGGCTAGGAATTTCGATTGATAGACATGGTAGTACAGGGTGTTCTGATTTCTGGCGGGCTAATTATCGCAATAGGTGCTCAAAACGCCTTTGTTTTGCGCCAAGGTTTACTCAAACAAAGAGTGTTTTATGCCTGTGCAGTGTGTTTTCTCTGTGATGCGATTTTAATCACCCTAGGCATACTTGGAGTAGGAACTGTATTACAAAAATGGCCTTTTTTCTTGAATATACTAGCAATACTCGGGGCGTCATTTTTGTATTGGTATGGTCTGAATTCATTTATAAAAGCCTATCGAGGAAATAGCCACTTACGTATTGAAGATACAGCCAGCAAACAGCAGTCAATTGGCAAATTAATGTTAACTACACTGGCCATTACCTTGCTTAATCCTCACGTGTATATAGACACTTTAGTGATCATCGGTGGGATTGGTGGCACCTTGAGTAGCGAAGAAAAACCTTGGTTCTTACTGGGTTCAGTGATGGCTTCCTTTATTTGGTTCTTTGGTTTAGGTTACGCATCGAAAAAGCTCATCCCATTTTTTGAAAGTAGCAGAACATGGGTGGTGTTAGACTTTATAATTGGCATAATAATGTGCTGGATAGCCACAGGTTTAATCATGTTTTTTTATCAGAATCAACTTGCATAACTTCGATTTTAAGTCAGGTCCTATAGACGATTTTATTGCTCCTATTTGTCTCGAGAAAATCGAAATATTGTTTGAGGATGAATATCTGTTGGCTATCAACAAGCCCAGTGGATTATTGAGTTTGTCCGGTAAAAACCCGCTGAATAAAGATTCGGTACACTATCGTTTAACACAACAATATGGCGACATTACTTTGGCCCATCGCTTGGATTTTGGTACTTCAGGTGTGATGTTATTAGCTAAAAATAAAGTGGTTAATGCAAACCTGACCAAGCAATTCCAAGCTCGCAGTGTGATAAAACGGTATCTGAGTATTTTGGCTGGCGAAGTGTTAGATGATGAAGGGCTGATTGATTTACCCATAGCCAAGGACAAATTGTTATTCCCACGGCTTAAAATTTGCCATCAAGATGGCAAGTCTGCTCAGAGTCACTTTCAAGTCATTGAAAGGTTGAATGATCCTGTTCGTACTAGAGTGATTTTTACGCCTTTGACTGGGAGAACACATCAGTTGCGACTTCACAGCCAGGCCATTGGGCATCCCATCTATAGGGTGTGATCTTGTATGGCACAGCAAGCTACCCAAGCCATGGCAAGCTAGGCTGTTGTTGCACGCCCTCGACTTCACCTTTCAGCCACCCGCAATCTCAAAAGCGGATGACCTTGACCAGCCCTTGTCCGTTTTAGACTATCTATATATTGAGCGAGGCAGCCAACAGCCCAATTAATCCCCCAAAAACTCCGCCCCACACCACTAGCCAACCCAAATGTTCCCTGATCATACTCTGAATAATGTCTTTGACCATTTTGGGCGTCAGTTCGTCCAGTCGTTGTTCAACAATTGTATTGATTTTTTCGTGCAGGTCTTGCTGTATATCTGGCTGTGTTAATTCTTGTTGCAATAGTAATGTGAATTTAGGATCTTGAGTAATATCTTCTAAGGGCCGCGCCCATTTTATTCACAAAAGGTTGTCGCATCGGCTCTAAGGCTTCAACACCCCCAAACATTCCGAGCATCTGTCCAAATGAAGAATCTTTGATAACTTCAACCAATGAATCAAATGTGGGTGCCAAATCCACCTTTTTAATAATAGGCGCAAAGTCCACGTGTACAGGTTGTTTGTTGTCAGTTAAAAAACGTTGTATGTTTTCTTTACTAAAAAACTGCGCCATCACCAGCGTGCGGATCCCGCTTTTAAAATCTTCGAAGCGTTCTGGTATTACCCCGGAGCCATACAATCCGGGTACTTTTTCAAATAACATATGTACTGCGATCCAATTGGTTAACGCACCTGATATAGCAAATAGCCCGACAGTTTTAATGATGACGTTGTCTAACATAAAACCCAGCAAAACTATGGCGAGGGCTAACCCATTGGTGATAATGCTCTTGTTCAAAGAAATGACTCCAAGACGTTTAAATTAGAAAGGGGTTATATCAGTAATATGGAACCTGTCAACATAGTTAAACTGGAATACTCAACTTTAGATTGGTTATTCTTAGAATAATTTGCATATAACTTGCAAATTATTTGCCAATTTACAAATTAAAAGATGCTCTCAATAATTGAGGTTAAACTAATATTGTTGCCATCAACATTGAGCATCATATTCGGTTCTCTTTTTCTTTAAAATCATTATATAAGCAGTCAAAAATACTCATTTTGAAACTTAAAGTTATATTCAAATAATTTGTGTAAATGAGAATTTTAAACAACAATATTACGTGGTTTGAATATTAATAAAGTTACTTTGCATATAAAATCTAAGAGCAAGGTAAATAATATCAATAAAACTTCCCGGTACCCTTAAGAGCTTATTTAAAGCTAAAATATAAGCATTTAAGAAACAGAAAAGTTAATGAATATAATATTTATTAACTAGATTTATATACTGCTCACTTGTCTTCTTTCATCTTTCTTCTTGAATACCCGATGTCAATAAGTATAATACGGCTCCCTCCTTGATAGTGATTCAGAATTTTTCCCGAAAAATAAATGATTCTACAAGGTTGATGTAACTAAAATTTGCGTTGTTGGGTAGAAATTTAGTATCCGATAATCGCTATGAGTTTTAGGGGTGTAGTTCCAATTGGTAGAACAGCGGTCTCCAAAACCGATGGTTGGGGGTTCGAATCCCTCCACCCCTGCCATTTTATTGGCAAAAAATGTCCCATTTTCAGGTGACGACATAACGAATAAGAGAGTTAGGGTTTAGCATGAGTGAAAATACAGAAAACAATTCCAACCCTTTAGACATGTTGAAGTGGCTGGTTATATTTGGTTTGTTAGGGGGCGTAGTTGCTGTTAATCACTTTTTTCCAGAACTTTCCGTTCTGTATATTGCCCTAATAGCCGTCGCTGTTGTGGGAATGTCAGGTTTTATAGCTTCTACCACAGTGAAAGGCAGCACTTTCATTACTTTTGCAAAAGAATCACGTATTGAAGTACGCAAGGTCGTATGGCCCACTCGTCAAGAAACGACGACGACGACTATGATCGTCTTAGCCGCGACTGTTGTGGTGGCACTTATTTTGTGGGGACTAGACGGGATCATCGTTGAGATTGTCTCGTTTATAACTGGATTAGGGATTTAAGGTATGTCTGATAAAAAATGGTACGTAGTTCAAGCTTTTTCTGGTTATGAAGGCCGTGTTCAAAAAACATTGTTAGAACATATTAAAATGAACGAGATGGAAGACTACTTTGGCGAAATCTTAGTGCCAACCGAAGAAGTGGTCGAAATGCGTGCAGGGCAACAAAGAAAAAGTGAACGTAAATTCTTTCCAGGTTACGTATTAGTTCAAATGGATATGAATGAAGATTCATGGCATTTGGTTAAAAGTGTGCCTCGTGTCCTAGGATTCATTGGTGGTACGTCAGACCGCCCAGCACCTATTACCAATAAAGAAGCCGATGCTATTTTAAACCGACTTCAAGAAGGCGTTGATAAACCTAAACCAAAAACGTTGTTCGAACCAGGCGAAGTAGTACGTGTTACCGATGGACCGTTTGCAGATTTCAATGGTGTTGTCGAGGAAGTCGATTACGAAAAGAGCCGCTTAAAAGTATCAGTATTAATCTTTGGTCGTTCTACACCGGTAGAGCTAGAGTTTGGTCAGGTAGAAAAAGGCTAAATTTAGCTACAAATCAGTAATAAAAAAAGATGCAAATTGCATCTTTTTTTATTACTGAAAAACACACGTTTCTATATCAGCTTAGACAACCGCCACCAACTAAATTGCTGTTTTACCCAACCTGCATATCCATTAAAAAAGATAATGCTGAGGTAATTAAACAATAAGTGAATTAGCTTAAAACAGTTAATATCTTGAATATCTTCATGGTCAGATTAATGAATTTGTGAATGCAGCAATGTTTATTGTTACTTTATGGTGGATAATGTGCTCATAGATGCTCGTAATGTAATATTTAGTGCATAAAATTAAAGATTGTTAACAATAAGACTTGTGCGAAGACGCCGTTTAATCTACAATTCGCGACCGATTTTTATTAGAACGGGAAGCCTATAGAGTAAGCATTCTCAGTGTTTACAAGGCGTTATACCCAAATTAGAGAGTATTATCATGGCGAAGAAAGTCACAGGCTTAATTAAGCTACAGGTTGCGGCTGGTGCTGCGAACCCTAGTCCTCCAGTTGGTCCTGCACTAGGTCAACATGGTGTAAACATCATGGAGTTCTGTAAAGCGTTTAACGCAAAAACAGAATCTCTTGAAAAAGGCTCTCCTGTACCAGTAGAAATTACTGTTTACGAAGATCGTTCTTTCACATTCCTAACTAAAACACCTCCTGCTTCTTTCTTACTAAAGAAAGCTGCTGGCATAAAAAGTGGTTCTGGCCGTCCTAACACTGAAAAAGTGGGTCAAGTGACGCGCGAGCAATTAGAAGAAATTGCTAAAACCAAAGAACCTGATTTGACTGCAGCAAGTTTAGATGCAGCAGTAAACACCATCGCTGGCTCTGCACGCAGCATGGGCTTAGTGGTAGAGGGATAAGACATGGCTAAATTATCAAAACGCGCTCGCTTAGTTTCAGAAAAAGTTGATGCGACTAAAGAATACGAATTTAACGAAGCGGTTACTTTATTAAAAGAATTAGCTACTGCTAAATTTGCAGAAAGTGTTGATGTCGCCGTTAACCTTGGCATAGATGCACGTAAATCTGACCAAAATGTTCGTGGCGCCACTGTATTACCAAATGGCACAGGTAAAGACGTACGTGTTGCAGTGTTTACACAGGGTGCAAACGTTGAAGCTGCAAAAGCTGCCGGTGCTGACATTGTTGGTATGGAAGATTTAGCAGAACTAGTGAAAAAAGGCGAAATGAATTTTGACGTTGTTGTTGCATCACCAGATGCGATGCGCGTTGTTGGTCAGTTAGGACAAATATTGGGTCCACGTGGTCTTATGCCTAATCCTAAAACCGGTACGGTTACACCCGATGTTGCTACGGCAGTTAAGAATGCTAAAGCAGGTCAGGTACGTTATCGTAACGATAAAAACGGTATTATCCATGCAAGCATTGGTAAAATCGCTTTTGAAGCAAACCAGATTAAAGAAAACTTGGCAGCATTGCTAGAAGCGCTTAACAAAGCTAAGCCTTCTTCAGCAAAAGGCACTTTCATTAAGAAAATTAGCCTTAGTACAACAATGGGTGCGGGTGTTTCTCTAGATCAAGCTAGCTTAGACGCTAAGTAAGTTTGGTTTTAGCAGGTAGCGAGTAGGTTACCTGTTTCTCTATAAAGGTTGTGGGTTGGAGTCTGAGTTTAACTTTTTGTAAAATTAGCTAAACGACAGACTCCCGTCCAAGACCGCAGGCGTAAGTTGGTGAATGAAGTAAGAGAGCATTCGCCTAGACAGTGGTCATAAATATCACTTGTCGCAAACAACTTACTTAAAAAGCGAGCCTGCGCAGACGGTGGTTTCGACTCAGACTCTCTGGGATTAACGAACACCGTAGAGCGGTGGATTTGTATTCTTTTCCCAAAGATTAGAAGCAATGATATCAATCTGTGAATCCTGAAACGGATATTTCAAAAGAAATGATGTTTCAGACTTTAAGAGGTGAACTCAGTGGCATTAGGCTTAGCAGCAAAAAAAGAGATCGTAGCAGAGATAAACGATGTTGCGTCTCGAGCTCTATCTGTTGCCGTCGCTGAATACCGTGGGATGGAAGTGGCAGAGTTAACTGACCTTCGAATTAAAGCCCGTGAACAAGGTGTTTACTTACGAGTAGTTCGTAACACACTTGCAAAACGTGCTTTAGCTGAAAGTAAGTTTTCTGACATGGACAGTGCTTTAACTGGTCCGTTAATCTATGGTTTTTCCATAGAAGCACCTGGTAGTGCTGCACGTCTTTTTAAAGACTATGCAAAAACGAACAACAAGTTAAACGTAACTGCACTTTCTATTGGTAGTGGTTTGTTGGGTCCAGAAAAACTGGATGCAGTAGCGTCACTTCCTACCCGCGACGAAGCGTTGGCAAGATTACTTGCTACCTTCAAAGCACCTGTCGAGAAATTCGTTCGTACTATCAACGAAGTTCCAGGCAAGTTTGTGCGTGTATTGGCGGCGATCAAAGACGAAAAATAGTTTTCGTCTTTGGCATTATAAATTTTTAACATTAAACCCAGGAGTTTAGAGAAATGGCTCTAACTAAAGATGATATATTAAATGCTATTGCTGAAATGCCAGTAATGGAACTTGTGGAACTTATTGAAGCGGCTGAAGAAAAATTCAACGTTTCTGCTGCAGCAGCTGTTGCTGTTGCTGGTCCTGCTGCAGCTGCTGAAGCTGTAGAAGAGCAGACTGAATTTGATGTGGTTATGACATCTTTTGGTGCAAATAAAGTTTCAGTAATCAAAGCGGTACGTACTGCTACAGGTCTTGGATTGAAAGAAGCGAAAACTTTAGTTGAAGCTGCTCCAACACCTGTAAAAGAAGGCGTTTCTAAAGAAGATGCTGAAGAACTTAAGAAGACGCTTGAAGAAGCTGGCGCTGAAGTTGAGCTTAAATAATAATCTGTCTAAACACAGATTGTTAGCCTGAAATGGCATAGGCTGGTGACTTTTTAGTCACCAGCCTTTTTGCGCTGTAGGATTTACTATTTTCATCCTTTGATATTAGTCCTAGTTTAAGAAGTGCAAATTGTAGATAAAACTAAATAAAACCAATAAGTTAAGTAAGCCTCTTAATGACTTTGGTAAACGTTTTTCTACAACTTAAAGGGTAGCGGAAGTTTGTTTTACTTTATGTCTGTCATGACGTCTAGTTAAGCAAGTTGGGTCAAAAATCGGCAGGCTGAGGAACCCATGGTTTACTCTTATAGCGAAAAGAAACGTATCCGTAAGGATTTTGGCAAACGTCCACAGGTATTGGAAATACCGTATCTACTTTCAATCCAGTTAGATTCTTTTAAGAAATTTATTGACCTAGATGTAGATGGTCAACATGGACTGGAAGCAGCATTTCGATCAGTTTTCCCAATAAAAAGTTACTCTGGTAACGCTGAGTTGCAATATGTTAGTTACCGTTTAGGTGCGCCAGTATTTGATGTGAAAGAATGTCAAATCCGTGGTGTGACATATTCTGCTCCATTACGTGTGAAATTGCGTTTGGTGTTGTTCGATAGAGAAGCAGCACCTGGCACAGTAAAAGACATAAAAGAGCAAGAAGTCTACATGGGTGAAATTCCACTCATGACTGATAACGGTACATTTGTTATCAACGGGACTGAGCGTGTCATTGTGTCACAATTACACCGTTCACCAGGCGTGTTCTTCGATCACGACAAAGGGAAAACTCACTCATCTGGTAAAGTGTTATATAACGCACGTGTTATTCCTTACCGTGGTTCGTGGTTAGACTTTGAATTTGACCCTAAAGATAATTTATTTGTACGTATAGATAGACGCCGTAAATTGCCGGCTACTATTATGTTACGTGCATTGGAAATGCCAACCGAAGAGATCCTTGCTTTGTTCTTTGAAACAAACCAAGTACGCATCGACGGTGAGAAATATTTGTCAGATATTGTGCCGGATCGCCTTCGTGGTGAAACAGCACAGTTCGATATCCTTGATAATAAAGGCAAAGTGGTTGTTGAAACAGGTCGTCGTATTTCAGCACGTCATACTCGCGCGCTAGAAAAAGCAAAAATAACAGAGCTCGAAGTACCTGCAGAATATTTAGTGGGTCGTGTATTTGCTCGTGATTATGTCAATGAAGAAACTGGTGAAGTTATCGTTGCTGCCAATGATGAATTAACCCTAGAAAACCTTGTTGAAATCACTGCAGCAGGTATCAAAGCATTTGATACGCTTTATATCAATGAACTTGATCATGGTGCTTACATCTCAGATACCTTACGTATCGATGGTTCAACTAATAAGCTAGAAGCTTTGGTTGAAATTTATCGCATGATGCGTCCAGGTGAGCCACCGACTAAAGACGCGGCTGAGACTTTGTTTAATAACTTGTTCTTCTCTGAAGACCGTTATGATTTATCTGCTGTTGGACGAATGAAGTTCAATCGCCGTTTAGGTCGTGACGTATCAACTGGTAAAGGTGTATTAGATAAAGACGATATCGTAGCTGTAATGAAACAGCTGATCACTATCCGTGACGGTAAAGATGAAGTGGATGATATCGACCATTTAGGTAACAGACGTATTCGTTCTGTTGGTGAAATGGCTGAAAACCAATTCCGAGTTGGTCTTGTGCGTGTTGAACGTGCAGTTAAAGAACGTTTGAGCCTAGGTGACCTTGATGCAATCATGCCTCAAGACTTAATCAATGCTAAACCGATCTCTGCTGCCGTTAAAGAATTCTTTGGTTCAAGTCAATTATCTCAGTTTATGGATCAAAACAATCCATTGTCTGAAGTGACGCACAAACGTCGTATTTCTGCCTTAGGTCCGGGTGGTTTGACACGTGAACGTGCAGGCTTTGAAGTACGAGATGTACATCCGACTCACTATGGTCGTGTATGTCCTATTGAAACACCTGAAGGCCCAAACATTGGTTTGATCAACTCGCTTGCAAGCTATGCCCGAACTAACGATTACGGTTTCTTAGAAACCCCTTATCGTAAAATAGCTGACGGCGTCGTGACTGACGAAATTGATTACTTATCTGCGATTGAAGAGGGGCAATACGCGATTGCGCAAGCAAACGTAGTACTGGATGCAAAAGGTAAGTTGACTGAAGATTTGATCCCTTGTCGTTTCCGTGGTGAAACCACGTTAATGTCGGTTTCTGATATCACTTATATGGATGTGTCACCGCAACAAATCGTTTCTGTTGCAGCGAGTATTATCCCCTTCCTAGAGCATGATGATGCTAACCGAGCCCTAATGGGTGCCAACATGCAACGTCAAGCCGTTCCTACATTAATAGCTGAAAAGCCATTAGTTGGTACAGGAATGGAGAAAACAGTTGCTGTAGATTCTGGTGTAACCATTATCGCTAAACGCAGTGGTTCAGTTGATTACGTTGATGCAAGTCGAATTGTTATCAAAGTAAATGAAGACGAGATGACAGCGGGTGAAGCTGGGATCGATATCTACAACTTGACTAAATATACGCGTTCTAACCAAAACACGTGTATCAACCAAAAGCCTACTTGTAATGTTGGCGAACCGGTTGTAGCGGGTGATGTTTTGGCAGATGGACCATCAACTGATATGGGTGAATTGGCGTTAGGCCAAAATATGCGTATCGCGTTCATGCCATGGAACGGTTACAACTTCGAAGATTCAATCTTGATTTCAGAGCGCGTAGCGATGGAAGACAGATTCACTTCAATCCACATTCAAGAATTAAGCTGTATTGCTCGTGATACAAAGCTTGGTCCAGAAGAAATCAGTGCTGATATCCCTAATGTGGGTGAGTCTGCGCTAGGTAAACTAGATGAATCTGGTGTGGTTTATATCGGGGCTGAAGTAAAAGGCGGCGATATTCTGGTAGGTAAAGTCACACCTAAAGGTGAAACTCAGCTGACTCCAGAAGAGAAACTTCTAAGGGCTATTTTCGGTGAAAAAGCGTCTGACGTTAAAGATACGTCGTTACGAGTACCTAACAGCGTACATGGAACAGTTATTGACGTTCAGGTCTTCACTCGTGATGGTGTTGAAAAAGACAAACGTGCTCGCGAAATTGAGGATATGCAATTACGTGAAGTGAAAAAAGACTTATCTGACGAATTCAACATTTTAGCTGACGGCATCTTTGCTCGTGCAGGAAATTTGTTGCTTAAGTCTGGAGTTGAGCAAGCAAGACTTGACAGCATGCCACGTGATAAGTGGTTTGATTTAACACTCGATGATGAAGATGCGCAATCAGAGCTAGATCAAATTGCTGATCAGCACGTCGAAATCAAAGCTGACTTTGATACTAAGTTTGAAGTTAAACGTCGTAAAATCACTCAAGGTGATGACCTAGCACCAGGCGTGCTTAAAATTGTTAAGGTTTACCTTGCAGTTAAACGTCATATACAGCCTGGTGATAAAATGGCCGGTCGTCATGGTAACAAGGGTGTTATATCGACTATCAAGCCAGTTGAAGACATGCCTTATGATGAACATGGCACGCCGGTCGACATCGTACTGAATCCATTGGGCGTACCTTCGCGTATGAACATCGGTCAGGTACTTGAAACCCACTTGGGTATGGCTGCTAGCGGTATCGGTGACAAAATCGATCGTATGCTTAAAGAACACGAAGAGATGGCCAAACTGCGAAGCTTCCTAAAAGAAGTATACAGCGCCGGTAAATCTCATCAGGCAGTTGATTTAAGTACCTTCAGTGACGATGAAGTGACACGTTTAGCCGGCAACCTTCGTAAAGGTTTGCCTATGGCAACACCTGTTTTCGATGGTGCAACTGAAGCTGAAATCAAGCATATGTTGACCTTGGCAGATATCCCAGAAAGCGGACAAATTACATTGTTCGACGGTCGTACCGGACGCCCATTTGAGCGCCCTGTCACCGTGGGTTATATGTACATGTTGAAACTGAACCATTTAGTCGACGATAAAATGCACGCTCGTTCAACTGGTTCATACAGCTTGGTTACACAGCAACCGTTAGGTGGTAAAGCACAGTTCGGTGGTCAGCGTTTCGGAGAGATGGAAGTATGGGCACTAGAAGCTTATGGTGCTGCCTACACCTTGCAAGAAATGTTAACCGTTAAGTCTGATGACGTGAATGGCCGTACCAAAATGTATAAAAACATTGTGGATGGTGATCATCGTATGGAACCTGGTATGCCGGAATCCTTCAACGTATTGTTGAAAGAAATCCGTTCGCTAGGTATCAACATCGAACTAGAAGAGCAGTAAGCTGCTCTTAGAGCTTATGACAGGATGGTGTAACACTTGTCAGTGCAAGTGTTACACCTTTGCAATTGACTCCGCTGGGAGAGAAATGTGAAAGATTTATTAAAGTTTCTTAAGCAACAACATAAGACCGAAGAATTCGATAATATACGAATTGGTCTAGCCTCGCCGGATATGATCCGCTCGTGGTCATTTGGTGAAGTTAAGAAACCAGAAACAATTAACTACCGTACCTTTAAGCCAGAACGTGACGGTTTGTTCTGTGCACGTATTTTTGGTCCGGTAAAAGATTACGAATGTTTGTGTGGTAAATACAAGCGCCTTAAACACCGTGGTGTAATTTGTGAAAAATGTGGGGTAGAAGTTACCTTAACTAAAGTACGTCGTGAGCGTATGGGTCACATTGATTTGGCTAGTCCAGTTGCACACATTTGGTTCTTAAAATCATTACCATCTCGTATTGGTTTAATGTTAGATATGACTTTACGTGATATCGAACGTGTACTTTATTTTGAATCATATGTGGTATCAGAGCCAGGTATGACAACGCTTGAGCGTAGCCAACTTCTAACCGAAGAAGAATATTTGGATGCCCTTGAAGAACATGGCGACGAATTTGAAGCAAAAATGGGTGCCGAAGCAGTATTTGAATTGCTTAAAGCGCTGGACGTTGATGCCGATGTTGTTGCAATGCGTGAAGAGTTACCCACTATTAACTCTGAAACAAAGCGTAAAAAAATCACTAAACGTTTGAAGTTATTGGAATCTTTCCAATTGTCAGGTAACAAACCTGAATGGATGATTTTAACAATACTACCTGTGTTACCACCTGACTTACGTCCTTTGGTGCCACTAGACGGTGGTCGTTTTGCGACGTCTGATCTGAACGATTTATATCGTCGTGTTATCAACCGTAACAACCGATTAAAGCGCCTTCTAGATCTAGCCGCCCCAGATATAATTGTTCGTAACGAAAAGCGTATGTTGCAAGAAGCAGTTGATGCCTTGTTAGACAATGGTCGTCGTGGTCGTGCAATTACAGGATCTAATAAACGTCCTCTTAAATCTTTGGCTGATATGATCAAAGGTAAGCAAGGTCGTTTTCGTCAGAACTTACTGGGTAAACGCGTTGACTATTCTGGCCGTTCTGTCATTACAGTTGGTCCTACATTACGTTTGCACCAATGTGGTTTACCTAAAAAAATGGCGCTTGAGTTATTTAAACCATTTATTTATGGAAAATTAGAAGGTCGTGGTCTAGCTACTACCATCAAAGCCGCTAAGAAATTAGTAGAGCGTGAAGATCCAGAAGTATGGGATGTGTTAGACGAAGTTATTCGTGAACACCCAGTGCTACTTAACCGTGCACCCACACTGCATAGACTAGGTATTCAAGCATTTGAACCCATCCTAATCGAAGGTAAAGCGATTCAGTTACACCCATTGGTGTGTGCTGCATACAATGCCGATTTCGATGGTGACCAAATGGCTGTTCACGTGCCGTTGACGATTGAAGCTCAGCTTGAATCTCGCGCATTGATGATGTCTACCAACAACATCCTTTCACCAGCCAATGGTGAGCCAATTATTGTACCTTCACAGGATGTGGTAATGGGCTTGTACTATATGACGCGAGAACGTGTTAATGGTAAAGGTGAAGGCATGATGTTTACCAGCCCCCTGGAAGCTGAAAAAGCTTATCGTACTGACACAGCAGAATTACATGCACGTGTAAAAGTACGCATCACAGAATACGAAACAGATGCACAAGGCAATAAGACTGAAAAGGTCACTTTAACTGACACTACGGTTGGTCGAGCGATTTTATCTTCAGTTTTGCCAAAAGGTATACCTTTTGAAATCATCAATATAGCGATGGGTAAAAAGCAAATCTCTAAATTGTTGAATGTTTGTTACCGTACCTTAGGTTTGAAAGATACAGTAATAGCTGCTGACCAAATCATGTATACAGGTTTCCACTACGCGATGATCGCTGGTGCATCTGTTGGTATAGATGACATGGTTATCCCAGATGCTAAGAAAGATATCATCGAAGATGCTGAAGCAGAAGTCCGTGAAATCCAGGAGCAATTCCAATCTGGTCTCGTCACCGCCGGTGAACGTTACAACAAAGTTATCGATATTTGGTCAAATGCCAACGAAAAAGTGGCGAAAGCCATGATGGATAATTTGTCGATTGAAACAGTTAAAAATCGTGATGGTGAGATGGAAGAACAAAAGTCTTTCAATTCAGTATTTATGATGGCTGATTCTGGTGCTCGTGGTAGCCCCGCGCAAATACGTCAGCTAGCTGGTATGCGTGGTCTGATGGCGAAACCAGATGGTTCAATCATCGAAACACCTATTACCGCTAACTTCCGTGAAGGTTTGAACGTACTTCAGTACTTCATCTCTACTCACGGAGCCCGGAAAGGTTTGGCCGATACAGCTCTTAAAACTGCTAACTCAGGTTATCTAACACGACGTTTAGTTGATGTTGCGCAGGATTTGATCATCAACAACGATGACTGTGGCACGTTTGAAGGTGTTAAAATGACACCTCTAATCGAAGGTGGTGACGTTGTTGAGCCACTTCGTGAACGTGTACTAGGTCGTACTGTTGCTGAAGATGTATTAAACCAGGTACTAAGGAAGTCTTAGTTGAGCGTAACGTTCTTCTAGACGAAGCCTTAGTAGACATGCTTGAGGCTCAACTCAGTTGACCAAATTCAAGTACGTTCTGTAATTACCTGTGAAAATGACTTTGGTGTATGTGCTAGATGTTACGGTCGTGATTTGGCTCGTGGACATATGGTTGGTCATGGTGAAGCTGTTGGTGTTATTGCCGCTCAGTCAATCGGTGAACCTGGTACACAGCTTACGATGCGTACATTCCACATCGGTGGTGCGGCATCACGAGCATCAGCAGAAAACAACGTTCAGTTGAAAACTGCTGGTAGCCTGAAATTACATAATGCCAAATTTGTACGTAATTCTGACGATAAAGTGGTCATTGTTTCTCGTTCAACTGAAATCACTATTATTGATGATCAAGGTCGTGAGAAAGAACGTTATAAAGTACCTTACGGTGCAATATTAACGGTTGATGATGGTGCTAAAGTGTCCTCTGGTGAAGTTGTCGCCAATTGGGACCCGCATTCACATCCCATCGTGACTGAACGAGCAGCGAAAATCAGCTTCTCTGACGTTGATGACAGTAACACTGAGATGCAGCAAGATGACTTGACGGGTCTAACTCGTATCGTTGTTAACGACTTGTCTAAAGCAAATGCAAAAGAACCTAAGCTTATACTTGAAAGTGAAGAGTTTGGTATACAAGAAATTCGTCTTCCAAGCTTTACTACTATCGAAGCAACTGATGGTATGGAAGCTAAGCCTGGTGATGTGCTTGCTCGTATACCACAAGAAAGTTCGAAGACTCGAGATATTACCGGTGGTCTTCCTCGCGTAGCTGACTTGTTCGAAGCTCGTAAGCCTAAAGAGCCAGCCATCCTAGCTGAAGTATCAGGTATGATTGGATTTGGTAAAGAGACTAAAGGCAAGAAACGCTTAACTATTACCCCTAAAGGTGCAGATCATTACGAAGAGATGATCCCCAAATGGCGTAACCTGAATGTCTTTGAAGGTGAAAACGTTGAAAAAGGTGAAGTGATTGCGGATGGTGCTGAGTCTCCTCATGATATTCTTAGATTGCGTGGTATCAGCGCTGTTTCAAACTATATCGTTAATGAAGTACAAGAAGTTTACCGCCTGCAAGGGGTGAAAATTAATGATAAGCACATCGAAGTAGTGATTCGTCAGATGTTGCGTAAGTGTTTGATCACTTATTCAGGTGACAGTCGGTTCTTAGAAGGCGAGCAGGTTGAAGTGTCTAACGTGAAAATCGCTAATCGTGAGTTGGAAAGACAGGGTAAAATCCCTGCTGAATACCAAACCGTGTTACTGGGTATCACTAAGGCGTCATTGTCTACTGAGTCATTTATCTCGGCGGCATCTTTCCAAGAAACAACCCGTGTTCTTACTGAAGCAGCAGTGCAAGGTAAAGAAGATGAGTTACGTGGCTTGAAAGAAAACGTTATTGTTGGACGATTGATACCAGCTGGAACAGGCTTTACACATCACCAAAAACGTACTGCTAGGAAATTGGCAGAACATCAGGAACGGGAAGAACCTTCCGTTTCTGCATCTGAAGCAGAATTGGCACTTTCAGAGGCACTCAATGCCGAAGTAAGTGAAACACCTGCTGACGAGTAAAAAATAAGATCGCAACGTGATCTGGATTTTAACGATTGCTGACTAAACCCATATTTAATGCAGTTTAGCAGCAGTCTTACTTGACAGTTCACACATTGATCATTAGACTTCCGCGACCCGAAAATTGATGGCTTTATCGTCATTAATTTAGGGCTCGCGGATTTTTCGCGTTTTACGCCCTTAAATAAGGGCAATCAGTCGTAACTTAAACAGGAGCTAGTTAATGGCAACAGTTAACCAGTTAGTGCGCAAGCCACGCAAACAACCTGCGACGAAGAGCAACGTCGCGGCTTTGCAAGCCTGTCCACAACGTCGTGGAGTATGTACACGTGTATATACCACCACACCCAAAAAGCCGAACTCTGCATTACGTAAAGTATGTCGTGTTCGTTTGACCAATGGTTTTGAAGTTTCTTCATATATCGGTGGTGAAGGTCACAACTTACAAGAGCACAGTGTTGTTCTAATTCGTGGTGGTCGTGTTAAAGATTTACCAGGTGTTCGTTATCACACTGTTCGCGGTACATTAGATTGTGCAGGCGTAAGTGATCGAAGAGCTGGCCGTTCTAAATACGGTACAAAAAGGCCTAAGTCTTAACGGTTCTCCGTTAGTAAGGCCAAACTAAAGTATTAATTGAGTTTTGGGAATACCCTGAAAATTCTACGGAGAATTTGAAATGCCAAGAAGAAGAGTCGTAGGTCAACGTAAAATCCTACCCGATCCTAAGTTCGGATCAGAGTTACTTGCTAAATTTATGAATGTCGTCATGTTAGACGGCAAAAAATCGACTGCAGAAAAAATCGTTTACGGTGCACTAGAAATTGTTGCTACTAAAGCTGACAAAACGCACTTAGAAATATTTGAAAGCGCATTGGACAATATTCGCCCTACGGTCGAGGTTAAATCTCGTCGTGTTGGTGGTTCTACTTATCAAGTTCCAGTAGAAGTTCGTCCTGTTCGTCGAAATGCTCTAGGTATGCGTTGGTTAGTGGACGCTGCTCGTAAACGTGGCGAAAAATCAATGGCTCAACGCCTTGCAGCTGAAATGCTCGACGCTGCTGAAAATAAAGGATCTGCGGTTAAGAAACGTGAAGACGTTCACCGTATGGCCGAAGCTAACAAAGCTTTCGCTCACTACCGCTGGTAATAAGAGAAAGTTATGGCTCGAACAACGCCCCTTGAGCGTTATCGGAATATTGGTATTGTCGCCCATGTGGACGCGGGTAAAACCACGACCACTGAGCGTGTTCTTTTCTACACTGGCTTGTCACACAAGATCGGTGAAGTCCATGATGGCGCAGCTACCATGGACTGGATGGAGCAAGAGCAAGAGCGCGGCATTACGATTACTTCGGCAGCGACGACTTGTTTTTGGTCGGGCATGGACAAACAATTCGAACAACATCGAATTAATATCATCGACACCCCTGGGCATGTTGACTTCACCATTGAAGTCGAGCGTTCTCTGCGTGTGCTTGATGGTGCAGTCGTTGTGTTTTGCGGTTCGTCAGGTGTAGAGCCTCAATCTGAAACAGTTTGGCGTCAAGCTGATAAATACTAGCGTTCCACGTATAGTATTTGTCAATAAGATGGACAGAACTGGAGCAGACTTTGAACGTGTTATTCAACAAATTGAAACTCGTTTAGGTGCCAATTGTGTTCCTATTCATTTAAATATCGGTGCTGAAGAAACTTTTAAAGGTGTGGTTGACCTTCTCAAGATGAAAGCCATTAATTGGAATGATTCTGACTTAGGCATGACCTTCACTTATGAAGAGGTTCCAGCTGATTTGATGGTCCGAGCGCAAGCATTGCGTACAGATCTCATCGAAGCAGCGGCGGAAGCTACTGATGAATTGATGAATAAATATTTGGAAGGCATTGACCTTACCGAAGACGAAATTAAATTTGGTTTGCGTAAACGCACATTGGCGAATGAAATCGTACTCGCGACATGCGGTTCAGCATTCAAGAATAAAGGTGTACAGGCTGTGCTCGATTCAGTTATCGAATATCTACCTGCACCTATTGATGTACCTGCGATAAAAGGTGTACTCAGCGACAAAGATGAGACAGAAGCAGAGCGTCCAGCAGATGATGCTGCGCCCTTTGCTGCATTGGCATTTAAAATTGCTACTGACCCCTTTGTTGGGACGTTAACTTTCTTCCGTTGTTATTCTGGTGTAGTGAACACCGGCGACGCTGTTTACAACCCAGTAAAAGCTAAGCGTGAGCGATTTGGACGAATTGTTCAAATGCATGCCAAGGATCGAGAAGAACTTAAACAAGTACGTGCTGGCGATATTGCTGCGGCAATAGGGCTAAAAGACGTGACTACAGGTGATACATTGTGTGACCCTAACCACATCATTACCCTTGAGAAAATGGAGTTTCCGGAACCGGTTATTTCTATCGCGGTAGAGCCACGGTCTCAACCGGACCAAGTAAAAATGGGCGTTGCTTTAGGGAAACTAGCAGCAGAAGACCCGTCTTTTAAGGTACATACTGACGCAGAGTCTGGTCAAACTATTATATCGGGTATGGGTGAATTACATCTTGATATTATTGTTGATCGAATGAAACGTGAGTTTAGTGTTGAGTGTAATGTAGGTAAACCACAGGTTGCTTATCGCGAAACTATCCGCAATAAAGTTGATGTTGAAGGTAAGTTTGTTCGTCAATCAGGCGGTAAAGGCCAGTATGGTCACGTTTGGTTAACTATCGAACCCAATGAAGAAGGCGCTGGATACGAATTTATCAACAAAATTGTAGGGGGTCTGTTCCAAAAGAATTTATCTCTTCAGTTGATAAAGGTATCGAAGAACAGATGCAAAATGGTGTAGTAGCTGGATACCCGGTGCTTGATGTAAAAGTGACCTTGTTTGATGGTTCTTATCATGATGTTGACTCTTCAGAAATGGCGTTTAAAATTGCTGGGTCAATGGGCTTCAGAAAAGGGGCTGCAGAAGCAAATCCCGTTTTACTTGAGCCAACTATGAAAGTTGAAGTTACCACTCCAGAAGACTGGATGGGTGACGTAGTCGGCGACCTTAACCGGCGTCGGGGTATGATTGAAGGCATGGATGACGGTGTGGCAGGTATTAAAATAATACATGCTAAAGTACCGTTATCAGAAATGTTTGGCTACGCTACTGACTTGCGCAGTGCAACCCAAGGGCGAGCGTCATATTCAATGGAATTTTTTAAATACACAGAAGCGCCTAGTAATGTCACTAAAATCATAACCAACGCGCGCACTTAAATTTTAATGAAGGTCTTATCGGCACTCTAAATAGAGGGCGGATTTTTAACTTAGGAAACCAGTAAAATGGCAAAAGCAAAGTTTGAACGTACTAAACCGCATGTAAACGTCGGTACTATCGGCCACGTTGACCACGGTAAAACAACATTAACAGCCGCAATCACTACTGTATTAGCAAAGACTTACGGTGGCGATGCATCAAGCATTCGATCAAATCGATAACGCTCCAGAAGAGCGCGAGCGTGGTATCACTATTTCAACGTCTCACGTTGAATATGACACACCTACACGTCACTATGCACACGTAGATTGTCCTGGTCACGCCGATTATGTCAAAAACATGATCACCGGTGCTGCTCAAATGGATGGTGCTATTTTAGTAGTTGCTGCAACAGATGGTCCTATGCCGCAAACACGTGAGCACATCTTGTTGGGTCGTCAGGTTGGCGTACCTTTCATGGTTGTATTCATGAACAAATGCGATATGGTTGATGATGAAGAATTACTAGAATTGGTTGAAATGGAAGTGCGTGAACTTCTAACAGAATACGAATTCCCAGGTGATGATTTACCGGTAATCCAAGGCTCAGCCCTTAAAGCGCTTGAAGGCGACCCAGCTTGGGAAGCAAAAATCATAGAGCTAGCTGAAGCACTAGACACCTATATCCCTCTTCCAGAGCGTGATATTGATAAGCCTTTCCTCTTCCAATTGAAGATGTTTTCTCAATTTCAGGTCGTGGAACAGTTGTTACAGGTCGTGTTGAGCGCGGTATCGTTAAGACGGGTGATGAAGTAGAAATCGTTGGTATCAAAGATACTACCAAGTCTACTTGTACGGGTGTTGAGATGTTCCGTAAGTTCTTGACGAAGGTCGTGCTGGCGAGAACGTGGGTGCCTTATTACGTGGTACTAAGCGTGAAGACGTAGAGCGTGGTCAAGTATTGGCTAAGCCTGGTTCAATTAATCCACACACTAAGTTTGAAGCTGAAGTATACGTACTCAGTAAAGACGAAGGTGGCCGTCATACTCCATTCTTCAAAGGATACCGTCCACAGTTTTACTTCCGTACAACTGACGTAACAGGGGCTGTAGAGCTTCCTGAAGGCGTAGAAATGGTTATGCCTGGTGACAACTTGAAATTCGTAGTTGATTTGATTCACCCCATCGCGATGGACGAAGGTTTACGCTTCGCAATCCGTGAAGGTGGCCGTACTGTAGGTGCTGGTGTGGTGTCTAAAATCATATAAGTAACCCGTTTACTTATGCAAAAAAGGTCACTTAGGTGGCCTTTTTTATTAGCTGTAGAAAATTATGGCTTCAACATTAAAAACAGTAGACATAAACTAATACCAATCACCATAAGTAATTGCCCACTCAGAAAGCACCAGCCGATTGTATAATAAATAGATAACTGCAAAAGCTTCTTAACCACATTTATCTGTGGTTCTTTCTGTTTACCGTTTCAACGTCTCAGGCCCCATTGATTTGTGTCTAACCAAACCTGATAGAGAGCCATGTGCCACAACCGGTCCTTTGCCATTTATACATTGACCGGCATCAGTAGCAAAAATTGGAACGACACGGTTTACTATTGTAAATAATAAACTTGCTCAAAAAGGAACATTACACAAATGTTATTTTGGTAATGCCATCACTAGTTGAATGTAGCGGTTCGTTGCTGAAGATGTTCTGATGCTACTGAGGTCTGTTCATCGGCTACGACCACGCAGATTTGGACGGACCATTAGGCTGTGGGTATATAAGAAAAAGGATGCTTTAATGGGTCTAAACAGAGAAGTTGATGCGTATTACCGACATTCAGCTCCAATCCCTAGCAAATCATTTATTAATCACAGAAACACCTAATCGAACTTTAAGGGTCGATAGATCACAGTATATAAGCCGATAGCTTACAGATTTTGCAATTTCATTGTGAAAAATGGCTGCTAATAGTTTCTCATAACCAAGGCTTTCCCTTTGCTACAAGCTAAAATCATCGAACAAAAAGAAATAATTGACGTTGTTCAGGTTGTAATTTTGTGTGTTTAGGGATAGTTGCCGAGCTGGTCGATAAGCCCAAGCTATTAGAGAGAATATACGCCACAATGCCAATTCTAGAACGCACGATACAGTAGTCACCTATGGCCAGAGCATTAAAGCCATGAACACTAATAGAATTGGCTTTACTCAAAATTCTATTTATTTGTCACTGACCTTCTTTGAAGGTAAAGATGTTTATGCACTGCTTGGTGAAGGGACTGCGCAACATTTGAATGATGATGTCCGTTACTTATCGTCTATTAATCGACTGTTCATCATAATTCAGAATTTAAAACAAGCGCTTGCGCTGTTGTGCAAACCAGCTTTGAATATTGCTCGCTAACCTGCTTGCATGATATAATTTAGAACTGCTAACTTTTCGCATTTCGTAAACCTAATATTCATAAATCCACATTTTCTAAATCACAGGCCGACAGAAAACACTATGCAATTCTACTCCCGTAAATGGATCAAACCTGAGGACTTAAACCCAAACGGCAGCTTATTCGGCGGCAAACTGCTTAGCTGGATCGACGAAGAAGCCGCCATTTTTGCCATGTGCCAGCTGGGGAAAGATAAACACCTCGTTACGAAATTCATGTCTGAAATTAATTTTGTAAGCTCTGCTAAACAGGGCGATGTTATTGAAATGGGTGTTGAATTAGTGTCCTTAGGACGCAGCTCAATTACCTTATGTGCCAAAGTACGAAACAAGCTCAATAAGGCCACTATTATCTCTATTGATAGTATGGTTTTTGTCAGCCTCGGTGCTGACGGCAAACCAAACCCGCATGGCGTAACTCGTATTGAGGAACTAGATCCTTAAGCAATCGTGGGAGAAAAATAGAACTTTTTTTGACCGACCGAGACTTAAAATCTGATTAAAAAAAGACCAGTGTTGGAACTCTGTAGAATGTTTATAGGTAAGATAAGACGTCATTTTTCATTAGATGAAAATATATGATGCCTCATCTTTTCCATATTTACGTCTTTTTTATATTCTTGAAGGAGTGGAAGTCGGTTATTTATCGTCTATTAATCAACTGTTTTCACGTAATTCAGAATTCAAAACAAGCCTCTCCCACTGTTGTGCAAACCAGTTTTGTATATTGCTTTTGTTTATGATGATGAACTTCTTTTATTCAAGCAGACTTATCTGAGGCGGTGCTCGATTTTCGCCGTTAGATACCTGCTTCCAGCGTATAAGAGGTATTTAACCGATTGAAAAGCTAATTGCGCCACCGTCTGCAATTCGCTCTAAGCCGACTGACAGGATAGAGCGGTCTCCATCAGCTCAAACCGTAAGTCGGAGATTTAATACCAGACTTGAGAGTGTTAACACCTAGTGACTTTGTCGTATCTTAATTACCAAGCGTTCTTAAGATGTAGATTATTGTATTAATATTCAGTTAGATTTTTACCATTGTGCAAGAGGTTCTGCATCCAACTCATAAAATCGGATCCAGTCGTATTGCGTATACATAGGGTAAACATTGCGTTTTTTGTTACCACCAAAATCATTTTGAATTTCATCCTTCGGTATCCAAAAATTAATCATTAATTGACTGAGATTATTAGGGATAGGGGTGGGGTGAATCTGAGGGGGGACGCAGTTAGGTTCACAATTCAACGCTTCCTGTTTAAGGGATTTTGTTAATACACCATCGACATACCAGTTGATTTCTGTGGGTATCCATTCGATTGCATAAACTCGCCACTCATCAACGGGGGCAATATTAATTTTATCCTCCCACGCGCCCCATTTTCGTGTCGCCCACCATTGCCACGTATTCCTTCCATATATTAAATTGGCTTGAAATTTGTCAGGTCTCCCTCCCTCCAACTCCACATCGATTTCTTCCCATTCACGGGGCTCACCTTCATTGGTATAGGTGAACAGAGACGATATATAACCGGATGCGACAGTCCTAGCAGGGGCTTTCATGCGGGTTTCATAGCGGCCATATCTTATTTTTTTGCTTTCAGTCGTCCTTAGCTCCCCACAAGAAAACTCATAGGCTGATTTTTGCATCTGATGATCATTAGACCATCCTGGTGCTATTGGCTCTTTTCGAATAATTAAATTGAGCAGTCCATTGTCAACTTTTACTCCTTGTGGTTGAAAACGACAGGCTGCTTCACCGCCTACAGCCCCGTCGCCTATTTCCCACATCTGTGTATCGAAGACGTTAAAACGTTCATCTAAAACCAGAGTGAAATCGCTGTAATTACCAGTATAACCTGCATAGGCTGTAGGTAAATTATGCATACTTTTGAGATCTTGAGCTAGAGCATCACCGACACCACTGCTTAGTATCATCATAACGATAACTAGGTTTATTCTTTGTCTAACAGATGTCACATTTGACCTCATTGAGTAACTTGGGCATTTGGCTAGCCTGCTTAGGTAATATTATTAATTAAGAATAAAGATTATATCTGCCAACCATGTACAAATAATAGTTATTTTTCAATGTCTTGTGGTGAAATAAAGAGCATGTTACTGGAATAAAAATTCAGCGAACATCATTATCCAAGACAGAGGCTTATCGATATTGTGTGTATATTCAGGTAACCATAAGGTGTTGAAACAGAAAAAACGTGTCTCTGCATTTATTTGAGAAATCGATATGTTCAACCAGTATATCCAACACCAATGCTCAATATTCGAGCTGGACTGTTAAGCAGACTGAAACCATGTTCCGTACACAATATTGCCTTCCTTGGCGGGTATTAGAATAGCCGAGTATATCTAGCCTGTATTCCTCATTCCGACAGCTATCCCTGCAATAGTGACCATCATGGCGCGTTCTAGTGTTGCATCGTGCTCATTATCATCTAGCTGCCTTATTCTTTTAAGCAATTCGATTTGCAGGTAGTGCAGTGGTTGAAGGTAACTTGCCCTTATATTCATTGATGTTGTGCCTTTTGGATCGCTTTCCATTACTGTTTTTTGGTTAAGCAATTTGAGCAACAAGTCTATACTTTGTTGTAGTTCCGTGCGCAATGCATCACCGAAGTGCCTAAGCTGTTCAGGTACTAAGCTTTGGTCGTATTCTTGGCTTATTTTTGGGTCGGCCTTGGCGAAAACCATGTCTAACATAGATAAGCGTGAATAGAAAAATGGCCAATTAGCTAACATGTCTTGAATGGTGTCTTCTTTGCCTGCGTCCAACGAGCTTTGTACTGCCTTCATTACACCTAACCAAGAAGGTAACACCATGCGAGTTTGTGCCCATGCAAAAATCCATGGAATAGCACGTAAACTTTCAATGCCCCCTGTGGGTTTGCGTTTAGCGGGGCGACTGCCTAATGGTAGTTTACCGAGTTCTTGTTCTGGCGTGGCTACGCGGAAGTAAGGTACAAAGTTTTCATCATGTCTGACGATTTGGCGATAGTTGTCTCGTCCGTCTGCCGCCATTTTTATCATTGCTTCGCGCCATGCTTGTTTGGGTGCCGGTGGGGGTAAAATTAATGCTTCAAGTATTGCACTGGCGTACATCGCTAAGCTGCGCTGCGCTAAAATAGGCATACCAAATTTATAACGGATGGTTTCGCCTTGTTCGGTGACTCTGAAACCACCGGTTAACGAACCCGGTGGTTGTGACAGTATCGCTGCGTGAGCGGGTAAACCGCCGCGGCCAATGGTGCCACCACGTCCGTGAAATAAAGTGAGTCCAATATCGTTTTCTTTGGCCAAGGCGACTAAGGCTTCTTGAGATTCATACTGCGCCCAACCAGCGGCCATGGCACCTGCGTCCTTCGCTGAGTCTGAATATCCAATCATCACATGTTGATGGCCTTGGATATAACCGCGATACCAATCAATAGAAAACAGTTTTTCAGTCACACTTGCCGCTGCGTTTAAATCGTCTAATGTCTCAAACAGAGGTGCCACTGGCATCGGCCAAGTGACGCCCAGTTCTTTAAGTAATAAATTCACACTTAATACGTCTGAAGGGAGGCTAGCCATGGAGATGATATAGATACCAAATCCGTCTTTGCCGTTTTGAGCAATTACTTTACAGGTGTCTAAAACTTCCTGTACATCTTGACTGGGCTGCCATGCTGGCGGAAACAATGGACGTTTTGAGCCTAACTCTTTAAGTAAAAAAGCTTGTTTGTCATCTTCACTCCAATGCCCATAATCACCTAATCCTAAGTAACGGGTCAGTTCAGAAAATACATCTGCATGTCGTTCTGAGTCTTGACGTACATCTAATTTAAGTAAGTGCACACCAAAGCAGTGGACTCTGCGGATCGTGTTTTGAAGATGTCCTTTGGCGATAACAGACATGCCGCATGATTGTAATGAGTGGTAACACGTCATCAAAGGATCAAGTAATTGTTCTTTATCGTCTACCCAATCGGTCATATCTACAGGTACACCTTTGAGCTTTTCGACGATACCTTTTTGGGTTTTAACTAATTTATCTAAAAGAGGTCTTAGAACAGCACGATAGGGCTCTAGTACATCGCCTACTTGCTGTCTAAGAGTATCGTCGCAATCGCTCATGGATAATTCGGTTTGCAAAATATCAATATCTTTTGCAAATAATTTTGCTGCGCGTTTACGTGCTAATAGCAATACTTGTTCTGTTACCTTTGAGGTAACAAAAGGATTGCCGTCTCTATCGCCGCCCATCCATGAACCAAATTTCACAGGTGAGACATCTAAAGGGATAGACAAACCAAATTTGTCTACGAAACGTTTATCTAATTCACGAATAAACTCAGGGACGGCTTCCCACAGTGAGTTTTCAATGACAGAAAATCCCCAACGGGCTTCGTCAACCGGGGTAGGGCGTATAGTACGAATTTCTTCGGTGTGCCATGCTTGACTGATGATTTCAGCAATACGAGTTTCAATTTTGTCTCGATCTGATTCATTAATGTCCGAGGCATGTGCTTTGCTCAGGCATTTAGCAAGCTCGCTGTGTTTATGAATAAGTGTTCTACGTGTCACTTCTGTTGGGTGAGCGGTTAAGACCAGTTCAATATTAAGGTGCTCTAAAGCCTTTTCAAACGTGTCTGCTTTTATACCCGCTTCATCCAAATGATTAAATAATGTATCGATAGGATCGTCTTGATCGTTATTGCTATTAAATTCCTGCTCGGCAATATTGGCCAAATTTAGAAATTGTGAGAACGCTCTACCTACAGTGAGTAATTCATCGTTTTTTAATTCAGAAAAAAGTAACTTTACGCGCTTTGCGCAATCTTCGTCACCTTGATGTGCCTTTCGCCCATCTTTTCTGACTGCTTCAATTCTCTGTAACCATTGTTCGCCCAACTGATCTCGTATGGTGTCACCTAATACGGCTCCCAAATTACGTACCGTCCCTGTTAACTGGGAATCCAAAACTTGTGACATATACGCTCTCCAAAATTAGTAATAATCTAAATGTACGATACTTTTATGTAAACTATTTGTCTAAGTAATAAGAGCTATTAATCATTCCTAAATGTGTTTTTTGGCAACGTTTATCTATATAATGCGCACTTTTAAAGCAATAGTGCCTAGAACCTTTTTTTAAATATAAAAGAAGGAGGCAAGTTAGGAGCCAAAGTGTCAGATAAATTTTCCAGCATAGAAACACAAGCAAGTTACGGTATTGGTCTACAAATGGGCGAGCAATTACGCGCCAACCCATTTGAGGGATTGGACGTTGAAGCAGTGCAAGAAGGTCTTGCTGATGCATATAATAATCAACCCGCTCAAGTTGATAACGATACCTTACGTGTTGCGTTTAATGAAATTCATGAGATTATGCAAGCAGCTAAATCAGCTGAATTTGCAGACGTGATTGCCCAAGGTGAAGCGTATTTAGCTGATAATGCTAAGCGTGAAGAAATTACAGTTACCGAAAGTGGTCTTCAGTATGAAGTGCACACTCAAGGCGACGGCGAAGTACCAACCTTGAATTCAACAGTACGGGTTCATTATCACGGTACTTTGTTAGACGGAAGCGTGTTTGATAGTTCTTACGACCGCGGTCAGCCAGCTGAATTCCCCGTAAATGGCGTGATTAAAGGTTGGACTGAAGCACTTCAGTTTATGAAAGCAGGGACTAAGTTAAAACTACATGTTCCAGCCGAGCTAGCCTATGGCGAACAAGGTGCAGGCGGTGCTATTAGCCCCCACAGTACATTAATTTTTGACGTTGAGTTACTCGATATCATTTCTTAGCTATAAGTTTATAAGTTTATAAGTTTATAAGTATTAAGGCCGGTTTTCCGGCCTTTTTTATGCCTAATTAACCTTTAATAATTAAATTTTAATTTTGTTATGAGGGGTAAACTACGACAAATGTTTGCAAGCAAGCTCAGTAGATATTTAAATTCATTTAAGATTTTTTGCCCTTAGTGAACAAACCAAGGTCATTGACTATACTAGGGTAAGTTTATTATCTACTTCAGTTTTATTGGCTTGATATTGCTCAGATAAAGCTTCTTCTGGAAAGCGTTTAAGTATTGGTTTAGTATTAATTTTTTATTAAGCAGAATGTTGTTTGTTACGTTAAGGGATTATTACATGGAAGTTATTTTATTAAGGAGTAATCGATGTACGACTTTGACATCTTAGTCATCGACGATGACAAGATAACGCTAGAATTGGTTCAGACCATTCTTGAAGAAGTGACATCGGGAGAAATTTACGTTTTTTCTGACAGCAAACATGCGTTAGAGTATGTGAAAAGTGCCAGTATAGAAAATATTTCACTGGTGATATGTGACTGGTTAATGCCTCAAGTCAGTGGTTTAGAGATACTCGCAGCGCTTCGCAAGATCAATTCACAATGCCCATTTTTGATGATCACTGCTAATGCTACAAAACAGTTAGTGGTTGATTCTATGCGGTTGGGCGCAACCGACTTTATTGTAAAGCCTTTTCATACTCATCAACTACTAACTAAAGTCGAGCGACTTATCCGTGACGCTAACGGCTAATAAAGTTACTTTTCATTTTTAACTTTTTCAATTTAAGTGACATCTTACATGCAGTTTGACAATATTATTGATAGAACACCCAGTTATTCACTCAAGTGGGAAAGATATAAAGGCCGCGATATTTTGCCCATGTGGATAGCGGATACAGAATTTAGGTGTGCGGAGCCTATTTTAGATGCCCTTAAAGAGCGTACCGAGCATGGTTTGATGGGGTATACACTGCCCAATGACCATGTAATGGCAAATCAAGCCGTAGTAGATTGGTTAGGGCGCCAATATGATTGGAGTATTTCACCTGACTGGATTGTTTGGACACCGGGTGTGGTGCCAGCATTTAATGTGGCCTGCAAAGCACTTTGCCAGCCGGGTGATAAAGTATTGATTCAAACGCCAAACTATCCACCACTTATTGCTGCGCCTAAACTCAATAATTTGATTAAGGTCGACATTGGTTCAGTGGAGGTCGATGGTCGTTGGACAATCGACCTTGATGAGCTTGAAAAACAAGCTGCCGATCCTGCATGCAAGTTGTTTATAATGTGTAACCCAATGAATCCGATTGGTTCAGTCCTCACGTCACAAGAACTAGAACGTATCGCTGATATTTGTATTAGCAATAATGTGATGTTGTGTTCAGACGAAATTCATTGCGATATCATTTTAGACGAGAATGCTAAACATATTCCAGCTGGGAAATTAGCAGGCTTTAAAGGTGAAGCCATTACACTTATGGCAGCTAGCAAAACGTTTAATGTGGCAGGTTTAGGCACGTCTTTTGCGATTATTGAGGATCCCGCTACTAGGCATAAATTTAACCTTGCTGCTAAAGCGATGGTGCCATGGGTAACCGTGTTAGGTTTAACCGCCACTCAAGCAGCTTTTACACAATGTGATGATTGGCATCAGGCCTTTTTACGTTACCTGCGTGGTAATAGAGATTATCTGGCTACTGAAATCGCTAAAATTAGTGCACTGAAGTTACTCCCCCCACAAGCAACATTCTTAGCTTGGATTGATGCCAGTGGTTTAGGCGTTGAAAATCCTCAAAAACACTTTGAGGATTTAGGTGTCGGCCCGTCTCCTGGGGCAGATTTTGGCGATAAAAACTGTGTGCGTATTAATTTTGGTTGCCCGCGCTCAGAACTAGAGCGCGCCATTGAATTAATTAAAGCTGGGTGCTAGCCCGATATTAAAAACTCACTTTAGCACCTAGTATGAACGAACGAGCAGGCAAGGGAGCATCATCTTTAAGAAACGAGCTGTGTACTCTTGCTAGTTCGTTGGTTAGATTATTAGCCCTGAGGTATAACGTCATGTCTGCACTATTCAAGCTTATATAATAATTAAACGCTGCTGAGATTAAGGTGTAACCATCGGTTTGTGTCTCAAATTCGGCAATTTTACTTTGCTTTGAATAATGTGTGGCGCCAAGCTCAGCATGCCAGTTGTCTTGTTCCCAATGCAACTCTGCACCAAAACGCATAGATGGAATTCTAGGTAAGTTAGTATTTTTATCATCACTATGACTTAATTTTGCTCGGATATAGTCAGTAAAAGCACTAACACGCAGGTTATCATTTAAGTGCCAATCGATATCTGCTTCAAAACCATATAGGTCAGCATCTTGTTGATTAAAAACATATACGGGCAAACCTTCCTCTTCGTGTTCGTCAGACTCATGTTCTTCCTCTTCGTGCTCGTCACCATGGTCATCATCATCATGGTCTTCGTCATGCTCATCATGTTCGTCGTGAAATTCTAAGCCGGTGTTTTGCTGAAACAAATAGTCATCAATTTGGTTATAGAACACACTCACGTTGGCATGCAGGTGTTCAGTTTGTATACGGTAAGTAATATCTAGATTGTTAGATACTTCCTTCTTTACCGACTGATTTGATTGAACAAGGCTAAACTCTATATCATCAGGATCTGAGTCATCGATGACTAAATTAAAACCCGCACCCACTTCATAGGTTGAGGTGCTTATATGAATGCCATTTGAAAATATTTCAGCCGATGAAGGTGCACGTTCAGAGTGAGCTAGATTAACCGCCAAAGATTGATTCTCTGCTAGTTGGTAAACAAAACCTGCCGAGAGGCTATTTGCGGTATAACTTAAGTCCTCAAAATTAGCGTCCACTTCACTATCGCTGAAAAAGACATTGTCAGGATTATGTGTAACATGCTCTAACCTTGCTCCCAATTGCCACAAGAAGTTGCCAATTGTTTTTTCTTCCAATACGAATAATGCGCTGCTGGTGCTTTCGGTTGAGGGAGTAAAAGCTTCTTCACCTACTGCAGAAAAATCTGCGTTTGTGTAGTGTAAACCTACCACCCCTGCCCATCCGTTAATAGGTGCATGTTTTGCCCACAGACGTGATTCTAAGGAGTCATTCTCGAAGGTTGTACCTATTTCTCCCTCTTCGATTTCGCTGTGTTGATAATCCGTATAGGCGTTATGCCAGTGAGCTTCTGTGAACCAGCCAGTTAGATTTTTCCAATCAACTATTGACTGGAAGCGGTCTTGTTGCATGCGAGCAAAGACTGATTCTTCTTCATCATGTTCTTCTTCTGTGTGTTCTTCATCATCATGGTGCTCCTCTTCTTCTTCCTCATGGTCTCCATGAGCATGACCTGGAATACCGTAATCTGTCTCTAATCTTCCATATGCAAATGATAAGGATACATCATCACCAATCCAGCCTGCGCCTATGGTAAAGCCTTGGGAGTCTATGTCAGAGTTTTCTAATGTGTCCACTACATCACCGTCATCAAGTGTGAACTCAGGTACATCATAATCATCCGTCTTACGGCTATATGCATCTAGATGCCATGCGAAATTGTCTTTTCCGCTGTTGAGATCTGTCGATATTGTGCGTTCGTTTGAAACGGTGTCATGCAAAGCACTGACTCTTCCGCTTAGTCCTTCTTGACGAGTTTTAGGTAAGCGATTATCTACCACATTGACTACGCCACCAATTGCACCGCTACCATACAATAATGTTGAAGGGCCGCGTAATACTTCTATTTGAGTGGCAGTAGAGGTTTCTGTTGTGGCTATGTGATCAGGGCCAACACGGGATGCATCAGAACTGTCCATGCCGTTTTGAAGGACCTTTACCCTTGGTCCATCCAAACCACGAATAATTGGGCTGCTAGCCACAGGGCCAAAGTAAGTACTATTTACTCCCGGCACAGACTTGAGTGTTTCGCCTAAGGTGGCGCTTTGATTTTTTTCTAATTCATCGCCACTTAAAATAGAAACAGGGGTGGAGGACTGTAAAATTGAACGTCCAAGTGGAGAGGACGTGATAATCAATTTTTCAATATCATTTTCATCTTTTTGAGTTAGTTTATCTTCTGACAAAGCAGGTCGACTGGCTATAACGGCTAAAACAAGTAGGGAGATTTTTGATAGATTAAACGGCATATGTCACTAAAGGTAAAATTATAAAGTAATGTTATATTATAACAATTAAAGCGGTATGCAATCATTTTTTTGAATAAATAGTATCAATTGTTAATCTGGACCCATAGAACGAGATCAATATATTTTGAGCACAACAAGGCAAAAGGTTAATCATTTTAGATTATGCAAAAATATGAATCATCCACACATGCCTCTCTGCATTAATTATGTGAGTCCGAAGAATTACTCGGTGTACTGCATCCTTATGCCTTTATTCAAGGCGTTGTTTTCGCGGTCGCGGCAGCACCTGAAATTCCTATGCCCGAAAAATGGTTACCTTGGGTGATGAAAACGAGTCATCAACTGACTAGCATTGAACAAGCAGATAACCTCACCGATATCTTGATGAAAATATTGCAAATACAGCTGAAAAGTATGAGTGAAGAAAAGATATTCTTACCCATGGGGGTGACATTTAATCAGGACGGTCAAAAGCAAAGTTCAGTAGCCACATGGTGCCAAGGTATGCTATTTGGGCACAGTCAACTTGAATCAGTCTGGCAACATGCTTGGAATAAAATGCAAGTGAGTGACGCAACACAGATGCAGCCACTTCAAAAAGATTTAAGCCATTGCTTATATATGTTTTCTACTTTCGCAGATATCCCACTAGCGGTAAAGCAAGCTGAAAATAGAGGTAATGACCAGTTGCTTAATATACTGCCAAAAATATTTTTATCTTTCCCACAAACGCTAAAAATCTACGTTGGGTTGTCTGGCAGATTGGTTGACTATTTACCCAACCAGTTTGAGACGTTTGAGCAAAAATAAAGTAGCTAAAGTAAAACAGCGAAAGATCTGAACCACAGAGGAAAAAGGACACAAAAAAAAATAACCTAATGAAATTTCTATTTCTTTGTGAAAGTGGGCACTCTGTGGTGGATATTTTTGTCTAGACTGTGGCTTTTTCTTGAAGCATAGTAATAAGCAAAGAACGGGTTAATTTTTTGCTTTTGTCTTTAATTCAAAATCAAATTCTTGGGCAGAAATCACTAATCCTTCTTCATTTTCGCTAGGGAAAACCGCAATGGCCACATCATCGTCTTCTAACCCTTGGGTCCAGCGACTATGCCATGTTTTTAAATCAATCGCCTTAGGTTCGCATGCTGACCACTCTCCGGTAGCCCAAGCTTGGGCAAATGTTTCACTTGGCCATACGGGGGTGCAATCTTCATCTTCTGTATTCAGCATCACGCAACCGTCTTGGTCGGTTAGTATCCATACTTGTTTATGTGAGATGCATTCTTTTACTAGATAAGAAAGACGTTGTTCTGGCGTGAACTGAGCAATATCGTTTGGGGTATTCATCCCCTGAGAGTCTGACATATGAGATCCAAAATAGTAAAGTGGTGTTGGTTTATTCAAGGATAATGGAAAGTTTCCAATTAATCTTTGACTTATTAACCCAACCTCTGAGTATATGATAAAATCTAAGCTTTATTATCAAAGGTTTAGTATTTATGGCGTCAGAAGAACTCAGCCAAGAGCAATTATCCGAATGGGTTAGAGAGCAATATCAAAGAGCTAATAAACACTTGGCAGAACAAGGTGTGTTGTTCGACAGTGTTGTGACAGAGGAAAGTCGCTACTTGGCTCCCTATGTTGCTGTTTGGAAAATAAAATCCACTGAAGGAAAATATTATTGGGTAATAAGTGGTGATCTGCCTGCTGACGCCATACCTTATGCATCAGAAAAAAATGCTAAAGATACGCTTAGAGCGTTTTCAATGCGTTGGCAGCTTCAAGCTGAACAAATTTTGCAAAACAATACTAACGACCCGTTACGCAAAGATTTTGCAGCCTTATTAATAACCAAAGCAGAAATGATATATGCCCTTTTTGCGAACCCCAAAAATTGGCAATAAGTGATGACTGTCCTGAATTGGCGGTAATTTAATAGCCAGTCCCTTGATAGGATGTATATTACAAGGGACAGTTATTCATCATGAGTTCAGGTTATTTAACTAATTTTCAACCATAAACGGAATGTTTGCATTACCCACTTTATTTTTTCCGTCATAAGCGTAGTGGAATAAACGATATTCCCCATTTTCACTTGGTGGATTAAATGTCATTTCAACATGATCTGGTTGAACGTCAGATGCGAGTATTTGCAATGACAATGCTGCAGGTTTTGCTTCAAAGTGCCCCCCTTGGCTGCGAGTTTCTACTTCATTCATCAATACCCATTGATGCGTTAGTAGGTCGCCTTGTGTATCGGAAACTTGTACTTTGACTGTGGCAGGTTGTTCAGGTTTTAATTTAATACTTTCAACAGCTTGAATATTATTGATGGTGATAGACTTAGATTGTGGCGCGCGATTGGCTGGGTATTGCCCAGTCCAGATACGAGTCAGTTCATCTATGCTTGCAGTTTGTTCACCCGACTCATTAAACATGCCATACCAAGTAGGTGTACGCTCTTGCTTTTGCCCCCAGAAAAATACGAATGAACCAATGATTTTACCTGTTTTATCATCAAGGATGACATCTTGCATCCGTTTGGCCATACCTGCAGCTTTGACTGCACTAGGTTCTTCAATTTCTCGACCCCATTGTGTGGAGGGTAATTCCCAATGTCCCATAGGGCCAAACTCGGTCACCATATAAGGTTTATCTACGTTACTTTGGACGATACTGTCAGGTAATGTGACTAAGGAGCCATAACTCTGCACAGACAAAATATCGATATTTGGTGCATGCTTTAGTACCAGCGCGATATCTTTTGGATTGTTTCCCGCTAGACTAAAAGTAACAGGATGATTGGGATCAATTTTATGAATATGATCAATGATGTCACCCATAGCAGCATAAACCTTAGGGTTAACGTTTTTTAATTGTCCTTGTTCGTCATATAATAAATTAGGCTCGTTGTTAATCACCCACAACAATATGTTGGGGTGATTTTTGTATTTTTCGACGGCAGTGATAACACGTCGAAACTGCTTTTCCACAGCTTCTTTGTCGTTGTAATCAAAGCCTAGTAATTCTTTACCTGTTGGTATGCCTACTGCAACCATCAGCCCCAGTTTTTCTGCTATGGCTAATTCTTGCTCGATATGAGTTAATTCCCAAGTTCTAAAAGAATTACCTCCTGCATCTTTTAAGGCTATGACTGTTTCATCATCTTTGTAGCCCAGCCCCACTCCTTTTACATCATAAGGTTGGCCATTTACAGTAATAGAATATTGATTGTTGTGTTTGACTATTTTTACCACTGAAGGGGTTTTAGTAGCATTGGTACATGATAATAGTAAACTGCTCAGGGCCAAAAATAACATTGAAGAAAGTAAACGTGAGATCATAACGACATGAAGTTGCATAATGTGTCCATAAATTGATAAAAAATATTATTAAATAAATTTTTTTGATGAATAAATTGTATTCTACGTCTTGAGCATTGCGTAGACAAACAAAGCGTAAATCGGCCAATCGGGTCATTGTTAGGACTAAGCGGATGCAAAACGTAGTTTTTTGGAATGGTAATAAATCCCCAGCAAGGCAGAGTTACGAAACAGCTTTGCTTCAAGCATGTCTAAAAGCTACTGAGCAAGAATATGGTTCAGTGGACGTGCAAGTGCATAACACGGATTATCCTAGCGCTGATGACGAAGCTAATATTTTTAATGAGGGCGCCGATATTCTGGTCACTGTAGCCGGAAATGTGAAATTTAAAGATAAAAAAAAGTTAGTGATCCATCAACCGCTTACCAAGGGATTACTGGGTTACCGATTGCTTTTAGTTAAAGACGAGTCTCTAGCTAAGTTCGCTCGGATTAAACAACCCCAACAGCTCCAAGCCTTATCTATCGGTATTCCTCACACTTGGGCTGATGCTGACCTGTTTCGTCACAATCGATACAAGGTTATTGAACAGGGATCCCTAGAGAATTTATTTACGTTATTACACAATGGTACGTTCGATTATGTGGCCTTAGGGGTGAATGAAATCGAGGAGATATTTAAGCATCGCGCTGTTCCCATCGGTGGTATTAGTATTGAGCCATCTCTGATGTTCTATTACCCTTTTCCATTGGTTTTTTATGTTAACCCCCGCAAACCTGTCTTGGCAGAACGCATAGGCAAGGGGCTTAAATTGATAAGCTTGAGTGGCGAACATGCAACACTCTTTAGTCAGCATCATGGTAATGTTGCTCAGCGACTCAACTTGCGAAATAGACAGATACTGACTTTAACTAACCCTATGTTGCCAGACGACATGGCAGATTTTTCAGCAAGCTTATTGGATTAGACAAGCGGCACTAAGCTGAAATACAGCCTCAATTACAACTAGCTTCTTTTGGTTTGCAGTACTTTGAATATCGCTGACATCTATGTGTTGGCGATAAGTTAACTCCACTCCAACATCTAAGCTGTAAATTTTGTCAATATAGTGATGATAATTTTGTCCTTCGAAGGCAGTTTTTTAATATCCTTTGGCAAAATCTAAAACGTTTTGAAGTGTTTCCCCCTTGATATATCTACGATAATTGTTACTAAATAGTGGAAAAATATCTTCAGGCAATGACTCTGCAGCGGTGTGTTGTGTGACGAAGAGGTTGTCTAACTCCCAGTATGGATGCTGTTGAGGCAATGGCTCTTGCTCAAACACATCTAACACCGCGCCTTGAAGTGTGTTATTTTTTAGCGCTTCGATTAGTGCGGTATCCACTATTGTTGCACCACGTCCAGCATTGATCATTACACAATGTGTGGGTAAGTAAGATAAAAATGTGCTGTCGATTAGTCCTGTCGTCGCGTTACTTTGAGGTAACAGGCACACCAGGTAATCTAGATTAGCAGCAAAATTTTGTGCATCGTTGCAAGTGTAATATTGATCAATATATTCACAGCCATTGCTAGTTCTAGTATAACCACGGGTCTTCATCGAAAAGTGTTTAGCCATCTTGGCAACAGCTTGACCAATGTTGCCTACACCCATTATGCCTAAGGTTTTCCCCGCTAACGAACCATAAGTCGGTGCTGCCCATGTCTTGTTTATCTGCGCCTGATTAAAACCAGCCACATTACGAGAAAAATACAGCAGGTAAGCAAATACATATTCTTGCATGGCTTGCTGAAAGACATCTTTCACCCCACACAGTTGATAATCGATTTTATCTAAGGCAAAAAGGGGAGTGTTACCAGCCCAAGTAGATTGTAGCCATTTTAATCCAGTGCATTGGCTAATAACTTGCGCAGTTATATCAGGATCGCCCAATAAAATGTCCACCTGTGAATAATCAAAATCAGCCGCGTTATTATCAACTAATACTAGTTTTAGGTGCGGCAACTGCTCAGCTTTCAGTAATGTAAGGTAGAGTGCTGAATCACGACTCAAAATGGCTACGTTATGCATAAGTTAAATAGATACCATGTAAAGATTAAGTTACTGATTTGTTTTTTAAATGAATTATATTTGTCAATAAGGCGTTAAGATTGAATTAAATTCGGTTATTCTTGGTTATTGCAGATTATTATCCATAGAGATATAGGCATGAGTGCCAAAAATATAACTGACCTTGAAGTCATGTAACAGGCAAAAATTCTATCGCCAAAAAGAAACACTACACAAGCTACCACAATCGATGAACTAACAGACGAACAATTGGCTCACTTTGGTATCGAAAAAGAGAGTGAGTATGGTCAAGCTTTGTTTAATACGGCACAATATTTGTATTATACACAAGCCAACATGCAGCAACTTTGGCAGATCACCAGTGATACCTTTGAAGGCCTGAGTAAAGAAAACAAAGTGGCCTATTTTAACGCTAAAAAGTTTTTGTCTTTTCAGATAGCTAAAATTCTTGATACTTTACAAAACCCGTTTCGTGATACTTATCAAAGTTTAAGTAAACAATCAGGCTCCCAAGTGAGTAAAAGTCATTATCCCTTGTTTGATAATGTCACTGCTTTGTTTTCAGCCACGCCAGTGGTGTTTAGAACTGCGACTTATGTTTATGCATGCACTGAATGGGTGGATGATGCTTTTCAAGGCAAAGAACCGACCCATCAGATATATTCACGTTTACTTAACCCCACTAATATTTCATTGGCTAATGCCATAGTCGACTTGGAAGCGGGGCCTTATGCTGCTGATTATTTAGCATGGAATTTTAATTCAGGCATGGCCAGATAAGTGAGCATTACAAGCCATTACTTGTGCTTTAGAAGCTTTGTTTTTATCATTTCGATGTGGTTTATAACCTTTTCTTCGCAGATTGTTTAACACGTTGGGTGCTCCAATGGACACAACGTTACCCAGATAAATTTCAAGCTGTATGCTAATCGACTAATTATTTTAAGGAGGCATGAGTATCTAAGATAGGATAAATTTTAAATGGGCTGAAGTTAGCTAACCTTTTTTAAACAAAGCTGTGTCAAATTGGAACCTAAACAATTTGTAACGAAACTAAATTAACTAATGTACTGAATTCAAGTTCAATGGTTTATTATCATTTTTAATACTGCGTACCGTTTACTTTTAATCATGCTCAAAGACATCTTTATCTCCAAAAAGAACGTAAAAGGGCAATATCAATAAAGAAATATAATAGACATGCTATCACTGACTAATATCCACAAAACATTTCAAAACGGTGAAGAAGTTGTCACCGCCCTAAACGACGTTAGCATTGAAATAAAAGAAAATGAATTTGTGGCTATTATGGGCAGTTCGGGTTCAGGTAAATCAACATTAATGAACGTACTGGGTTGCTTAGATACGCCCAATAGCGGTGTTTACAAGCTTAACGGTCAAGACGTAGCTAGTATGACCGATGACGAACTATCGCAAGTACGCAATAAACATATTGGTTTTATTTTTCAGACTTTCCATTTATTGTCCAAATTGGATGCTGTGGAAAACGTCAAACTCCCGCTGCGGTATTCTGATACAGGTGAAGCAGAGGGTGAAGAACGCGCCCTAAAGTTAATTGAAAGGGTCGGCCTGACTAATCGTAAAAACCATAAGCCGTTTGAAATGTCGGGCGGACAACGCCAGCGAGTGGCGATTGCCAGAGCATTAATTAACAAACCGAGCGTTATCTTAGCAGATGAACCTACCGGTAACTTAGATTCAAAAACCTCCAAAGAAATCATGGATTTGCTGACCGAATTACACCAGCAAGGACAAACCATAATCATGGTAACCCACGAAGACGAAATTGCAGAGTACGCACAACGTGTCATTATAATGAAAGACGGCGAAGTAGTAGGAGAAAGATAATGAAGGCTATATTCGGTATGGTTATATTTGGCATGATGGTCACATGTGTACTAATCAGCACAAAGGTTCATGCAGAAAAATTATTATTAACCGGGCAAATAGGTTCGTCGGCTAAACAAGTTGTCAATGCGCCAACAGGTAGCCGGCAGTTGCAAATTCAGTGGATGGAGGAAGAAGGTAAGACAGCAGAGAAAGGCGAAACTGTTGTATTGTTTGACGGTGCTGCTTCGCAAGCGCAACTTATAGCAAATGAAGAAAATTTAGCCCGTTTGTTACTTGAATTCGAAGAATTAAAAGTTCAGCAAGAGCAAAGCGTAATTGATGCAAGCGGCCGCTTAAAAGTGGCTAAAATGCGCGTAGAAAAAGCTAAGATTGAGGCGTCAGTGCCTATTGCCCAAGTAGCCGCATTTGAAAAAGGCCAATTTGAACTCGCTTTGCAACGTAATGTAGTAGAAGAAATTAAGGCAGAAGAAGCATTGCAGCGCGCGTTAAAAGAGCGACGTGCTGAACTCACAAAAAAAGAAGTCAACATTCTAAGGGTCAAAGAAGAGCTTGTCTACTTGACAGATATTTTAGCCAATCTTAATGTCATTGCGCAGGTCACAGGTCCGGTAACCTATGCTACCCATCCTTGGTTTGGCACCAAGTTAAGTGCTGGTATGAATGTTAGAGCCAGTTGGAAAGTCTTAGACGTGCAATCTACCAGCGATTTTCAAATAGAAACCTGGGTGCATGAGATAGATGCAGTTGGACTAGATGAGAACATAGAAGTTGAAATTGTGTTAGATGCTTATCCAAATAAAACATATAGCGGTGTCATTTCAAGCTTGTCGAAGCAAAGTGAACGTAAAGCGTTGTGGGGTAAAAGTGCATATTTCCCCGCCATCGTCACTTTTGACAAAGCGCCAGAAATTAGCCTGCTACCTGGTATGAGTGTTCGTCTGTCGATAATTAAAGGGAGTGCAAGCAATGTTTAAAGCAGCACGTTTATTAGCCTTAGCAACAGGTGTATTTTTACTAAGCGCGTGTGGTGAGCAAGTCAGTGATGTTCAAGTGCAAGGCAGTCAACAGCCAAATAGTAATATTATTTCGGCCCCTGCTGAATTGGTTTCATTACAAAATATTTCTATTTCAGCGCCGAGTATTCAAAGTATGTGGCAATATAAAATAGAATATATTGCCCGAGAAAATGCGCTGGTAAAAAAAGGTGACGTATTGCTAAAATTTGATGGCCAGAGCTTACGCACTAATATGGTAACTCGCCGAAGTGACTTTGATGCCGCAGTCAAAGAGGCCGAACAGAAGAAGTTAGCGAATGAGGAAAAATTTGAAGAATTCAACCTTGATTTAGCTGAAGCCAAAAAAAACATGAATATCGCCGAACGAAAAGTGGAGATAACAGATATTTCACGCTCAGATATTGAAAGACGAAAGCAACAATCAGAATTCGGTATTACGACAGAACTTCATAAACAAGCCCTTCAGCGCTTAGCACAACACAAAAAATCCATGCAAATTAATGAGCAGGTTCAACAAGCTAAAATATCCAAAGCTAAATCTGAAGTCGACGAGCTCAAACTTAGTATGGAGAGGCTTAAAATTATGGCGCCCAAAGAAGGTATGGTCGTGTTAATACCAAATGGTGACGATGAAAAGCCAGCAGTGGGGGACACTGTCTACAGGGGCAGCCGTTTAATGTCTTTGCCGGCATTAGATAAGATAGCGGTAAAGGTCGAGTTTGACGAATCGTTTACATCTAACATCGTGCTGGGCGCTTCCGTACGCGTTACTTTAGATGCATTTCCTGAGCGTCCTTTTACCGGAAAAATCACAGAGCTCGGACAGTCATACCGCACCAAGTCAACGAATAACCAAAAAAGGGTGTTCGACGCTTGGGTAACACTTAATGAGCTCGAGCTTAGTATTATGCGGCCGGGAATGAAAGCGACCGTTGATACTTTAGAGGGAACAATATGAAATTTTTAACACCGAGCTTGGTATTAGCCGTTATGTTCCTAAGCGGATGCGGCTCACAAGAACAAAGCTCGATCCCACTTTATAAGGTCATTCAAACCCCTTTTTCAATTGAAGTAGAAGGATTTGGTGAAATTGAAGCCGCGCAATCGCAAAAAATTATGACACCAGGGCGCAGAGCAATGACAATTGCTTGGCTGAAAGACGAAAATACTTATGTTGAAAAAGGCGAGGTCATTGCCAGATTTGATGCCCAGCAAATACTCAAAGACAGTCGCGATGAAGAGCTCCAATTAATGTTACTTGCGCAGGACATTGTTAAAAGTAACGCGCAACAAAACCAGACCAAACAAGACATAGACTCAGACCAAAGCTTCGTGAAATATGAGTTTGATTTCACAGATCGCTTTGCCATTGATGACCTGCGTGTTTATTCACAACTAGAGATAATAGATACGCTGGCTAATAGAGACTTTTTAGAAGCAAAAGATGATTTCTTAGAATGGAAAGAAACCAGTATTGTTGAACAGCATTCAAATGAGAATGCGGTGCTGGATATCCGAAAAACCGGTGTGGAAACAATGTTTAATAGACATCAGCAGGCTTTATCCAGTTTAGAAGTCGTCTCGCCTTTTTCGGGTTTGTTAGTATATGAAAAAGACAGGCGCGGAGAAAAACCGGCCATCGGACAATCTGTATTTCCGGGCCGACCTATTGCTCAAATTCCCAATTTAGACAATATGCAAGCGTCTTTATTTGTGCAAGCAAACGATGCGATTGATTTAGCCAAAGGATTAGCAGTTGATATCCGCTTAAACGCTTTTCCAAATAAAGTGTTTAGCGGTGAAATTTCTAATGTGTCGGGTTTTCCAAGAAGCATTGAACGCGGTAATCCAGTCACTTATTTTGAAATTGTAGTGACGCTACTCGAGCAAGATAAAAGCATGATGCAGCCGGGTAGAAAACTAACTGCCAAAATACATGTAAAGGCGCCTACCGATCAACTTGTTGTGCCTTTACAAGCGCTGCACTTTGAAGATGGAAGCACCTATGTATACCTTCAAGAAGGTAATGAATTTAGCAAACAGGCTGTTGTTAGCGGACGAAAAAATTTATATCTTGTTGAAATCACAGAAGGCTTAAGCAATGGCGATGTAATCGCCTTAAGCTTGCCGCAAAAACAACAAGTGCAGGGAAGCTAATGATGGCTAAATATTTAATACTCATAAAAGACGCTATTGCAGAGTTACTTGGGCAAAAGTTACGTACATTTTTAACCATGTTGGGCATGATTTTTGGTGTTGGTTCAGTCATCGCCATGCTAAACATTGGCGAGGGTGCAGAGAATGAGGCTTTAAAGCTTATAGACTCTATGGGCGTCAATAACATCATTGTGAATGCTAGAGACTATGAGAAGGAAGAACTGTCTGAAATACGGGAAGAAAGTTTGGGATTGAATTTGGGTGATGTCAATGCCGCTTTAGCTACGTTACCTTTTGTAGAGGGTTATAGTGCCTCCAAAAATATTGACGTATATGATATGTACAGCGATTTCAATAAAAGCCAAGCGCAAGCATTGGGCGTGACCGTGAGTTATTTTACGAATGCTAATATGCAATTGTCCGCTGGTAGATTTTTAACACAACAAGATGATGACAAAATTTCACAATTGACTGTTTTAGGTACCAACACAGCCAATGAGTTATTCACAGGCACTAATTTCAGTGCTGAAGAAATGCTGGGTCAGTATGTTAAAATCAATCATGTTTGGTTAGAAGTTGTAGGGGTCTTAGAAGCACCTGCAGGTAATAAAAACGAATTTCAAGGTGTGCAAATAGGCGGTGACCGTTACCGTGTTTTTGTGCCCTTAAGCGTCAGTACACAAAAATTCTCAAGCGATATACTCGCCAGTGAATTAGACAGTATTAAGTTAAATATTGCCAAAGGCACCGATCCTGTTGTGGCTGCCAAAGCCATTGATAGCCTAATTAAATTACGCCACGGCGGACTAGATGATTACAGCTTAATTATTCCTGCTGCATTATTAGAACAGCAAAAACAAACACAACAAATTTTTAATATTGTCATGGCCTGCGTTGCCGGTATTTCCTTACTCGTTGGCGGTATTGGGATAATGAATATTATGCTTGCAAACGTTATGGAAAGGACAAAAGAAATTGGTTTGCTACGTGCTGTGGGGGCCACTCAAGACGATATTCGGCAACAATTTATAGCTGAGAGTTTTACTATATCTGTTCTGGGGGGATTACTAGGTATTTTCTTTGGGTTGGTGTTATCTGAGATTATCGGGTTTTATTCAGGTTGGGCGGTAAGTTGGTCTGGTACTGCTATCATATTGTCTTTAAGTATTTGCATGTTGGTGGGTGTCGGGTTTGGGGTATTCCCAGCTATAAAAGCCAGTAAGCTCAACCCCATCGATGCTTTGCACAGTGACTAGTCTTAAAAATAGGTAACAGGACTGTTCTATCAGCGCTGCTATTATCGACCTATTTTTTTATTGTTATTGAGCAACTTATGAGCCGAGTATGATTGTAGTCATACTCGGTTTTTTATTCTGAGTACAACATTTGATATCTAAAGTTGAATTCTCAGCACAGCTAAAAGACCCCCTCAATTAAACATCACATATTTATTTGCGTAAGCAAATGGATGCCGAATAAGGACAACTTGAGACAGACTTTCTTTTAAATTTTATTTATAAAGAAATGGGTAGAATCCAGCATATTTAGGGGAAAAAGTAGTCTTTGGCATGCAATTTTAATGATTTGGTAGCACTTAGGGGGGGTGTTTTAACGTTCTAAGCATCTAGTAACAATTTTCCTGCCTAATTGATGTTTTTCGCCATGATCTTGCTATAAAAAAAAGTTAAATTACGCTCAATTAAATTTTCTCGGATAAATCATGGCGTTCACCATTAACAAACTAAAACAGCAACCTGCATGGATTGCCTTGATCATATTTATTGCTCTTTGTTTATGGGTTGCCTCTGGCATGCTGAAAGCACAAAACGAAAATGATTCAGATAACCCCAAAAGGACTGCAATACCATTGGTTAAAGTCACGGTCGAACATGTTAATGCCGATGAGGTTACCCGAGAAATTAATTTATATGGGAGAACAGAGCCAGACAGGATCGCCACGTTACGCTCCGAGGTTAAAGGTTTAGTTGAAGAAGTGCATGTTCAAGAAGGTGAACGTGTTAGCAAAGGTCAAAAAATTATTAGCCTTGAAAAAAGTGATATTGTGAGCCGATTGCAATCTGCAAAAGCGACATTAAGGCAACGTGAAGTGGAGCTCAAAGGCGCAGAATCGCTTAAAGCACAAGGTTATCAATCTCAAACAGCTTTGGCCCAAGCGACCGCTAATCTAGAGATGGCAAAAGCGGATAGGGTGTCGTACCAGTTAGCTGTATTCAAGTCGCAAATAATTGCGCCTTTTGATGGCATCATAAATCAACGATTTGTTGAAGTGGGCGACTTTCTTAAAGTAGGTGACAATATCGCCATATTAGTCGATTTAGACCCTTTAGTGATCACCGCTAATGTAACAGAGATAAATGTACAAGGGCTGAAAACACAGCAATTGGCAACTGGGCGTATGGTGTCTGGTGATAGGTTACAAGGCAAAATTCGTTATATCTCCAGTGTTTCAGAGCCCGGTACCAACACCTTCAAAATAGAAGTGGAGGTGCCTAATCCAGATTTCACTCAAATGGCTGGCATGAGTACTGAGTTAGCTTTACCCCTAGAAACAACATGGGCCATGCGCATTTCACCTGCTGTGATGGCTCTGGATGAACAAGGAAATCTAGGCGTAAAAACCGTAATAGATGAACATGTGAAATTTGTGCCAATCGATATTGTTAAGAGTGATAGTCAAGGTGTGTGGTTGTCTGGCATGGGTCAACAAGCAGACATTATTACCCTAGGTCATGGTTTTGTACGAGATGGTGACAAGGTAGAGGTGGTGCGAACTGATGAAGGCCGCAATTCCTCAAATAGTCTTTCTTCAAAGGCTAACCAATGAACAATATGATTTCTGGGGCCTTAAGCCACAGCCGAACAGTGCTTATGATATTTGTATTGTTACTGGTTTCTGGTGTGGTGACGTATTCAAATATCCCCAAAGAGTCTAACCCCGACGTGCCGATCCCCGTGATTTATGTGTCTATCGTACACGACGGTATTTCCCCCGAAGATGCTGAGCGTATGTTGGTCAAACCCATGGAGCGCGAGTTACGTTCTATTGATGGGGTAAAAGAAATGAAAGCCACGGCTGGTGAAGGCTTTGCCAGTATCACATTAGAATTTATTGCTGGTCTTGATTCTGACGCAGCCCTTGCTGATGTTAGAGACAAAGTCACAGTAGCCAGAGCAAAATTACCCTCAGAAACAGAAGAGCCAACTATTAATGAAGTCACCATGGCAGGGCAACAAGCTGCTGTAACGGTGGTGTTATCAGGACCTGTTTCAGAAAGAGCCCTTGTAACAGTGGCTCGTGAGCTAAAAAGTCGGCTCGAAGGCATTAGTGAAGTGCTGGAAGTAGATATTGGTGGTGATCGCGAAGATATCGTTGAGATTGAAGTTGATCCACTGTTGATGGAGTCTTATGGACTCGACTCAGGTGACATCTTGAATTTGTTATCCCTTAACAACCGGCTGGTTCCGGCCGGCACTATGGACAATGGTAAAGGCAGTTTTGCGGTTAAAGTTCCCTCTGTTTTTGAATCAGTGAAAGATGTTTTGGAGCAACCTGTTAAGATTCAAGGCGACAGTGTTATTACCTTTCAGGATGTGGCGCGAGTCAGGCGTTCTTATAAAGACCCAACTAGTTTTGCACGTTTAAATGGCGAACCATCAGTTTCACTCGAAGTAAAGAAGCGCCCTGGCGAAAATATGTTGGAAACTGTCGCTAACGTGAAAACGTTAGTCACTGCAGCGCAACAGTCAACCATCTGGCCTGCCAGCATTAGGGTAAGTTATACAGGCGATCAAACCATCGAAGTCAACATGATGCTAAACGACTTACAAAATAACGTATCCAGCGCGGTTATTTTGGTGGCGATTGTGATATTGGCTATTTTAGGCCTACGTACTGCACTTTTAGTTGGCGTGTCTATACCCGGTTCTTTTTTGACAGGTATTCTGATCGTTTCTTTGTTTGGTTACACCTTAAATACTGTGGTGCTTTTTTCACTGATTATGGCTGTGGGTATGCTGGTGGATGGAGCAATAGTGGTGACCGAATATGCCGATCGTTGTATGAGTGAAGGCATGGACAAAAAAGTGGCCTACAGTAAAGCTGCACAACGCATGGCTTGGCCTATTATCGCTTCTACTGCCACCACGTTAGCTGCTTTTGCGCCACTGATGTTTTGGCCAGGCATGATGGGTGAATTTATGAAGTATTTGCCATTCACCTTGATTGCTGTGTTATCAGCATCATTGTTGATGGCGCTGATTTTTGTGCCTGTGTTAGGGGGGGTATTTGGCAAGCCTAGGTATGTTTCTGAGTTCGATAAACAGCAAATGCTTGAAGCCGAAAATGGTGATATACGCAATTTAAATGGGTTTACGGGTAAATATATTCGTGTGCTCGCCGCTGCCATTCAGCATCCATGGAAAATTTTATTAGCTGCAATTGTTGTCGCCTTTGTATCTTTTACTGCTTATGGATTATCTGGCTTAGGTACACAATTTTTCCCGAATGTTGACGTTCAGGGTATCAATGTCACAGTGCGTAGTGCTGGTGATATGTCGATTTATGAAAAAGACCAAGTGGTGCGTACAGTCGAAGATCGTTTACTGGATATGCAGGAGATTGAAACCCTTTATGTGCGCACGGGTGGGCGCGATAAAATAGGTTATATGAGATTAAATTTGGTGGACTGGCATTTACGGCCTCATTCTGACGATGTGCTTAAAGACGTGCAGGCTCGGCTCAAAGGTATGGCAGGTATGGATATCGAAATTACTCCAGACCAAAATGGCCCACAATCAGGTAAAGATTTACAAATTCAGTTGTCATCCCGTTTCCCTGAGTTGTTAGATGAGGCAGCGCTAAAAATACGTACAGCATTAGATAACAATGAAAAATTTACCTCTGTCAGTGACACCGCATCTAAACCCGGTATTGAATGGCAACTCAAAGTAAACCGCGCTGATGCAGCGCGGTTTGGCGCAGATGCCACTTTGGTGGGTAGCACAGTACAATTAATTACAAACGGTTTGAACATTGGCGATTATCGGCCAGACGATGTGGATGACGAAATAGATATTCTGGTGCGTTACCCGCTTGAGTCGAGGTTTATTGGAAAGCTTGATGAACTCAGAATGAAAACGGCAGGAGGCATGGTACCTATCTCTAATTTTGTAGAGCGTACCGCAAATCCTAAAACCGACCTTATCAGACATATCGATAGTCAAAGAGTGATCATTGTAGAAGCCAATATAGTGCCTGGTGAGTTATTGAGTATTGAGCTGCCAAGATTACAGGCAATGTTACCCAGTTTAGGATTAGATCCTCGTGTGAATCTATCCGTTAAAGGGCAAAATGAACAACAAGATGAATCCACAGCATTTCTTCAAAATGCATTTTTAATCGCTCTTTTTGTCATGGCGATTATTCTGGTTACACAGTTTAATAGTTTTTATCAGGCATTCTTAATTTTAAGTGCAGTGTTGTTTTCGACTGTTGGTGTATTTCTTGGTTTACTTATTTTTCAAAAACCCTTTGGTATTGTGATGTCAGGTATCGGGGTGATTGCTTTAGCGGGCATAGTGGTGAATAACAATATTGTGCTTATCGACACCTACAATATTTTGCGCAAGGAGGGTGTGCCTGCCATGGAAGCCATTCTTCGTACTGGTGCGCAGCGTTTGCGCCCGGTATTGATGACCACGGTCACGACTATTTTAGGTTTATTGCCTATGGTCGCAGAGGTCAATATCGACTTTATCGGCCGCAATGTAGATATAGGTGGCCCATCCACAGAGTGGTGGTCACAATTAGCGACAGCGGTTGCAGGTGGTTTAGCTTTTGCTACCGTCCTGACCTTAGTGCTTACTCCTTGTATGTTGGCGTTAAAGGCAAGGCGGGATGAACGTAAAAATAACTCACTGACTAAGCTTAACCTGCACCCCGCGCATTCACCATAGGTTGCTGGTTGCTGCGATATCACAATGTAATGTTATATATGAATAGCCATCATGAAGTAAGTGCGTACTTACTATCGTAATGGAATTTTTTGATAGAAAAAAGTCAGTTATGTGTGGTGTTTTCTTGCTGACGTCAAACACAAATAATACGTCATGCTATGTATTTTAAGTGATACTTTTTATCGACTTATGCTGGGTCGCAATTTAGCCATATTTTTTTAGCAATGTATTTTGAACTGTTTTCTTATTCATCAACTTCTTTGAAAAAGCATGCTTGTCAGTTTTAGATTGTCTTTTACTCAAAAGCTATTTCACGTGCGTATTGAGATGGAGTAAATGTATGGTTAACTGATCGTAAATTTAGGGTTGCGGCCGATGCTAAACCTTTACTGAAGACAGTAAGGTAAAGCATAGAGGCAAAATCAGAGCATTTGATGACCACTTAAGTAGTGGTCATCGAATGGTACCGTATAAAAGTGAAATAATTTATTCAATTACAACGTGTATTTTCATTCTGCCTATTGAAGATCCCATCGTAATTAACTGACGCATAGACGCAGAAAAGTGTAAGGAGTCAATTAACTATTTCGTGCGCATGTCTAAGATAGGCATATTCTGACCACCTAAGATTGTGGTGGGTAATTTTCCATCCCAATTTTGAGCTTCAGTTAATTTCACAATTAGCGGGTTATCGCCCAAAGCTTTTGCTTTTGCTGTAATGGCTTCAGCTTCTGCTAAGCCTTTGATTCTGATTGATTCAGCTTCTGCGATAGCCACTAATTTAATACCATCTGCTTTGGCTTTAGCGGTATTGACATCACGTTGAGCTTCAAGATTTTGCCTTGCCAATTTATGCTCTTCTGCCGCGGCTAGATTTTTTTCAGTTTGCTTGGTCTCAATCGATGTGAGGTATTTGGCTGGTAGCTGAATGTTTTCTATTTGTATGTTGTCAACAGTTACAGGGAAGTCTTTCATCTCTTCAATTAAATTCGCTTCAATGGCTTGGATAGCGCTGGCACGGTCTTGGATTAATTTTTCAGCATCAAATTGTGGTATCACGTCTTTGGTTGCTGATCTGAATCTAGGATCTAAAATCCTACTTTCAAATTGTGTGAGGCCACCATATTGCCTAAACAATTCTAATGCAGCTGTTTTATCGACCGTCCAGTTAACCGAGACACTAACGGTAACAGGCATTTGTTCTTTTGTGCTTGATGCCATTTTTTCTTCGTTTTTGCGCGTCCTGACTTCTATCTCTTCTACGCTATCAATAAACGGCACTTTAAAATGAAGACCCGGGTTCACCTGTTCTTTAGCTTCACTAAAGCGCTTAACAATACCTATATGACCTTCATTTACTGTGTAAATAGACCCCATCAGTAAAATAAGACCTACCGCTGCAGATACAATAGTTTTTATTGGAATTTGAGTTTTAAAAATTTGCATTTATTTCCCTTTTAATTTTTATCAAAAATGATTCATGTCATCACCATAACATTCTATTTGGCGCACGATAAGGGTAGCAACTTCTATCTGTATTTTCATAGAGAGAATAATTATCTACCCAAATAAGAGTACAGATTGGCTGCTGGCTCACTTCCTTGGCCCCTGCCATAGCGCTAGAAAGAGGTTCATCAGGGCAGTGTGTAAAAATTAAAAATCCACGACCTTATTTAGAGACTCATGCCCATCCAAAGATAAGCCAGTACACTTATCACACCCACCAATAGCGAGTAGGGGAGCTGAGTCTTCACGTGATCGATATGATCCGAGGCGGCGCCAGTGGATGCCAAGATTGAGGTGTCCGACAAGGGGGAGCAGTGGTCCCCAAATACGCCACCGCCAGCGGTTGCCGCCAAAGTTGCGTAGACTAATGTCGAAAGCTGGTCTGAGGAAAAACTAAACGCCAGCGGCACTGATATGGGGATCATAATAGCGTAGGTACCCCATGAACTGCCGGTGGAAAAGGCCACAATGGCAGAAATAACAAATACCAGTACCGGTAACACTGAAGGAGTTAACCATGCTTCAGTAACCGAAACTATATAATCCGCAGTATTGAGTGCAGCAGAAAGATCGTTAAGAGCATAGGCAAAAGCGAGGATCACCACCGCTGGCATAATGCCCTTAATGCCCGACATCGCCGTGGATGTGATCTCTTCCAGAGGCACACCCTGTATACGCATAATGATCGCCAAGACAAAGACTGCCAACATAAAAGCCTCCAGAGGTTTAGCACTGGAAGTCAATATGACAGAAATTAATGCGAAACCAATGACCAGAAATACGGGTAACACAAAATTCCAAAAAAGACTGGTGCGGATCCCCTCTATCGGCTTGATGCCTGTCAGCTCATCGGCCATAAGGGGCTGCCCGCCATCGCGCACTGGCTTGCCCTCTTCCATGGCACGACGCTCAGCTGTTTTCATCGGACCAAAATCTGGTATTGTGCCTGACGCTATCAGACCCACCATAATAACGGTGAGTATTGGGTAAATATTGAAAGGGATAGCGGCCATGAAAAACATCATTCCGTCACCTGCATCAGCAACTGGCCCCATGCCTATTGTGAGGCCTGCAACGAACACCGCCCACCCCGTAAAAGGCACCAGAATGCTGATTGGGGCAGAAGTAGAGTCACAAATATAGGCCAGCTTTTCTCGAGAGATTTTGTAACGATCCGATAGACCTCGCATGGTAGAACCCACAAACAGCGGGCTGAAATAATCACTGAAATAAACAAACATTCCCATAAACCACGAGATTAATTGAACACGCTTTCGATTCATCTTCCTGCGTTCAATAAATTGGGAAAAATTGGCTATCGCAGCGGTGCGCTGAAAAAACGCAAGCAATATCCCAATGAAAAACTCCAACAATAAAATCCACGAAAAGCTCTCGGTACCCAGTGCCCCCACTAACAATTTGGGAAATCCCAACAAACCCTCGCCTGCCACAAGAACGCCTACAAGACAGGCTACTGCCAACGAAAACACCGTATTGCGAGTAGTAAAAGCTAATATAACTGCAACAGCGGCAGGCACTAATGACAGAGGGCCAATATAGTCTGTAACTTCCATAATATATCCCATTTAAAACTGACGTGAATTTAACAGCAGAGGTATCCCACTGAGAGGTATAACTATCGCTCTTGTCTGCCCTGCCAACTTTCTAGGGCTGCAGTCAAATGAAAGCCAATACTGCGCAAGGGATCCGGTGGCATCCACGATGGCGAACCAAATAGCGAGGCAATGTCAGGCACAGTTTTCCCATGGGCAAGATCCGCTAGGGTAGCGCCTAACATAGTACCTTTGACCGTGCCTCCGCCATTACAACCCGTGGAAGCGAAGAGTCCAGGGCCCTGTTGACCCCAAACCGGGGCACCATTGTAGGTAACCCCTACAGCACCACCCCAGACATGTTCGAAATCTTGACCTCTAAGCTGGGGGAAACGACGCCACATCCGGTCCTGTAGTTCGTGGCGAATTTTTTGACCTGTAATTTCTTGCTCATAGCTGTGCAGTGACCTAACTAATAGCCTGCCATCCGCCGTGCGCCGCAACGTGCTGCCAAGCCGGTGCGCAGGCAATAAGCCCCAGTTAGGGTTGCTACCAAGAGTTTCAAGCATAGAGTCATTTAATCTGGGCGTTAACCCCGCATAGGTATACACACCAACCAGACGCGAACGATTAATGCCCAGATTTTTTGCGAAGGAGTTATTGGCTAAGACTAACTGTGAACAGGTCAATTCGCCTTGTGGTGTATTCACCACCCAGTTGATTCCTGTTTTGTTGATTTCCAATGCTGGCGTATTCTCATAAACTGTCACAGAGTCTGGCAACTGTTGGTGTATCGCCCGAATAACAGACGCTGGCTGGGCAAGGTAGCAATCCGGTGAAAACAAGCCAGACCTAAAAAAAGGGGTACCCAGCTCGGTCTCTAGGTCGGCCTGATCCAGTTGCCGATAAGGTAATCCAGCACCTTCGAGAAATAATTTGTAGTTTTCCAGCGACTTAACACCCGCGTCACTAGCCGCTGCCCGATAGGTACCCGCACGTTGTAAGTCAACTGCCTGTCCAGACGCTTCTACATCACGCACAATAGATTGCATAGCCTCTTGAGTCAGCCGATTACACTCCAACATCCGCTGCATGTTATCTGGTTTAGCATCTTCAGCTAAGGCAACATCCAGCAAAAAACCGGAATTTCGCCCTGGGTTCCCCTCACCAATTTCACTGGCGTCAATAACCACAACCCGAGCATCTGGAGAAATTTGCTGCCAACGTCGCGCACAGGCCAGACCGGTAAAACCAGCCCCTATGATAACCACATCTGCGGCAAGCTTGCCGAACAACGCTGGCTGCACATCACGGGCAGGTAATAGCGCATTCCATCCACTTTTCAACCGATAATTTGGAAAACTTTTTGGCATGGTATTATTCTTTTTTATGTTCGTTTATTTACGATCGGCAAGTTCATTATTTTTTTATTATAAAGAGCGGTCGATTTTAAAATGCCCGCAAACCGGAAAATCATCACCGATAGCAAAAGCTGTCAACATAGCACCAGTAACCGTTGCTTGAGTCAAGCCTAAATGCCAATGGCCGAAGAATACCTTGTCAAGATATGGCGAGGCAGAAATAACCGGCTCAGTATCGGGCATACTTGTTTGGTGGGCCATCTAGGGCCAACTACCTTCCACATTAAGCTCATCCTTGTTGATAAATATTTTCTGGGTGTTAATGGGGAATGTATATTAGATAACCCTACCCAAAAGTGACAAAAAGATGGCGTTCGGTGGAGGGAATCTTGCAATTTGAAATGTAGAAAAGCTTCTATCATCGACTATTTCAAATACTATTTCATATTTGAATGCCATCAGTTAATCCCTCACTGACTGCGGCAGAGTAATGGTGTTGCCGCTGCTTGGGTCGTTAATGTGGGCTAAGGGATTGATAAAATGGTCTTTATATTTTAATCCCAAAGGGACATCCTAATATTTTTTTACAGATGAAGGGGTAACATTAAACGTCCGATATCTGTTTCATACTTGGTAACTTGTACTAGTCGAAGGGTCCTTTTTATTGCCATCTAAGTCCGCTTTACATTTTTATATATACTGAGTGTGGAACCGCCTAAGGTTGTGATAAAGAGTCGCTGAATGCAGTTAATAAGCTATTATATTTGCTGCATAGTGCAGTTCACTCTAGTATCTAAACCAATGTTAGAAATTGATTATTTTGGAGTATTTAATGTTGAAATTATACGGTTCTACGACTTCTCCCTATGTTCGCCGTTTACGTATATGGTTGGCGAACACTGAACATGAATTTGTCAATCTGCAGATCTTTGTAGAGCAAGATAGACATCTACTAGCGACTAAAAATCCTACTATGAAAATACCTATGCTAGAGGATGGTACTGATGAAACTGCGCAGATCATTTTTGATTCAAGGATCATCTATCGTTATTTAACGGATAAGTTTGATGATCCGTTACTGAGTTGGGAGCAAGAAAACCAATTAACTATCATTGATTCAGCCAACGACTCTTTAGTGCAAATGTTTATTTTATCCAATTCAGATATTCAGGCTGACGAAGATAAATTGTTTTTTAAATTACAAAAAGAGAGAGTTAACGCGGTATTAGTGCACTTAAATCAGATGGTGGTGAACCAGCAGTTTACCAGTTGGAACTACCCTGCCATATGTCTATATTGTTTAATTGATTGGATAGAGTTTAGGAATTTGCATAACATGCAGGGCTTAACCAACTTATTGGCATTCCATGATGATAATAGCCAACGCATTGAAGTGACTGCCACCGATCCACGTAAAAATTAATCCCATAACAAAGCAACCCAAACAGGTATTACATGAACGAACAACAAAAACTCGCTGCCGAAGCTTCCGCTTTTAGACAATTATTAAAGCATCTTGATGAAAACAAAGATGTGCAAAATATTGACTTGATGATCCTTGCTGATTTTTGCCGTAATTGTTTATCAAAGTGGTATATGGCTGGCGCAAAAGAGCAAGGTGTTGAGATAGATTACGATCAAGCACGTGAAGCTGTGTATGGGATGCCCTTTAATGAATGGAAGGACCATCATCAGTTAGCGGCTACTCCAGAACAAAAGGCCGCGTTTGCAGCACGACAAGCGCTGCAAACATAACGCCTCATCACATTGCCAGCTAAAGGATTATTACGAAACAGTGATCCTAAGATAGGACCCTCCAGTTTAGGAGTAGCTGTATTCGCAAGTAAATTTGATGTGATTAAGCAAAAATTAGCCAATTGTGGCAGTAAAAGCACTGTCTCTGGTGATTACTTTCCTTGGGTTTTGTCAATTAAACGTGAGTAAGTTAAGTGGGGCTCATCCCTTGGATGGTCTGGTAGAATTATCAGTATTGCCCCAGATATTGAGATATATGAGGATGCTCATTCGCTGGCAAAAAGTGATGCTCAACGAAATGCCCCGAGTTGATGTGTACTTCGTCAAAAATGATTTTAAACCCACAGGTTTAGGTGAACCAGGTTTAGGGCCATTTGCTCCTGCATTAGCGAATGCAGTATTTGCCGCCTCGGGAAAACGTTATAGAGACTTACCGTTTAAACCTATGTCGTTGTAAATTGGGTCTTAACGGATTAAAAAGCCGCTTTAGATAGCGGCTTTTTTTGTGAAATATACTAGTTCATCCAATAATCTGGATTGAGGAATGAAATCCCTAAGTGAACTCCTGCTATTTTTTATCAAACCCAAATGCTAAAGGCAGTAAGTCTGTGAACTTCACTGTTTTAAGCTGACCATTTTGGGTAGCCAAATGTACCTCAGTCTGGGCATTTGCAAACTCAGCAATTTTTTGTCGACAACCGCCGCAAGGTGGGCAAAAGTTATCATTTGGACTGGCGATTAGAATGTGTTTAATCTGCTTACTACCCGAAGCAATCATGGCGGAAATAGCGCCTGCTTCAGCACACTGACCTAGGGGGTAAGCGGCATTTTCAACATTGCAGCTGACATGGTGTTGTGCATTCTCATCAAGAATAGCGGCGCCCACGTGAAAATTTGAATAAGGCGCGTAGGCATTTTTTTGTGCGTTAATGGCTAGCGCCAAAAGTATTTTGTGTTCGGCGGTTAGGTCAAGTGCCATAAAAATCAGACTTTAAATTGAACTCGACCCATAGTTTGCTTTATTTCAGGCGTGAGATTCAAGTCTAATTCATGTTTTAACACAACAGGTACTGGGGCAACTTTACTTTTACAGGGAAATAAGCGATTCTAGGAAAATCAATTCTTATTGTTTATTCACGATTTTAAAGGGTTGTAGTGAAACCTAGACTCAAATTGAGAGTCATACAAATAATCTATTTTCAGGTAAAAATTCTCTACTCATTATGCATAAACATTACAGTATCATCATTTTATTCAGTGCATTATTATTTGGTTGTGCAAACAACAGCGGCTCAACGCAAGACAACAGGCAAATGGGCAACTTGTTATTAGCCGAACCTGCACCAATGAATCCGCGCTCACAATTAGCCATTGCTCGTTATAGCCATATTTTGGCGAATACCGATTTAGAGGATGAGCAAAGAGCACAACTGTTGCATCAGCGTGGTACTTTATATGACAGTGTCGGTTTGTCTGGGTTGGCACAATATGATTTTAATCAGGCCATTAGATTAAAACCTGATTTGGCTGAAGCTTATAATTCTATGGGGGTACATTACACCCAGCAAATGAATTTCATCCAAGCTTACGAAGCCTTTGATGCTACCTTAGATATTAACCCAGATATGGAGTTTGCATTTTTAAACCGTGGTATTGCCTTATATTACGGTGGGCGCCCCGATTTGGCGGTGCGTGATTTTGGTACGTTTTATAACAGAAATGCAGCAGATCCTTATCGCGCCCTTTGGAGCTATCTCGCTTCCAGTGAAATAGATAAATCAAAAGCGATGCTTGAGTTAACTCAGCAACGTCAAAATTTAGATGAAAACAACTGGGCTACACAGTTAGTAGATTTGTATCTCGAAAAAACAACCGAAAGTGAACTCTTAAACTCATTGATTAGTGGTGTAACCAGCCAACAACAATTGACTGACAGATTATGTGAAGCCTATTTTTATTTAGGTAAATACCACTCTGCAAGAGGCAACACAGGTGTGGCGTCAAACTATTTTAAACTCGCATTAAGCACTAATGTATTCGAGTACGTTGAACACCGATACGCTCGACTAGAGCTTAATTTATTGCGTGATGAAGCCAATAAAAGCGCCACAAAAGAGATACAAACCCAATAAAAATGACTGTATTTACCAAATGGGGAATAGCCTTAGTTTGTGTGCTGGTCCCTGTTTGGCTTTTGGTTAATCACTATTCTGTGGATATCTCCCCTTCACAACAAAATCATCTTTCTTCGAAACCATTATCTAATCAACTGGCTGAACAACAACTTGCCGCAGGCCTAGCACTTTGGCGGGATAAAAAGTACCAACAGTCGGCACAGGTATTTTCATTACTTGGGTCAAAAAAAATGAATGAGGATCTGCAATCTTTAACTAAGTTGTATCAGTATCACACCGCTGCTTTTAATAAAAATCAAAATTCTGAATTTATGCAGCAGCTATCCACTTTGCCCAGTGACTGTAAACAAAAACTATTGTTTGTGACAGCAGATCTAGAATCCTTAGTGCAAGCTGAAAGTTTTAGGTCACGTTTTGCCCAGGACCCACGCTTAAAGTCATTGCCTATTTGTATCTATGACATGACTTGGTTTGATCCGGTTGATATTGCCTGCGAAGAAAACTGGCACCAAAGTGGCCGATTAGGCTGTCAATTATTGTCACTGGCTGAGAAGTTAAAACGCTTACCTTTTACGCATTTAGTGATGTTTGCCAATAAAGGCAAAGCCAACGTTCACAACGGTGTGATGTTTCTTGATCGCCAAGACACCTACGATGTGTTTATTCACGAGTTAGCCCACTTCTCAGGTTTTATAGATGAATACCCACTCAGTCAAGCACTTGCAAAGCGCGTATGTGCTGGAGTCGACGCACCTAACATAGTGTTTCAACAGGCAAAAAAATTAAAAGCGGACCGACAATATTGGCAGTCAATAGGTCTGAAAAATAATACTGGCATATTTACCGCTAGGACTTGCGATAATCATTCTACCCAAGCGTTTAAAGCGTCTAAGCAGCTCACGTTTATGGAATATCACGATACCGGCTTTATTCCATATAGCTATTTAATGGCATGGCAAAGGCAACTTCAAATTACACCTAATCAACCCTCGGCTCATATTAATTTTGCTCAGTTGTATGAGCAGTCTGATAACCTATCAGAAAGCCAATTTTGGCGAGCCAGATACCAGCAGTATTTATCTTCTTCTACAAATTAGGTCAATATTCTTTAACTCGTTAATATGTTAATTGCATGACTTATGAGTATAATACTTAGACGTCTTATCAGTACCATTAGTCCTCATAAAAATATGTCTGAGTTATTTTCTGTAAAAACCATTGCGTACCCTTTTCCGGCCAAGCCCGTTGCATTGAATCAACTGCAACAGCAACAATACGTTCAGGAAATCAAAATACTGCTTAAAAAAAATAATGCCGTATTAGTGGCGCATTATTACACTGATCCTGAAATCCAAGCCTTAGCCGAAGAAACCGGTGGGTGTATTTCTGATTCATTAGAGATGGCAAGGTTTGGACGTGACTGCGAAGCCGACACTTTGATTGTGGCTGGCGTAAAATTTATGGGCGAAACAGCTAAAATTCTCAGTCCTGAAAAAACAGTATTAATGCCTACCTTAGAAGCGACGTGCTCACTTGATATTGGCTGTCCTGAGGATCAATTTTCAAGTTTTTGTGATGCCCATCCCGATCACAAAGTCGTGGTGTATGCCAATACTTCAGCTGCGGTAAAAGCCCGTGCTGATTGGGTAGTCACTTCAAGTATTGCCTTAGAAATCGTTGAGCATCTAGACGCATTAGGTGAGAAAATCATTTGGGCTCCGGATCGCCATTTAGGTGCATATATTGCTAAGCAGACCGGCGCAGATATGTTGATGTGGCAAGGTGAATGTATCGTTCACGACGAGTTTTCAGCTCATGCGCTGTTAGACATGAAGCACCTTTATCCTGATGCTGCAGTTTTAGTGCATCCAGAATCACCTGCCAGTGTGGTCGCTTTGGCTGATGCTGTTGGTTCAACCACTCAGTTGATCAATGCAGCAAAAACCTTGCCCAATAGCCATTTTATTGTGGCCACCGATCGTGGTATTTTTTACAAAATGCAACAAGCCGCACCAGGTAAAATATTGTTAGAAGCCCCAACAGGCGGCAACGGTGCCACTTGCAAAAGCTGCGCCCACTGCCCATGGATGGCCATGAACGGCCTACACGCTATCCACCAATCATTAACAGATAGCAAAGGTCATGAAATTTTTGTTGATGACGCCATGCGTCAACGTGCCTTAGTGCCTTTAAACCGTATGCTTGATTTTTCAGCTGAATTAAAAATGAAAGTGACGGGTAATGCCTAGTGCCATTGTTTTGGCTTGTGATGTACATCAATTAGTCAGATAAAAGCCAGCTATAGCTGGGTTTTATCTTTATATCCCACATATATTTGTAGTATTTTAATAATTAGGAGCGTGTGTAATGCCAGATTTAAGTCACTACAAAGGGATAGTGTTTGATATGGACGGAACCTTAATAGACTCAATGAGTGCACACGGCATAGCTTGGCGAAAAACCTGCGAAAAATATGCTTATCCTTTTGATTCACAATACATACATAACCTTGGCGGCGTGCCCACCAGAGACATTGTTAAACACCTCAATGAAAAACATAGTTTGAGCCATGACTTAGACGAAGTCAGCGAAACAAAACGCTTAGCGTTTCTCGATCTTAAAGATAAGCCAAGCATTGTCGACGATACATACCAAGTAATGCTTACTTACCAAGGTAAACTTAAAATGGGAGTCGGTACTGGCGCGGAGCGAAATAACGCAATTCAAATGCTAAGCGATACCGGCTTGTTAGCACGTCTTGACACCGTTGTTACTGCTTCTGATGTCACTCACGGCAAACCCCACGGTGAAACTTTTGTTACCGTAGCCACAAATATGGGCTTACAGCCACATGAGTGCGTGGTGTTTGAAGACACTGAAGTAGGCCGTCAAGCCGCCCAAAATGCCGGTATGGACTGCATCATGGTGATCAACGGCAAGATAGTCTTGCCATAATAAATAAGCTAATTATTTTCAGTTAGCTGCATTTTTTGTGGCATTCGCGGGTATATGACCAATAAATCACCACATCAACTGTTTGGGTGCAGTTATTACTTGCGCAGCCAAGCGGATTTACCTAACATACGCGCCTCTTTTGTGGGAGCGATTTAAATCGCCAAGCGCTAACAGGCTGCAAAGGAGAAAAACCAAGGTGCAGGCCAAGCACCAAGTTAAATAAAATTAACTGAAGTAAATAGGCTAAGATTTTAAAAGTTTTGGAGAGCTGGCTGAGTGGCTTAAGGCGCACGCCTGGAAAGTGTGTTTAGGGTTAAACCTAACGAGAGTTCGAATCTCTCGCTCTCCGCCAAATACAAAAAAGCCCCGCTGATAAATTTAGCGGGGCTTTTTTGTATTTGGTGGTTAGACAAATTTTTAGAACAAATTTATTCATAGTATTTATGTTGTTCACATTATTTGAAGGCTAGCTAAAGCTGCCCTATGTTGCTATTGCCACTTAGGAGGAACATGCGTCTTATAGCATGGTTGCGAAGCGATGAAATACAGGGATGTATTTCACACAAATTGTCTGGAACAATTTGCACCGTCTATTACGCTAGAAGGAGCTTGAAAACAGAGGTTCAAGAGTGAATCTAGAGCGGTCAAGTGTTTCCCAACATGACAGTATGTTGCGGACTTTTTACTTTGGTACAGAGCAAAATAGGCCACGCAGCTCGTTGAAACGACGAGGCTGTCATGCAAACAAGACATTACCCGTATATCTATCCGTATATATATCAGTATAAAAACACCTCTCACTACTTTTTTTATACGCTCAGGTTTTTTCAAGAATTGGGTTATGCTATTACTTTTAGTATCAGCCATTTAGTTGTCTCACTATGAAGATTATATTAATGAAGCGAAAGCCCTACTAACAACTTCGTCGTCACGGCGATTTGATCAATAAAATTATTTTATCAACAGTATTCTTAAAATTGTGTACACCTAATTGTAAAAAGAATGGAGAAGGTATGAATAAATTGATTCTTGGCCTAATCGGAACACTAGGCATTTTAATTCTCATGGTTGTTTTCATCTCCGCGCCTATTTCGCCAGTAGCTTATGCACCTTCTCCGCCTCTTGAACTTTCCGGCGTATTGACAGCAAATAAGCTGTTACAGAAAGCAGAACTTTTAGCCCTAGGTGAAATCGATGGACCAGAAGAGGTGGCGGTGGACAGCCAAGGCCGAATCTATGGGGGCACACAAGACGGCAAGATTATGGTGCTAACGTCAGATGGCAAGCTGGATGTTTTTGCTGAAACCTATGGTCGTCCTTTGGGTATGCAATTTGATAAAAATGAGAATTTGATTGTCTGCGATGCGGATAAAGGGCTACTGTCGATTAATCCTCAAGGAAAAATAACTGTGCTGGCTGCGTCAGCAGATAACCTCCCCTTTAAGTTAACCGATGCGTTAGATATTGCCAGTGATGGAACTATTTATTTTACAGATGCGAGCTCCAAATACGGTCATAGCGAACATCTTTATGATCTTTTAGAATCAAAACCTTATGGCAGACTTCTTAGTTATCATCCGGATAATGGTCAGATTAAGGTGTTATTGAGCGAGCTTTATTTTGCAAATGGGGTCGCTCTATCTCAAGAAGAAGACTTTCTCTTAGTGAATGAGACTTATCGCTACAGGATTGTCAGATATTGGCTCAGGGGACCCCAAGCAGGCACGCAAGATATCTTCATTGATAATTTACCAGGATTTCCCGATAACATTTCCAGTAATGGTCAAGGCACATTTTGGTTAGCTCTGTTTACGGTTCGAAATAACGTGTTGGATACACTCCATGCTTTTCCTTTTCTAAAAACTCAAATGTCCAAATTGCCCAAGGCTTTATGGCCTAAACCCCAGCCTTACGGTTTAGTTTTGGCTTTGAATGAACAAGGCCAAATCACCCAAAGTTTACATGAGCCCACGGGTCAGCATTTAAAGGAAATAACTTCTGCTCGTGAACATGATGGTTATCTGTATTTGGGCAGTTTGCATAATGATCGGATTGGAAAGTATAAATTACCCTAGGTCATGGTTTTGTTATTTAACACACTACGCTGAGGTTATTGGCATCTTGATAATGACAAAGCCAGCTCAATTCATTTGGGTTATTTGTATTTTAGGTAATGCATGCCTTCGTTAATTTGATGTAAATCTCCAAAGTATTTAAAAGGTGTTTTACACCTCTACAGATGGCAAAATAGTAAGTATTCGTTTTCACTATTTTCCAGAAAGTTGAGTAGTATCATTTGAAATATTCACAACGTGCGCAAGCCATTTCCCCCTTTTTTGCTATGGCCTTTGGTGAAAAAGCAGCCCGTTTGGAAGCCCAAGGCAAGCACGTTGTTAAATTGAATATAGGTGAGCCTGATTTTGGTGCGCCGCCTGACGTGTTACTTGCCATGCAAGACCTTGCGATCAATGCGCCTCTGCCATACACCTCGGCATTAGGATTACCCGAATTACGTGCTGCTATTGCTGGCTTTTATCAAACAAGCCACCAAATTGAAATCGATCCACAGCGTATTGTTGTCACAGCAGGGGCATCTGCAGCCTTATTGCTACTGTCGGCCGCCTTTGTGGATGAAGGTGACAAGGTGATCATGGCTGATCCGTCTTACCCCTGTAATAAACAATTTATAAAAAGTTTTGGTGGCAAGGTGCAATTGGTGCCGACCCAAGCAGATTCGCACTTTCAATTGAATATGGCGTTGCTTGAACAACACTGGCAGGCAGGCACGCGCGGCTTAATGTTAGCCACTCCCTCTAATCCCACAGGAACCGCCATAGCGGCAGATGAACTAGCCGCAATGTGCCAATTTGCTCGTAGCAAAGGGGCATGGCGCATTGTTGATGAGATTTATCTTAACTTGCACCATGGCTCTGCCGATTCACAGCCAATGAGTGTATTGTCATTCGATGATGAGGCCTTAGTGATTAATAGTTTTTCTAAATATTTTGGTATGACAGGTTGGCGATTAGGTTGGTGTGTGGTGCCTGAGCGTGCAGTCGAAGTCATGGAAAGATTGGCGCAGAATTATTATATTTGTCCGTCGACTTTAGCGCAAAAAGCCGCTTTACAATGTTTTACCCCAAGCTCTATTGCTGTGTGCGAGTTACGACGGGCAACGCTAATTACACGAAAAACCCTGGTGCTGACTGGATTACAAAAATGTGGTTTGCATGTGCCGGTTTCCCCTGACGGTGCTTTTTATGTTTACATCGATGTGAGTCCCACTGGACTCTCGGCTATGACCTTTTGTGAACGAGTATTGCAAGAAGCTCATGTTGCGCTTACACCAGGCAATGATTTTGGTGAATACCAAGGCGACCAGTATGTGCGTTTGTCATTTGCCTCTGCAGAATCTGAACTCGAAGAGGGCTTACGTCGGCTTGCAATATTTATGGAGCATTTAGATATCAGTCTAACTGTTTAGCAGCTAGTGTGCTTTTATGTGCTGTGTTTGCCTTTTTTTTGCAGTGAATTATTTTAATGTATAGTGAATTTTACATAAGCACCTTACCTTGTATACCCTTCACGCTGGCTATATGAAAAAGCCTAAATCTTTATAAAAGTGAGAGGCTTTGCCATATTTTTTACCGTTAGCTAACCGAAAATTCACCCCCACATGTTTTTCCCTTTTATGTTTTAGTGCAAGCTTTGTTGCGTTTCTAAATAAGTCGCGAAGCTTTCTAACCAATCATTGCCCATGAAATGCATATTGTGAACAACTGAATTTCTTCCAGCTTACTTATAAATTCTGGTAGCATTCATAATAGCGGTTTAACGACGAATTAAGGCTTCTTAACTTTGATAAATAAGGAAATCAAACAAATAAAAGCTTCAGGCGAGCTACAAGCCATTTTAGATAAACACAATACTGAGATAACTACCTCTTAAATGACATAGACTCAGCTCTGATGCTTATATACCTCTCTAAAATTATAATAATGAATGCCTCATGTCCTGGCCAAAGTGTTAATTGGTTACCCTCATATCCCAAAAAGATAAGCTCCATAATGCATTTCTAGTTTTATCAAAGCGACCTCTTTTTCGCTATTCCCTTACCACTATAATAGAATATGCTAATACCTAGTCACTGGCAGTCATTTTCCCCATGAACGAAGACAATAAATCCATTCCTGAAAAAGGGTTACTTTTTACTACAAAGGGCAAAGTGTCCGTTTGGGCGTCACAACATCCTTACGCTGATATACCTGATGATTATTTTGAGGAAACCTTTTTCAAAAAAGGTACGCGGGCAAGAAACTGTTGGTCAGACAACTACAAAATTCGCTATTTTTCACCACAGCAGATGGAAACTAATGGTGCCCATACGGGTACTATCGATATTCATGAAGCAGCGGGTGGGTGTTCTTGCTCTAGTTCTTTTATCGTTAATTTGATGAGTAAAGCGAAAAAAAATAAGATGGAGCAAGTAACCTGGATAATTTTACTTTTTGAACAGGAATACAGTGTCAAACAAAGTGGTGTTACTGAAGATGAATTCACCACCTTTTTGGGAGCTTTTAATTATGATGCCTCCAGCGAAAGCTTGTTAGGTGAAGATGATGAAGAAGAACATGAAAGCGAAGATGAAGGCCCAGAACCAGCAGAACCAGAACCAGTATAACTAGAACCAGTATAACTAGAACCAGTATAAATAGCGTAGTCGCCAATTGACCGATGAAATATACGGAAGTATTTATGGCCACAGGTATCGATTTTCAATGTTATCCATCGTGTCTGTAAAGTGAGTTTTTATCAGGTTTTAAATTATTGTGCTCATATTGATGCTTTTAGCTTAGCGTTACCCTTAAGCTAAAAATAAGCTGGGTGTATCCTGGAAACGATACACCCAATGCACAAATTAATGTGCAAAACCATTGTGAAGATCATTCACAGCCTTGATGGAACCGGGTTTTACGTTTTCACTATTCTCAAATTATGTATAACGCCTTTATTTTTACTTGACCGGCACCAGTCGCAGAGTACTTTTGGTGTTGGCTGTGACATCGGCTTCGCTAAAGTGCTGCATTATGTACTGGCCATTAATATACAACTGGGCTTGGTCTTGATAATGCTGATCAAACAATACCCCACTTTGCCCAACAGGATTGATACCCAGTGAGTGGCTAGGGTCGGCAAAATCGATGAGTCTACGGGTAGAAGGGCCGTATGCCACTGGCCAAGGTGCAGGACCCATTTTATGTGACAGGTTGTTAGGGGTTTCGTGACCACCAGGAGCGGCAAACTGACCGACGTTAAACAATTTATCCAGGATTTTTAGTTGGCCCAATGGGTGTTTATGTGTCAGCGTATGGGCACTACCCCATTGCCAGTCGGCTGTATTAGCACCCAGAGTGTTACGTAGGTGTTTTAGGCTTTCCTGCCATGCAACTGTGACTATTGTGGTGCGATCTTCGGTGACGGCCGTCTCTCGATTATCCCACCATGGCGAATCGGGTTTATTTGCCAAGCGAGGTAAAGCAAAGTCGATTACTCGAGTACGAATTAACGTGCCAAAGAAATCGTCACCCATCTCGTCACGCATAGCCTCATAGGAAAGTTGGTAAACTAACTGGTTAAAAATCGTGGGAGCGATGTCATCAAGATTATGTTCCCCATTCCACTTACTGAGTAAGTTCACTAGCTCTTGTTCATCGTCGCTAGCGGTTGCCTGTATGATAGGTAATAGTGGCTTAAGTAAGCGCTTTGCATAGCCGCTGCCTGTATCCAGTTGCAGTGCCTGACTATTTTGCAAGTTCCACTTCACAGTATTGTTGGCTAAACGCTGATCAAGTCGAATACCGCGAGCGGGCAAATTGTAATAACCCGGTACCTTGATACCGCTGTCAGGAAGGGGCTGGTAATTAGCCGAAACGATGTAGCCGCGAGCTGGGTTTTCTTCTTGGGGGTTATCAGTAAAAGGCACAAACCCCAGTTTATCTGCCTCAGAACTGCTTCCGTCGAGGATAAACGTAGGCTCGACTCCGCTAGGACGTAAAGGCAGTTTAGCTGCCGCCCACCAACCAATATCTCCACTGGCATTGGCCCAGACTATGTTGAGTCCTGGCGCATGAATTTTTTCACTGGCTGCACGGGCTTTTGCCAAGGTATCAGCACGGTTGAGTTGATAAAATGCATCAAGAATGGGGTTCTTTGTTTCAAGAAAAGCCCACCACATAGCGATAGGTGTTGTACCTGAATGCTCACCAAGGGCATCGTTGATGATAGGGCCGTGAGGCGAACGGCGCAGGGTTAATGTGATCGGATCCTCGCCTTTGATCTCAATTTTTTCAGTGCGACTTTGTAGCTCTACCCATTGACCCTGATACCAAACTTGATCTGCGTTATCTGGATTGACTGTCTCGGCAATGAGATCTATGTCATCGTTTTGAAACATCGTAATGCTCCAGCCAAAGTCTAAGTTGTGCCCAAGGCTTGCGACTGGATTAAGTGCTTGATGGTGGCCATAAAGCTCAAATCCAGGGTAAGACAAATGTGCTTCGTACCAGACTGAGGGAACGGCAAAACCAATGTGAGGGTCACCTGCCAACAGCGGCTTACCACTTGCGGTGCGACTACCAGATACTGCCCAGGCGTTGCTACCTTCAAATAACGCTAAACCGCTGTCTGTGAGTGCTTGTTGGCTGATATTGGCAATGCGTTGAAGATCACGCCAATCTTCAGCTGTCATGGCCTCAGGTACAACACCCTCGGTGTGCCATGCTAAATCAAACACATCAAGGTATTCAACTCCAAGCTGATCGCGTACATAAGTCAGCACCGGCTCGGTGCGAAAAGCGGCGGCAAAACTGTAAGCCATATAACCGCCAACACTGAGGGTGTCCTCAGCCGTGAATGGGCGTTTTGTAATGCCCAGAATATCAAATTCCAACGGGGCGGGGTGAGAATTTTGGTATTGGTTGATACCATCTAAATAAGCCATCAAGGCTTTATTTGCAGGGGTATTAGGGTCCATCTTTGCTACATAAGCATCGGCATGTGCGCGAATGCCTAGCGTACGAAATAAACGGTCACTGTTGAGTAGTTTTGGACCCAATATAGCGGCTAATTCACCTCGCGCCAAACGGCGCACCATTTCCATCTGAAACAAACGGTCTTGGGCATGAACATAGCCAAGAGTGCGATACATATCTGCTTCGTTTTTCGCTTGAATATGGGGTACGCCTCGTTCGTCATAACGGACATTAACCGGTGCTTGCAGATTGGCAAGGCTTACCTCACCATTGCGCAGAGGTTGTTTGCTATGCATATACCAGACAGCGGCGACCGTGACCATAACAAGTATCATGATGAAGATTTTCAGGAAGCGCATCATTGAAGGGATCCGATTTTTGATAAAAATTTAGCATAACTGTAACATCATACAAGTGGTTAGTTTAGGATTATTGAGGACAGGATAACTGGATTAATATTAACAATACTTAAATACTAGAATGAGGAAAGAGAGCGGTTAGGTTTGATTAAAATCATGACAAAAGGGTAAAAATGAAAAATTAGATATGCATTATTTACTCACTCACTTTTTACTCATCCATAAGCGCTGTCAATTCCCCAAACCTTTTTTGTTAACGCATATTGTGTAGCCTGATCATCGATAGTTACTCTGAATTGTTTGTAGAAATGCAGAGTGAATTGTTGTTAGAAATGTATAGTGATTTGGGGTGTAAAGTGGAGCTCATTCCTAAGCTTTCTTTACGGGGATCCACTTAGTTATGCCAATAAGTGATGTCAACACACAGAGTACATCAGTGACACCCACCCCTTAAACCATCTTAGTTGGGGCAGTTGTCATATTAGGAAGGTTTGAATGGTTAACGAAATCTCACGAAACAGCAGGTAGTTTCCAGTCAGGTCTAGCAAAATGACAGGTGTAGCCGTTGGGGCGGGTTTCTAAGTAGTCTTGATGTTCAACTTCCGCTTCCCAAAAATCGCTAACAGGCTCAACTTCGGTCACTACTTTGCCTGGCCATAATCCACAAGCATCTACGTCCGCAATGGTTCTTACGGCTTCTGCTCGTTGCTCATCAGACACATAATAAATAGCCGAACGATAGGATGCACCGGTATCGTTACCTTGTCTATTTTCAGTACTCGGATCATGAATTTGAAAGAAAAATTCTAGAATTTGTCGATAACTGACGATCTCATTATTGAATAATATTTCAATACCTTCGGCGTGGTTACCATGATTGCGGTAAGTGGCGTTCGCTACTTCACCGCCTGTATAACCCACACGAGTGGAAGTGACACCAGGACGTTTACGAATAAGATCCTGCATCCCCCAAAAACACCCACCGGCTAATACTGCACGTTCATTTGCCATGATTAAATATCCTCAACTTGATCTAAATAAGCTTCATACCCTTCGTTTGCCATCTCATCCCGATGGACAAAACGTAATGAAGCGGAATTAATACAATAACGCAAACCGCCTTGGTCTTTAGGCCCATCTGGAAAAACATGTCCTAGGTGACTATCACCATGAGCTGAGCGTACTTCAATGCGCGTCATACCGAGGGTATTATCAGTGATTTCATTTACATTGACTGGGTCTATTGCTTTAGTAAAACTTGGCCAGCCACATCCTGATTCATACTTGGCAGAAGAGGCAAACAAAGGCTCTGAAGAAACGATATCTACATAGATACCAGGCAAAATGTTATCTAATAATTCACCGGTGCCAGGACGCTCAGTAGCATTTTCTTGCGTCACTTTGAACTGCTCTGGTGTCAGGGCAGAAATTGCGTCTTGTGATTTTTGATATGTGTTCATTATTTCCTCTTTGTGATGAATGTGAGGTGTCTGTTGGAGTTTAACAGATCTGCTATTAAGGTAATTATTGAGAATGAGAAATAAAGATCACTATTTCATGTTTATTGGCGGTATCCGAGCCGGAAAAGTTAACTTCGATATCGGTGTTAGCTAATAATTCGCCATTATATTGTCATATATAACAAATTGTTATTTTTGAATAAAATAATTCATTTTCACTTAAATAGTGCTCATATTAAAGGGTAAAGTCAGTGTCAGAATATGTGAACAGTGCAATCTACTTGAAGGTTGAGACAATTGACTTCTCGATTACTGCCTTGTCTCTGGTGTTAGTTTTTTGCAATGCTGGATATGAACCAATTAGTTAAGGTTTATTCAAGTAACACTAAGTTGTCGGTGAATTGTTATTTTCTAAATATTGGCTGTTCAGCATGTTCATTACAAGTGACTAAAAATACCCCCTAAGGCAAAAGTAAACCAGCTTTAAGCATTACACAAGGCGAGGCCTTTGTTCATAAAATTAATAGGCTGCAAAAGTGCAGCTATTAGAAATGTTTGTTCACAAGTATTCAGCTTCTGCCAGTAAAAACGCATCTTCATTATGCATCCTATTGCGCATCGTCGCTAGACGGGCTTTAATACCACCCATCATTTGGGTAAATTGCATGTCTTGGCTTATCCAATCAAAAATAGGTGCATGTTCAACTTCCCACACCCTCACCCAACCTACATCTATCGCTCCTTGAATATAATAAAAGGCTTCTTCTTTATTTTGTTGTAACGCGTTTATTTGTGCCATATTCATATAATAAGAAGGACTACTGGAGCGGGTGATTTTGCTTTTTATTATATATTGTTCAAATTCATCAATAATCACTTTGGCTTTTTCTATTTCTCCTAGTTGTTGAAAAGCATACGCCAAATACGCGGCTATTCGTCCATCTTGTATCGAATAGAACGACACTTCTGAATCACGATTTTCTTCCCGTAACTTTTGATAAAAAGCAGTCGCCTCAGCATAATTCTCTTTATAAAATGCTTTGTCTCCATTTATAAAACTCATCTTATCAAAATTTTCTTTATCAAAATCTGCCATGTCCAGATAGCGCAGAGCCTCTTCACGGTTGCCCTGAACCCAATTAAATCTGGCTTTTAAAAGGTTAACATATGGCTCTGAAAACAGTGCTATGCGTTTTTCAACATACTCAAACCATTGTTCAGTTGCATCAAAATCTCCCATATCCATGCTTGCTGTCAGTAATCCTTGAATTGCATGACTGTTGACCGGATCGACTTCTAATGCTCTGTTATACATATTAGTTGCTTCGTCCAGCCGGCCATGAGTTGTCAAAATTTCACCCGCCAAGGTGTAGGCCCCAGGATAATAAGGATCATTGGAAATAATTTGGGAAAAGATCTCCATGGCTTTTGTTTCATCGCCCATCAGGTAATAACCCCAGGCAACATTATTCGCAGCAATCGGTGATTTGGGATCCAGTTTTAGTGCTTTTAAAAAGAGCGTTTGAGATCCTTTTAGCTTGCCACTTTGTTTTAGTAACGAGCCGTACCACATATATGTCATGGCATAATTTGGGTTCAGCTCAATCGCCCTCTTGAAAGATTGTTCCGCTTTAACTACATCTTCCCAACTCAGTAATAACCCCTGAGATGCGAAGGCTGCAGCGAACTCTTTATCTATTGCTAGCGCCTTATTTATCGCTCTTTGAGCATTTTCACTCGCCAGTTTCTTGGATGTATTACCGTAAAGCGCTGACAATATAGTAGAGTCGGCAACACCCACGTGGGCTCTGGCATAATTTGGGTCGAGTAACACAGCACGTTTAAAATGGGTCATTGCCTTATTGATAGAGGCAACACTTCTATGAGTCAGCTCTTTTTGACCCTTGCCGTGTTCAATCATGGCATCTACATTCAATGTTTCTGCACTAATATAAATTCTTTGAGCACCCAGCAACGTGACTTTCATTTTGTTGACCACAGCATTGGCTATATCATCCTGAATTTTAAATATATCCTGATAGACTCGATCGTAGGTTTCTGACCAAAGGTGCTCGCCAGTACTGACTTTAATAAGTTGTGCGGTCACCCTTATTTTATTGGTGGTATCATTTTTGCGAATGCTGCCTTCAAGAATAATATCCACACCAAGCTCTTTGCCTATTGCGGTGATGGTTTTATTGGTCACCCCTTTAAATGCAAATGAAGATGTTCTGGCAGCAACCTGTAAATCTGGAATTTTAGAGAGTAAATTCAACAGCTCCTCAACCATTCCATCTGCAAAGTATTCGTCTTCGGGATCACTGCTAAATGCCACAAAAGGTAAAATGGCAATGGACTCTTTTTTACTGTTCAACTGTTCATCTTGGGTATTAATTTTAGATCCGATGGCAGGAGGAACGGGAGGTAATAGCTTACTGTTATTATTGTTTAGTTTATCTGCAACATATGAATTTTTGTCATCGAATAAATATTGTGAAGCGAATAAAATTGTTGTCATAACCAGCAATGATCCCACCACGGCTAGAGTGGCTTTTAAATTAATTGGCTGATCACCTTGTGAATGATTATCTGATGAAACTCTGACAATGCCATTGGGCGTAAAATTAAACAACCAAGCAAATATTAATGTAATTGGGAAACCTGCTACAAAAACCTGTAACAACATTGTCATCACTGAATCTGGTAACCCTAAGGCAGGAACCGACAAATCAGCAATTTGTATTAATGGCCAAGCTGAAACAGCATAAATCGTTGCGACTTTAAAAATCTGTCGTTGCCTAAGCTGATATAAGATATTTTCCAAATAATCTCTCCAAAGTGCACAGAAGGAAGTTTGTCTGCTCAATCTAATCCCTTAAGTTACAGTGCTCGATTTATAATTGCCGTGCCATTGATAGTCTTCATCACCAAAGTACCTAAACCATTACCTGATACAAAGTGCAATTGTTGTTGCTGCATATGAGAAGTGTTAGGTAGGTCGGTGGTTAAGTTATTCACTATTTCACCACCAAATTGACTGAGTACTTCACATTTAGCGTTAAGTATTCCGGAGGCCTCATAATGTAAGTCTCCTTTTACGCTGGTCATTTTAACCTGAGCATCCTTTTTGAGACTACCTGATAGTTTGGTATCTCCAGCGATATTGTTGGTACTCACATTGTCAATTTCAGTTATATCAGCCCAAATGTCACCAGTGACAGTGCGGAGTTTCACATCTTCGAAATTGCCAATTATGCTTGTGTCACCCTGTATGGATTCGATATAGGCGGTGCCATAAGACTCAGTTACATTAATATCCCCACTGATTGAGGACACCTTGATACTGATGCGCACGTTATTAATCAACAATTCGCCACTAATTGTTTTGCCTTCAACGCCCGCGTCTATGCCTGCAATATTAAAATCAGTATCTATACCTTTGAAGTGAACTTGGACATTTTGTGGAACAAATATTTTAAGCTCATTGCCATCGCTTGAATGTGCATTGCCACGATAAAAAGTTTCGCTAATCTTTATTTTGATTAAGGTTTTCTCTCCTTTACTCTTGAACATTAATGTTTGGGTGTCGCTATCTAATTCACCCAATACTAATATTTCATTTTTATCCCAACCCTTCACTTCAACGGAGCCGCGATCGATGTCAATGAATAAATGGCCCGTAGACGGCACCTTAATGGTCTGATTTATTTGTTCATTTGCTTGAACATTAGGCAGTGTCGGCAGAATTATCATGAAAAAAAGGCTATATAAATATATTCTCAACAAGATTAGTCTCAGTTTGTATCTGTTAAATGACAAGAGTAGTTGGGTTTCAAACTATTACCAATCGTCATCGGTATACAAGAGTGATATATGAGCCTTTAGACTTCCCATTTCTTCATGGATCCATGCCCTTAATAGAGCATTGAGCGTTTAGATTCTTTATGCGGACGGGGTCTTATTTAAAGGATAATTCCTTTACCCGCAAAATTTTCACATTCAAGAATGCAAATAAAAGCGCCATAACAGGGTTGATGAGGTTGAATAAGCAATAGGGTAAATAACCTACAGTGACTACTGCCAGAGTACCCGCCATATAGACCCCGCAGGCATTCCAAGGAATTAAAGGTGAGGTGAGGGTGCCTGCATCCTCTAAGGTACGAGACAGATTCACATTGGCTAGATTGTGTTTGGCAAATTCAGATTTCCACATTTGGCCGGGCAGTACTAATGACATATATTGGTCGCCCGTGACTATATTTACACCTAAACATGTGGCCATAGTGGAGGCGATAAGTGAGCCAGTTGAGCGAACAAACTTCACGAGTACACCCATCAACGCATCAATATAGCCAATTCTTTCGAGCACGCCTGTCATCATCATGGATGCAATCACCAACCACGCCATATTCACCATAGAGGCCATGCCACCACGGGACAATAAGCTATTCACACTTTCATTCTCAGTATTGATGCTAAAACCGTCGAACAGTACCGTCCATAATGATTTGAACAACAAAGGCGCACTGGACCCACCTGCAAAATTAAGCAAAACGTCATATTGAAAGATAAGGGTAAACATACAAGCTAATAGTGATACACCTATTATGGCTAAAAAGGCAGGGGTTTTTTTAACCGCTAGCCACAGCAATAAAACCACAGGTATTAGGTTAATAGGAGAAATATCGAAATGTTGGTCGAGAGTTTGGATAAAAGCGTCAATACTAGTTTGGCTACCTTGTGTAACCGCAGTATTTAAACCGATAGCGAAGAAGGCGAATACTGCAATCACAAAGCTTGGCACAGACACCCAAGCCATATGTCGAATATGTTCAAACAAATCACTGCCAGCAATAGAAGGGGCTAAATTGGTTGTTTCAGATAAGGGTGACATTTTGTCGCCAAAATAGGCGCCAGAAATAATCGCGCCTGCGGTAATTTCAGGTGATAGGGCAAAACCATAAGATACGCCCATCAGCGCTACGCCAATAGTGGCCGCTGTCGTCCATGAACTGCCAATACAGATAGCGACTAACGCACAAATTAAACAGGTCAGTGGATAAAAATAGGTGGGCGATAATATGTTCAACCCATAATACAACAGACTGGGCACCGCGCCTGATAACATAAAACTGCCAATTAATGCGCCGATAGACAGGAATATTAAAATAGGACCGGTTGTTTTTGTGGATGACCGAACGATGCTTTTTTCAATTTCGGGCCAACTGATCCCGTTTTTTAACCCAATTAACGCAGTAAAAAAAGCGATAACCATCATCGCAACCTGAGTGGCACCAGACAGTGAATCACTGCCAAACATCCATATTACTGCGCCCATTAGAGTCAGTAATATGACACTAACGAGTACCGAGTCGAAGCGGCTTAATGGTTTATCAATTATGCTGTGTTGGTCGGACTCGATACGTTAATCCTCACATTTATTTAGTTATCTCGGATAATCTCTCTGGCTGCATTGTGCCCAGGAGCCCCGGTGACTCCACCACCGGGATGCGTGCCAGCACCACACATGTACAAACCTTTGATGGGCGAACGATAGTTGCCATGCCCTAACAGGGGCCTAGTGCTAAACATCTGATCCAAGCTCATATTGCCATGCATAATGTCACCTTTAGTAAGCCCGAATATACGTTCAAGATCAAGGGGGCTCAAAAGTTGGCGACCCAACACAGATTGTATAAACCCCGGGGCAACTTTTTCGACTTGTTCAATAATTAAATCTGCTGCTGTTTCACGATGCTCATCCCAATCGATATCTGGATCGAACTGTTGGCAAAACAAGCTCGCCACATGTTGGCCTTCTGGGGCAAGAGTATCGTCAAGTGTTGAAGGGATCAGCATTTCTACGATGGGCGCCTTAGACCAGCCGTGTTGTTTTGAGTCACGGTAGGCTTGGTCGATATAATCACATGTGGCACCAACAATAATTCCACCTGTGAGGTGGTCTGCAGTGGCTCGCTCTTGCTGCGCTAAACAAGTAAACTTAGGTAGCTCACTTAACGCCACGTTCATACGAAAGGTGCCGGAGCCGTTCTTATAATGTTTCATGCGCCGCGCAAAGTCTTCTGGTAGCTCTTTTGCATCCACTAATTGGTTATACAATAGGCTTGGGTTGAGATTTGAAACAATCACTTTTGCTTCTAGTGTCTGGCCATTCTCTAGCAGTACACCGTATGCTTGACCATCACGAACCAACACTTTCTTGACTGCAGCATCGGTGTGTATTTCAACCCCTTTAGCCACTGCTGATTTGGCCATCGCCTGAGTAATGGCACCCATGCCACCAATAGCGTGGCCCCACACCCCTTTTTCACCGTTAACTTCACCAAATGCATGGTGCATCAACACGTAAGCAGAGCCTGGGGTTTGTGTATCGGCGTAATTGCCAACAATGCCATCAAAAGCAAAGGCACCTTTGACATATTCGTTTTCAAAATATAATTCTAAAAAGTCTGAGACACTTTTAGTGAAAATATCTAATACTATGCGTTCATCTTCGATGGGAAGTTTGCGTAAGCGATTACCAAATTTTGCGGCTTTAAAAATATCTCTGATCCCGCCACCCACATTGGGCGGTGTTTCCAGCAAAAAGTCTCGAATAAGATCAGCCACCATACCCGTGTCTCTAAAGTAACGGTCGAGTGCATCAGCATCGGTTTTTGAGAAACGTGCTATCTCGGCCTTTAAATTATCCGAGCCCACCACAAAGGCTAAAAAATCATCGTTATCATGTGGCCAAAAATTATTCACTTTTCTGTGCACAATCTTCAAACCATTTTGGTGTAGCTGTAAATCATCAATGACCTTTGGATTAAGCAAGCTCACAGTGTAAGAGGCCACTGAATTGCGAAAACCGGGATGGAACTCTTCGGTAACAGCCGCACCGCCTACTACATCGCGACGCTCTAGTACACGCACCTTTTTACCCGACATAGCAAGATAGTTGGCACATACTAACCCGTTATGACCACCGCCTATGATGATTGCATCTAACATCTGTTTTCCTAGAAATTGTCTCTGTGATGATTGACAGTATTGAACACTCGTTCAATACTGTCAATATCGCCACTCAAGTAGGTTGGTTTTCAAGCATGACACTTTCACAATCAGATAAAATTAAACAACTGGTGGCCACACAGCAGCCCGGGTATTCCCTGGCTCAAGCGTTTTATACAGATCTTGATCTTTATCAGGCTGAGATAAAAAACATCTTCTTAAAACATTGGTTATTCGCTGGGCATGTGTCGCAAATACCCAATGCGGGTGACTATTTTACCTTTGAATTTGATACTGAGTCAGTGATTGTTTTACGTTCGGCTGTGGGTGAGGTAAAGGCGCATCTGAATGTATGTCGTCATCGTGGTTCAAAAATTTGTGTTGAACCATCAGGTTCAAAAACGTCCCTTACTTGCCCCTATCACGCATGGAGCTATAACCTAGACGGAGAACTGATTTCGGCGCGCAATATGCCAGATGATTTTGAGCCCTCACAGAATGGCTTGCATAAGGTAAAAGTAGCGCTTTTAGGTGGACTTATTTATGTTTGTTTAAGTGAAGATGCACCCAGTCTTACTTCTCTTCGCCAAGATCTTAACCAGCCCTTCGATTTATTTGGTATGAAGAGTATGCAACTGGCCGAACGGAGGTCATATCGTATTCCTGCAAATTGGAAGTTAGCGGTTGAGAATTATCAAGAGTGTTATCACTGTGCGGTATCCCATCCAGAGTTTGCGCAAATTCATGCTATGGCAAAGTCTCCCAAAGCATTTCAAAAAGCCAAAGAGAATTTTTCACAGGCCAATCAAGGTAACCCAAAATTTAAAGCGTTAAATCGTTATTTCGACTTAGCTGAAGAAGGGCAAGAAGGGTATCAATATGACAGGAACCCATTGCTTGGTGATGCACTGAGCGGCAGTGTAGGCGGCAAACCTGTCGCCCCATTGCTTGGTTCATTAAAAAACTACGATGGCGGCGCGTCTGAATTGATGATTGGCCCGCTAAGTTATTTTCTAATCTATGACGACCACATGCTTGGGTACCGTTTTCTGCCTATCTCTGTGGATGAATGTATCTGCGAGGTGTTCTGGTTTGTAAATGAGTCGGCGGTAAAAGGGGAGGACTATCAACTAGACCAGCTCACTTGGCTTTGGGATGTGACCACCCAAGCCGATAAAACCATTATTATGAACAATCAAAAAGGGGTGAATTCTAGATTTTATCAACCGGGACGCTTATCTGAAATGGAACGTTTTCAGCAGAGTTTTTTAAACTGGTATTTACACACTTTGCCCAAGTAAATTTCAGGTTACATTAGCTAAACTGTTACTGTGAGTAAGCGTTTACAGACAAGTGTATTAACTTCTTCTTTGGGACGGCTAAGAAGAAATATTCATTGCGTTTACTGAATAAAACGTTAATAGCTGTAGTGACTGCCATAGCCGTTATACGCAGCTCATAGTTGATTGAGAAGTTTATGCCAACACCAGACATTTCCCCACTGTCAGGATCCTTTACACGTTTTTTGAATCGCTAAGGCTGCAAAGTGCTGTGAGTTCACTGACGGGCTTAAAATATTTGTTCCACAAAATGTCCAAGTTCACTTCAAAGGTATAGATACTGATTTTAATATTGCAGGCATAGACGCGGGCGTTGAAGGCAAAACAATTAGTGGCGAATTGTTGATTAATAACGTGCGCATCAGTATCAAGGTGTCCTCAATCAGTGGGGATATTAATGTAACTGAGTCTTATGGCACCGCCTATATCGAATCCATACAGGGTGACACAAGCATAATTGGCAATTTCGAAGATGTGAAACTCCGCACTGTCACTGGTGACATTTGGGCTGATATAACTGAAATTGACAATGTGAGTACCAACAATATCGCTGGAGATACCAAACTATCAGGTAGTCTCAAAAAGGATGCTCAGGTTAAAATGACCAGCGTAAAAGGAGACTTACATTATGAGGCCTCCGGAATACTTAACGCTAAATGTGAAGTACTCAGTCAATTTGGTGGTGAAATAGTGAATAACTTAACCACCGACCTACCTAACACTTCTCATATGCAGCAACAACAGTTGCACTTTGTATCAGGTAATGGTTTAGGTACTTTGGTGATGAAGACTATCAATGGCACGGCAATTATAAATCGAGCACTGTAACTTAAGGGATTAGATTGAGCAGACAAACTTCCTTCTGTGCACTTTGGAGAGATTATTTGGAAAATATCTTATATCAGCTTAGGCAGCGACAGATTTTTAAAGTCGCAACGATTTATGCTGTTTCAGCTTGGCCATTAATACAAATTGCTGATTTGTCGGTTCCTGCCTTAGGGTTACCAGATTCAGTGATGACAATGTTGTTACAGGTTTTTGTAGCAGGTTTCCCAATTACATTAATATTTGCTTGGTTGTTTAATTTTACGCCCAATGGCATTGTCAGAGTTTCATCAGATAATCATTCACAAGGTGAACAGCCAATTAATTTAAAAGCCACTCTAGCCGTGGTGGGATCATTGCTGGTTATGACAACAATTTTATTCGCTTCACAATATTTATTCGATGACAAAAATTCATATGTTGCAGATAAACTAAACAATAATAACAGTAAGCTATTACCTCCCGTTCCTCCTGCCATCGGATCTAAAATTAATACCCAAGATGAACAGTTGAACAGTAAAAAAGAGTCCATTGCCATTTTACCTTTTGTGGCATTTAGCAGTGATCCCGAAGACGAATACTTTGCAGATGGAATGGTTGAGGAGCTGTTGAATTTACTCTCTAAAATTCCAGATTTACAGGTTGCTGCCAGAACATCTTCATTTGCATTTAAAGGGGTGACCAATAAAACCATCACCGCAATAGGCAAAGAGCTTGGTGTGGATATTATTCTTGAAGGCAGCATTCGCAAAAATGATACCACCAATAAAATAAGGGTGACCGCACAACTTATTAAAGTCAGTACTGGCGAGCACCTTTGGTCAGAAACCTACGATCGAGTCTATCAGGATATATTTAAAATTCAGGATGATATAGCCAATGCTGTGGTCAACAAAATGAAAGTCACGTTGCTGGGTGCTCAAAGAATTTATATTAGTGCAGAAACATTGAATGTAGATGCCATGATTGAACACGGCAAGGGTCAAAAAGAGCTGACTCATAGAAGTGTTGCCTCTATCAATAAGGCAATGACCCATTTTAAACGTGCTGTGTTACTCGACCCAAATTATGCCAGAGCCCACGTGGGTGTTGCCGACTCTACTATATTGTCAGCGCTTTACGGTAATACATCCAAGAAACTGGCGAGTGAAAATGCTCAAAGAGCGATAAATAAGGCGCTAGCAATAGATAAAGAGTTCGCTGCAGCCTTCGCATCTCAGGGGTTATTACTGAGTTGGGAAGATGTAGTTAAAGCGGAACAATCTTTCAAGAGGGCGATTGAGCTGAACCCAAATTATGCCATGACATATATGTGGTACGGCTCGTTACTAAAACAAAGTGGCAAGCTAAAAGGATCTCAAACGCTCTTTTTAAAAGCACTAAAACTGGATCCCAAATCACCGATTGCTGCGAATAATGTTGCCTGGGGTTATTACCTGATGGGCGATGAAACAAAAGCCATGGAGATCTTTTCCCAAATTATTTCCAATGATCCTTATTATCCTGGGGCCTACACATTGGCGGGTGAAATTTTGACAACTCATGGCCGGATGGACGAAGCAACTAATATGTATAACAGAGCATTAGAAGTTGATCCGGTCAACAGTCATGCAATTCAAGGATTACTGACAGCAAGCATGGATATGGGAGATTTTGATGCAACTGAACAATGGTTTGAGTATGTTGAAAAACGCATAGCACTGTTTTCAGAGCCATATGTTAACCTTTTAAAAGCCAGATTTAATTGGGTTCTTGGCAACCGTGAAGAGGCTCTGCGCTATCTGGACATGGCAGGTTTTGATAAAGAAAATTTTGATAAGATGCGCGCACTTTTTCACGTATATTTTGTCAAAACGTTAGCTCCACGATGATGATGTCGCTGTAGCTGCCCACGTGCACGTTTTGGAGGGCGGGGATGCGTCCGTAAACCCCGTGATTTACGCTCACACCAATACCTGTGCCATTTACTCTAGCCGTGCTGCTGGTGGCGTCGCCCCACACGACAGCGCGGTTAGCGGCGGTGTAAAGATTGTAGTTGAGCCTGCGGGCGCCGCTGCCCATGACACGCTGCGTATGGGTCCCGCCGCCCGCGGTGAGGGTCATGGAATACCCGACGCCGCTAGGGCAGTTCACGTCAATGTTGCCGGTGCTGTCAAGGGCTGCGTTGCTGAACACATCATAATTCCCAAAGTTCACCCCTGTAACGTTAAGGGTGCATGCATGCCCTTGCTGCGCTGTCAGCGCAAAGGCTAATGAGATCAGCCAGGCCACCAGTGCGTTACCCTTGCTTTTGCCCGCAAAGGTACTTGCCGCTGCAGAGCGAGCTGGTTGAAAAGTTCGGCAGACGCGGAATTTCAGGCTAATCAATACTCTCATGGTTCTACTCCCGTGCAGATATAAGTCCCCAGGTGCGGCAGCGGCTCGGTCGACTCAGGGAAAGGCAGCACGAACTCGCAACTCTGCTCTCGCCAAGTGACTCGCAGCCGATTGCTCACCGCCAGCCCGGTTAGATAAATCTCGCCCCTCAAGCCGACGGGGAAGATTTCATGGTCTTCGACGTTATCTCCAATAATTTGCGCCTGTGCGCCCGCTGGTAAAGGTTCGCCGTTTTCCAGCACCACGGTGAGCAGCGCCCCGCGCGAGCGTTTAACTGGAAACTTCAGCAGCAGGCCACTGCGGAAATACGGCACGGCGTCGAGCTGCACCGCATCGATCTGCGCATCCAGCGGTAAATCAGCCTGTTCGATGCCCACCGTGTTCTTTTGGTACGGGCGTAGCCTTGGCAGCAGTGCACTACCGTTGGCGTCGGTGCGCGCTACCAGTTGGTTGTCCGCGTAGATGCCCACGCCGGAATAGTCGGGCACCTGCACGACAGCAAAGCTGTCGGTGATGCGCCGGCTCAAGAATGCGCTACCTCCCAGGAAAGCCACGCCGCCGCTTGCGCTGCCTTGGAAAGCCGTCTGGCCGCTGGACTGGTCTGCCACCAGGGTATAGGTACCGACCTCATTTTGCGCGCTGCCCCCCGCCTGGCGGTAATCTGAATCGCCCACCCCGGTAACCAGGCGATAACCAAACCCGCTACCTGCCGGCATACCCCGGCTCACTTGTAAACGTGCCTGCTCGCGGCCTGGTTGCGCCGACGCGCTGATGCTGGCGTTGGTCCGATTGCCTAATGGCACAGAGAAGTTCAGGTTGAAAGTCGTCTTTGCGTCCCCACTGAGAAGCCTGGTCACAGACGCACTCAGGTTGCCTAGACCCCCTACTTTTCTGGTATAACTCGCGGCCAGTATCTTGTTCCCCTGCCGGTCACGGAAGGCTTGCTCCGTGTAGGCCGCTGTGAAGGAGCCGTGGTCGCTAGTCGCCAAATTGACAAACGCCCGGCTTATGTGTCGGGGCGCAAGCTCTTCGGGCTGCAGCCCCAACTTCGCGAAGCGCTGGCTGGCGAGCTGAGTTTTTGCGCCAAAACTCAAGTAGCGGCCCTGACGCTGAAATCCAAGCTCCAGCAAGCCGCCCACTCCCTTTTCACTGTGGCTCACGGCGAGGGCGCCGGACAGTACACCCGCGAGCGGCCACAGCAACACGCCGCCCAGCCCTAAGGTCTGCTGATGGTCGAGCAGCTCACCGTGGATCTCGCCGGTGAACTGCTCGGTGATCCCTAAGCGGTGCGAACCGACCGCCAGGGCGCGGCCGTAGTTGTTGCTGTCGATGCCAAAATTCTTGCGCACAAACCCCAACTCGTAAGAATAATCTTGCAGGCCCTGCTGCAGCAGGCGGGGGGTGGCATAGAAGGGCTGGGTGATGACCTGCTCGCGCCCTAAAATATCGCGTACCACCAAACGTGCATCCCCTTGGCCAGTCGTAACCGGCAGATCCTGGATGCTGAACGGCCCGCTGGGCACTTCGCGGCTCATGCGCAGCGCATTGTCAACATAAAGGTCCACGGTGGAGGGCAGCGCCGCTTCCCCAGAAATTCCCGGCAGCGGGAAAGAGATGAAGCCAGGTTGGGTGGAAAAATTGGTCGCCCACTGTACACCGCCGAACCGTACCGCTCCCCCCCAACTGCTCATGCCGCTGATCGCGTCGCCGAATCGCAGGCTGGCTAGTTGCATGGGCTGGTCCCGCGTCCAGGTGGTATTAAGCCGGATGGCGCTAGCATGCCCATTCAGGTCTTTCGCCAAAATACCGGTTTGGGCTGCACCCCAGCCGCCGAACCCGCCCAGTTCCAGCAGCCCGCTGCTCGTTGTTCGCCCTTGCGCATGATTGGCAAACACATCGTAATTAATAAAGCCGCCGGGCGACGCCGGGGTGGGCGCACTGAAATCGGTCACCGTTCCCTGTAGCAGCGTGGCATCAAATAGGCTTGGGGGCGCTTGAACCATCAGCGCTTGGCTAGATTCATCAAATCTATACGACAGGCCTGCCAGCGCATCAAGTGCGTAGAAGTCTTCGCCGTCACGAGTGAGAGGGGCAGTATCAGGCAGGTGCAAGCGCCAGCGCCGCAGATCATTAGACCCCGCGAACAGACGATCGTCGCTGCGCAATAAAAAGACGACCCCCTGTGGTTGCTGGTTGATAAGCACCGCCATAAACACTCCGTCCAAAGCAAGTGCCGTGTCTTCCGCCAGCGCCGCTGAAGGTGTTAGCGTCAGCATAGCCAGCAGAAGTAGGCCTGCACTTAGAGACTTGCAGGCATTAATCTTATGAGCAACGATCCCTGCCTGGCGCACATCAGGGCGCAATAATGACTTCAGCCTCAATGTCACCGGCATCCGTCTGAGCAAAAAGCTGTAAGGTGACCCCTGGTAGCGGAGCCGGATATTCTGCGTTCGCCCGCAGGTTCCAGTCGCGACTCTGACCAGGCAGCACATACTCAGACGACTGTTTGGTCACCCAAGGTTGCGCGCTACCGGGCATCGACAACTTGAAGTTAGCGATTTGGATATGGGCGTTACCATTGTTGGTCAGGCTGACCTTGAGGCCGCCTTGAGAGGTGCGAGTCGCCTGCCAGCGCAGCACGGGTTTAGCGTCGACCTCGGGTAAAACAAACACCGGCAGGCTGACGCGCATCAACATTCGTGAACCCATAAAATCGGGCTTGGGTGGCGGCGGCAATTCCTGTAGCGCAATGCGATAGGTTAGCTCGCGCTGTCCATCAGGCGCACGCCGCAGCCCAACCCGGACCAACTGCGAGCCACCAGCTGGCACGGTAAAAATGGGCGGGTTGGCAAGCAGCTCGCGGCTGGGTGTCAAAACATCCTTGCCCGCCTCTTGTGACCAGTTCAGCACTTCCAGTTGCATTGACACCGGCTCAATACTGTCGTTACGCACGGTGACTGCGCCCATCTGCTGGGTCTCGGATAGCGTCACACGCACGGGGCTCACCCCAAAAGAAGCGGCCTTTGCGACACTGGCCCAAGCCACAAAAAAGAACAGGCCGCAAGCGGCCTGTTTTAGCATGCTTGTTAGCATTAGTAAGTGAGTGTGACTAGGACGCCGTCGGAGTAGGTTCCTGGAGGGGTTCCCGAGTTTTCCGTGCCAACGATCCGACCATAGACTGTAGTCGTAACAGCTTCGCCAGTTCCATTGGCACTTTGTCCTGTAGCTTCGGTATTTCCAAATACCCCGGCACGATCGTTACTCCCATACAAGCGATACTTCAGACGGTTAGTACCATCAGCCATCTGGCGAAGAGGATCTTCATCGGTTGAACCAGTGTCTGCATTATTACCCTGACCCAATGTGATGATTGCCCCGCCGCCTAAAGTGCAGGTCGATGTTATCGTGGCAGTACCATCAACATTTGCCTGAGTGATCGGATCATAGGCGCCGAACGTCAAGTCGCCGGTCGACATAGTGCAGGCAGTCAAAACGGACGAGGAAACGGTCATAGTGGCCGTTTCCGTGGCAGCGTAGCTACTGGCGCTAAGACCAGCGGAGCAAGCCATGATTGCCGATACGATCGCAAGTTTAAGATTGCTTTGGTTGAATTTCGTTTTCATACTTTTTCCTTTTATAAACAGATGCTGCTTTCTGCAAGAGCAGGGTTTGTTGCAGCCTCATCGAACTGATCTGAGTTGCTGCAAAACCCATAATAATTCCCTTCGCTTCAGAAAGTCAACAGATTTATGTATTAATAAAATTTGTCTGTTAATTAAAATTACTGAATAGTTAAATCTGCTTTATAATTAAATCTGTAATACGGGCCTGCCATCAAAAATCACAGAAATTATAGGGGTCGGAGTAAAGTGCGGGGGTAACCGCAAGTTTGTGACCTAGCCCTCAAAGACATCGTCATCAAGGACACGTTTTCAGTGAGCACCGTCTCGCCGCTTGCAGCGAGTGTGGTACTGCTAACTTAACTGTCACTTCAGAGCGATGATGTGCGTGGCTGGTTACGCAAAAAAGTGGTTTATAAGCAAATTAGGGGTCAGCAAATTAGGGGTTAGGACCTATAACCAGATCCAGTTGATTGATTCGTAGGGTGTCTTAAGGGCAGCGACGATGTTGTCGATATTGGCAAGCGACAGTTTTTAGGCCATAACATCTTTTATTATGAACATTTAGATGAATTATCGTTCAATATACAAGACGTGTTATGAAGACACTTGCAACGAGCAGACTGCCAAGAGCGGCTCGGCAAGCCCTCATCAAACTGGGACTGGACATTGCTGTAGCGCGCAAAAAAACGCCGCATCTCGACAGTCTCTATGGCGGAACGCGCATTCATCAGCCGAGGCACACGCTATAAGGTCGGGAAAGGAGACCCTTCTGTTTCAATGAGTATCTATGCGCCAGTGAGCTCTATCCTGGGTTTGATTGAAGGTTTCGGAAACGTGGCTGATCGTGGTACTGGTACTCTGGGACTAGTACCCAGGGACTAGATATTGATGAAGACCGACTGCCCAAAAAGACACAGCCGCGTAGCCGGAAGAAAGGGCGTCATGGCAGACACCATCGAAATCTACATCAATCATGCCGGTGAGTCGCATATAGTGGGTCGTTGCCGTTAAGTAGCTAAGCGCGGTGGTCAGAGCGACTGGATTCATCAAATTTATACGACAGGCCCGCCAGCGCATCAAGCGCGAAGAAGTCTTCGCTGTAGTGGGTAAGAGGAGCAGTATTCGGCAAGTGCAAGTGCAAGTGCCAGCACCGCAGATCTTGAGCTCCCGAGAACAGACGACCGTCGCTGCGCAGTATAACGACGGTGCCTTGTGTTTGCCCGTTGATAAGCACCGCCATAAATACTTCGTCTGCATCATGATCTGGGTCTTCCGCCAGCGCCGCTGGCGGTGTTAGCGTCAGCATAGCCAGCAGAAGTAGGCGTGCATTTAGAGACTTGATGCCATTAATCTTATGAACAACCATTCCTGCCTGCTGCAAATCAAGGCGCAATAATGACTTCGGCCTCAATGTCACCGGCATCCGTCTGAGCAAAAAGCTGTAACGTGACGCCTGGCGGCGGAGCTGGGTTTTCCGGGCTAGCCAGCACGATCCAGTCGCGGCTCTGACCAGCTAGCACATAATCAGAAGCCTGTAGGGTTACCCAAGGCTGCGCGCTATCAAGCAGTGATAGCTTGAAGTTTTTAATTTGGATGTGGCCGTTGCCCTTGTTGCTCAGGCTGATCTTGAGGGCGCCTTGCGAGGTGCGGACCGCCTGCCAGTGCAGCACTGGTTTAGCTTCGATCTCGGGTGAAACAAATACTGGCAGGCTGATACGTAACGTCATACGTGCACCCGTAAGATCAGGATCGGGTGGCGGCGGCAATTCCTGTAGGATGACGCGATACGTCAGCTCGCGCTGCACATCAGGTGCGCGGCGCAGCCCAACTCGTACCAACTGCGAGCTTCCAGCTGGAATGGTGAAAATGGGTGGGTTGGCAAGCAGCTCTCGAGTAGCTGCGAAAACAGCATTCCCCTCCCGCTGTGACCAGCTCAGTACCTCCATTTGCATTGTTACTGGCTCAGCACCATCGTTGCGCACGGAAAGCGAACCTATCTTCTGGCTGTCCGATAGTGTTACACGCACCGGACTCACCCCAATTGTGCCAGCGCTAGCGATGCTAGCGCAAACGACAAAAAAGAACAGGCCGCAAGCGGCCTGTTCTAGCACTCGTGTTAGCATTAATATTCGAGGGTTACATTGACGTTGTCATTATAACTTCCGACGCTAGCTGTTTGTCCCGCAGGAATCCTACCATAGAGCGTAGACGAATTAGTGCCTTCAACCGCGGTGAATGCTACTCCTGTGCCCAATGTATTTCCCCAAACCGTGTCGCGAGCGGCGTTCTGATACAGAAAGTAAGGTAGCCTTGGGGCACCAGAAGCACTATTATACAATTGGCGGAGTGGAATGGCATCGGTAGAACCTACAGCTGCAACCCCTCCCACACCCATTAGAATTGTTGCTGAACCGCCATTAGAGCAGGTCGATGTTATGACAACTTCAGCATCATTATCGCTTGCTGAGGTCGGATCATAATTTGCGAAAGTTAACGCACCGGCATCGATAGTGCAGGACATCACAACGGCCGTCGAAACGACCATGTTGTCAGAAGCCGTGGCAGCGTAACCAACAGTGCTAAGACTAGCGGATCCGAGAGCGGATGCTAATACGATCGCAAGTTTAAGTTTAATTTTCATACTTTTTTCCTTCTATTAACAAATGCATCTCTCGGCAAGAAACAGTTAGTTGCTGCCTCATCGAACTGGTCTGAGTTGCTGCGAAACCCATAATAATTCCCTTCGCTTCAGAAAGTCAACAGATTTATGTATTAATAAAATTTGTCTGTTAATTAAAATTACTGAATAGTTAAATCTGCTTTATAATTAAATCTGAAATACGGGCCTGCCATCAAAAAAATCGCATGCAAGACGATACAAAATCACATAAAAACGACTAGAAACTATAAAAAAACAGGTCGGCGTGGTTCAAAGAATGCCGAACAATGTTTTTATCCATCGACCAAACAGCTATTCGCCGTGAAAATAGAATGGTCATTACCTGGTGGGTGGTATGTTGGGCGTCACGCCTGTGTTGCTGCGCCTTGGGACACGCACTGCCACGAAGGTTGCCGCAGCAAACAACCGTGGTTATCAAAAATTACCGACTAAGATTTGGGCCAATATGGCTGACAGAAAAAATCTATTAACGCCCGAAGAGCTCAATGCATTGAACTAAATTGGCTTTTGCTCTTACTAGTGATGACTGGATCCCAGCGTTCTAAAGTCTGTCTGAAGCTAGGTCCATTGAATCTTGTAAAGTTATGATTGACGATGGGCTACGTTTGACTATGCTGCCCGGGAGAGGAATGCCCATGAGAGCAGTAGCACCTGAAACTACCGTGTCACCCAATTTCACCACCCGGGCTCTGTAAAATAGTGCGCTTAAAACTGATGCCGGAACTTATGGCAACTTGTTTTGAGATAGGGTTTCATTACAATACTAGGAGTAAGCGAGCTATAACTCAGACCCTATATATTAGAGTCATTTACGCCTTTAAAACAATGAATGGATCGGCTGATTTTACATAGTATTATTCAGTATTACATACTCTCACATATTACACTTAGGAACCTGCTTCGAATTTTTAATGCGAAATTTTCAAACTTATTCCAATGACGTCTCAAGTTTTAGCTTGCATAACCGTCTGCTGTATAGCTCGGGCATTGTCAGTCACGCACTCAAAGAGGCGGCAATGGGGGTCTTTGTCCTGCTTTACTACAAGCAGGTGCTGGGCCTGTCGGGGACGCTGACCGGTCTTGCCATCGGCATTTCAATTATCTGGGATGGTATCAGCGACCCACTGATTGGCGCCTGGTCAGACCGTTTGCGCTCGCGCATTGGCCGCCGCCACCCGTTAATGATTGGCGCTGTTATTCCAATGGCTGCGGGTTTTGTCATGCTGTACGGGCCACCCGGCAGTGTGCTGAGCGACCAAGGCCAGCTGTTTACCTGGCTGCTGATCAGCATACTGCTGGTACGCACAGCTCTGACCTTTTTTATGGTGCCCTACCTGGCCCTGGGTGCAGAGATTACCGAGGACTATCACGAACGCACACAGCTGGCTGCGGTGCGCACCAAAATGGCCTGGATTATCGGCACTCTTGTCTCGGCCACCGCCATGATTTTTTTATTTAAGGAAGAAAATGGCCTCGACGGCCGCTTCCTCATCGACAATTACCATTTTTTTGGCTGGGTCAACGGCCTGCTCGTCATACTGTTTAGCGTCATCTGCATTGCCGGCACTTGGCAATACATTCCCAAACTCGCCAGCGGCACAGGAGATGCCGACAGCAATATGCTGCGCGATATATTCATCACATTTCGGAACAAGAACTTTTTATACATGGTGATGTTGGATATGGCCGTATAGGCACAATAATGGGTACAACCCCGTTTGGCGCAAAGTACTTTTACGCTTAACAATGACTCTTCTTCCGACACAGTCTCTTTCCAATATTTATATATCCTCCTTAAAAAATTAGAGCGCTTGGTTCTACAGATTTTACTCACAGAAAAAAGTGATAGTTAGATCATCTATCATGTGTTATTTTGGCTAGTATGAAAAAGTCAGGACAAGCATTAGGCAATGTAACTCGTCAGGCAAATAAAAAATTGCGGCGTGAACGCATATTTAATCTAGCAAAGCGTCTAATAGCTGCAAAAGGTTTAGAAGACTTTACTATAAGTGAACTTGCCGATGAGGCTGGGGTTACTACGCCAACGATTCACAACCTATTCGGGAAAAAAAGTGACATCATTAGAGAGCTAGTTTCGAATTTAATTGAACAAATGCAGGGTAATGTCCTCAACCCGCCTATCGACCCTATTGAAAATGCAAAGTTCTTCGTCGATAACGTGGTTGCTGTATTTGAGCAGGATACGGATTTTTATCGCGCCGCATTTATGTCGGCAGATCAAGTAAGATTGTTTGACCCTAGAATTCCAGATGGACTTTTCCAGCGGGCACAGCAACTGGCAGTACCGAGAAAAGAGTGGTACGAGAGTGGGTTGTTTTTAGGAAATATCGAACCCAGCACGATTATGAAAAGAGTTCACAATAGCAACCGGCTTGGGCGAATTGACTGGGTTAGTGGCTACATTGATTTGAATCAATTCCGCCATCAGGTTTTAGAGGGCATACTTTTGGTTTACGCGTCCGATGCCAGCCCCGAGCTTCATGTTAGGCTGAGTGAAGAAATCAATGGACTTATCAGCCTCTAGTTTATGGCACTATCAAGTTAGTTATTAGCCATTAGTCTGTGGCGTTGCAATGAGGGCTAAGTGAAAAGCTCGCCGGTGTTGCCAAATTAAGTCGCCATAATGGGTAACATCAGGTGATGCATACCTACAAACTCCACCAATTTCCACCGGACATTATGCTCGTATCGCTCCCATCGTAGATCTATTCCGGTCATTCCCGCACTGAGGTGCCTAAACACTCCTGCTAGACGGTGTTTCAGTGGCATCTTTGCTGATTGAACTCGGTAATCTCGACTCTCAGTGCGATCTTGGTGTGCTGACGGAGGCGTTGTCGCCTCTTCCGGCTGCCTGTTGTCGCTGTGACAGGGCCTGGCGAACTTCCAACTGACTGGCGTGACTCATATTCACTTTGAATGACATCCACACCGGTAACAGCATAATAATCGCCAGCCCCGGGCCCATAATCAGGCCCAGACCCCACGTTACCGTGCTGGATACTTCGCCTGGTTGCGCTCCAGCCTGCAGGCCTATCACGTCCAGAAACGGGCCGGCTATCAGGTAGCCAAAGGCGCCTACGAATTTGGAGGAAAAGAAAGCCGCAGCAAAAACAACGCCCGCCTTTCGTTTGCCAGTGGCCAACTCTTGCTCATCCACGATATCAGCCAGCATCGAGTGAACGGTGATCACGCGCAGAATATTCATGGTCATATGTATTGCCCAGTTGAAGTAGATCAAGGCAAATACCACCGTGCTGTTATCTGGCAGTAGGTCAAACAATTTCAACGGCGTCAGCCAGAGCAGGTTAATGCTGGTCAGGGCACAGGTCAGGCGCAGTATCTGTTGTTTTCAAACAGCCGATTCAGTGATTTGGAAAACACGCCCGACAACAGTACCGCGAGAATAATGGGACCGGCAAACAGTAAGGACGTCTGGATCGCATCCAGTTGCCAGAAATAGATGTAAGTCACCATCAGCAATGTAGCGGTAATGCTGCCGATACCGCCCACGGCCGACATAAGGTTCTAGTCTAGAAAAGGCTTAAATCGACCTATTGCGGACGTTAGAGAATTCGAACTATCAGGCTATATTGAGCGTAAGTCAATCATATATCAATCAAATTTGACTGACGGCCTGCCATCTTTGAGCCGCTGGATTTTATTGCCCGTTTAGCGGCCTTGGTACCCAGACCCCGCGTTAATCTGAGGCGCTTAGATGTGAAACGTTCCTGTTTCTCACCCTGCAGGCAACCTCTGGTTGGCTTAATTCATTTCTGATGAATTAGTCATGGCGTATTTGTGCGGGGTGGCCCTCCACGGGGTGGCCCTCCACGGGGTGGCCCTCCACGGGGTGGCCCTCCACCAAACAGTCGGCACCGCGTGACAATAACGCCGTCTTTCCGAAATAAGACTAAACAAGCCTTGCCGACAGGGCAGGAAAAAACACGGGCACAAAAACACCAATCGATGACCTGGGCGCAAAGACTTAAACGGGTTTTTAACATCGACATTGAAACCTGTGAGCAATGCGGTGGTGCAGTTAAGGTTATAGCGAGCATTGACAAATCGGCAGGAAAGACGATTTGCACAGCGCATGCTGCCCGCAAGGGTTAGGCACAGGGATGTGCCTAATGCACATCCATTGGTGATCCAAAAGATACTCAGTCACCTGAATACAAAAAATGACGAAGTCGTTGAATTATTGCCCCCACAAAGTCGAGCACCGCCTCAGATAAGTCTGTTTGAATAAAAGCCGTTCATCATCATAAACAAAACTCGTTTGCACAACAGCGGGATGCGCTTGTCTTGAATTCTGAATTAAGTAGAAAGAGTTGATTAATTGACGAAATATAGCCGACTTTCACTCCCTTAAGAATATAAAATAGATGTCAATATGTAAAGTATGAGCCTTGTCCAATATGAAATGAGTCTTAACTAATTGCGTGTTTCCAAAATGAAATGCGTCTAAAGACTTAAATTCTGTTCATGATCATAAGATGAAAGCGATCATGAATATAGAAAACCTCACCACTATTGAAGAGCTTGAACGCTTTATTCAAGGTAACCAAGCCGTCGCCTTTACCGTTTTAGGTGATAAAAATCAGCGATATCAATTCATTCAAAAAACATTGATAAAATTTCGCTATATCACGTTAAAAAAAACCGACAAAGGGATCGTCAATCAATACCTTAAAAAGGTGACAGGCTACTCGCTGCAGCAACTCACTCGATTGATAAAACAATACAAGGACGTCGGCAGAATTAACTGGCAACCTTGCCGAACTAACGGCTTTTCAACCATTTACAGTACAAAGGATATCAAGCTACTGGCTGAAATGGACGCAAGGCATGATGATATCTGTGGTCATGCCACTAAAAAGCTGTTGGAGCGTGCCTACAATACGTTTGAGCAATCAGAATACCAAATGCTTGCCACTATCTCTGTTTCACATTTATATAACTTGAGGCACTCTCAAGGCTACCAAAAACAACGCAGACACTTCACCAAAACACAATCAAGACAAGTGCCTATTGGCGAACGGCGTAAACCTCAACCCAACGGCGAGCCTGGCTATATTCGTATTGATACCGTGCACCAAGGAGACCTAGATAAACAAAAAGGCGTGTATCATATTAATGCAGTGGATGAGGTGACACAGTTTGAGGTTGTTTGCTCAGTTGAACGTATTAGTGAGCGTTACCTCATCCCAGTACTCACGCAAATGATGGCCGCGTTTCCTTTTATTATCAAAGGGTTTCATTCAGATAATGGCTCTGAATACATCAACAAACACGTGTGTAAATTACTCACCAAACTTGAAATAGAGCTCACAAAATCACGCTCAAGACACTCAAACGATAATGCGTTAGCAGAAAGTAAAAATGCATCAATTGTAAGAAAACAGTTTGGTTACACACATATTCCACAGAAATGGGCACCGTTAATCAATACGTTCAATTTAAAATATCTTTACCCGTATATCAATTATCATAGACCTTGTTTCTTTCCTGAAGTCACCACTGATGATAAAGGGAAACAACATAAAACATACCCTTACAAAAGTATGATGACGCCCTATGAGAAACTAAAATCTTTACCCAATGCCAAAACATATTTGAAAGCAGACTTTCATTTTGAAATACTAGATGAGCAAGCTATGGAAATGACAGATAATGCTTGTGCTGAATTACTTCAAAAAGAACGTAATGAATTATTTAACCAGATCTTTGAACAGAATAAACGAGCCTAAAAATTTACTTACTTAAGACTCATTTGTTAATTGGAATATACTGTATGAGGCATCATGTATTTTGATTTTAGGAAAAGTGACGTTGTATTTTACCTATACGCTACATCATTTATTAGAGGTTGCGAATGTTTTTCTCAAACAAGTATTTTATTAAATTCGTTGTTATTTTTTTCCTAAGTGGCTGTGGCGGAGGTGATAATAGCGATACCGTCTCAAATCCACCAACCGTAACCACGTCAACTGTAACGACATCATGCGTCAACCCTCATTCTGCTGACTACCCTGAATCCTATAAGGGTAAATTTGAAACCCCCTCCCCCAGAGGTAAACTTTCTAGCCATATAGTTAGAGGTATTAGTTTTAAAGACTATTCCCCTATTTGGATTTATGATGGCCTATCCCAGTCTGAACGCAATAATTGTTCTAGAGATGAATATGTAAAATTGATGTATCTTGAAGCATTACAGGCGATGAGTGCTTCAGGTGCACAAAGGGTTTGGGTTTACAATTATGGTCAGTGGAACGATAGCCAAGAACCATGGGTAGTAGCCGAAGCTAATTATCATACGCCTAAAAAATATGTAGAATATATTGTTGAGCAAGCACGTTTGCTCGACATTGATATTTATTTTTCTTGGCAGTTTACTCAAAACAATGTCGATGGCGATATTATTGTTGAGCAGGGTGAGAAACTCACGTTGAACAAGCTTAAAATAATATTAGATGCACATCAAAAAAATATGATTATTCAGGCAAAACATGCCCAAAAAATAGCTATAAAAGGCATTTCTGCTGACTGGAACGCGATGTGGCTCACCTTACATACCGACGAATTAAAAGAATATTATATTGTGCGGTTTGCCGAAATTATTGATGATATCAGAGCCAATTTTGACGGCGATATTATTTGGGGGCAAATAGGGACTGTAATTAATGATCAACGAATATTTTCCAGAGTAGATAGTATTTTAATCAATGCGTTACAGTGCTGCGGAAATCAATTTAACGCTGAAGAAGATGCCAAACTAACAACGGAACTGGTCAAGCAGAAAACCTTTGAGTCACTGACCAATCAACATATGCAAATATATTGTGGTGATATTAACCAACCATGCTGGCACGGTATGTCAAATATAGAATTACCGGTAACACTTATTATTCAAGTGCAAAGCCGTGAAGACTTTTTTCTCAATGGCTGGAAAGAAGATGGTTTCTGTACCCCCGGAAGTTTAGAAGACGGGACTGAAGTCAGTTGTATTCAAGAAAGTTTTGTTACGGATTTTTCTGTGCAATCAGTTGGCATAGAAGGCATCATGCAAGCGATTGAAGAGCAAAATACCTTTATGATTAACAGTGTCGACATTCATACCGGCTATTGGCTTTCACCCACGTTAACTCCGAATTTTGAAGGTTTCCCTAACACCTCTCAATCTGTCCGCGGTAAACCGGCAGAGGATATTGTTAAGTACTGGTATACCGGACAAGAATAATTCACCTCATGTTAAAGTAATGGCCGGTAAATTTAACGCTAATTACTTTTAAATCCACCATGTGCTAAAAGTACATAAAGATCGACTGCGGGTTATTCGTAGTCATTTTCTTAGTGTAAATAAAACGAATTACCCATTATTCGCTTAACCTCATATTTAACACTTAGCCATTAATAGTGGTTGAATTGCCATTTTTATAAATGTTATTTAAGCAGCGACTGAAAAACAAACGGAGAAACATACTCAACGTAAATATAAACTGCAATTTCTAGTCCGCCAAATACGATAGCGATATCACGTACCAAAACGAGTGTTTTATTTTCTTTTTTTGAATTAATCTCTTCATCCAATGGCATTGGGGATAGTTCGTCAAGATGATCAAAATCCACATATTTACCTTCGGCATTAATAGCCAGTAGCTCTTCTTGTTTTTTTAAAGTGAGGTCGTTGTTTGCGTCTTTAATCCAGCTGTTAATGACATTTGAAGGTAAAGTCATTACTAAATAAGTAATTATGAAGAAAAATATCTTTTGAATTGCTCGCCATGCTTCAGGCCACCAGCCCTCTGAAACGTCATGTGGTAACATGAATACCACCCCTGCTAACGCCATGAAGTAAATTGCAGTCCAAGGTACGTAAATGACGTATTTTAATCGAGTGAAATACTTTATAGCATCTTCATTAACCCAATATTGCTCACGTATCTTTTCAGCAGTCTTAGCTAAAAGCGCCTTTTTTTGATGCTGTTCAGCAAGGGTATGGCATACTTCTGAATTTAATTTGATATAATCCGCGCATCCTCTTCTATATGCTGCTTTCATAGCCACATCTTGAAATGGCGGATAAATCATAGAAATAACTTCTCCAGCATCGTTAAAGACAAAATGCACTTTCGGTTCCGCTCTATAAGTGAAGGTAAATCCTTTTGTTTCATGACGAATAAAAAAAGATGAGTGGCAGGCTTCATCAACTCCAGCGCCGTAAGCCATATCAAGCATATACTGCGACGTAGCACCCTCAATATATTCTTGGGCGATTCGGGCAAGAAAGCCATCAATTATCAACTGCCTTACTTGGGCGTGATAAATATGACTAGGCCTACAACTATATGTAAGGCTGCCATCTTCGTTTAGAATATAATCATATTGGGCAACGTCATATTCTATATTATAGCCCCAGCCATATGCGTACTGTAGCTGTTGTTGCAAGGCATCATAATGCCGACGGTCTTGCAAGTCCAACATGCTGCGACGGCAAGCAGGACAATGATCCCACAGGTTGCCTGAATAGTTGCAAAAGTATGAATCACAGCAACGTTCGCAGTTTCTCATGTGGGACAAAGATATGCTCAACTTTGTTATTATAGAATTATCTAGCACTGATTATAACGCAACTGTAAGCACCAGACATCCCATTTTTTGTAAGAGCTATTGTTCCATAATTTGCAAATTAACAACAAAGGCGGTGCCGGATGCCTCCATTGCAGTATTGCCCTTTGTGAATATGTCATCAGATAGCGAACAAGAATATTTCTCAGCCGGTACCTCTGAAAAAATACTCAACGTGCTGGCACAGGTGCCAACATTTCACGTGACCTCCCGCTCTTCAGCCTTTGCCTTTAAAGGCAAAGGCTGAAGAGCGGGAGGTCGACAATAGACTTGAGGGTAGCGTTAGGCGCTCAGGTAGCAAAATAAGAATTACCGCACAGTTAATCGAAGCGGCAAGTGATAAACATCTGTGGTCAGCCACCTACGACAGAGATATGCTTGACATTTTTGCGGTACATGACGAAATATCTACCGCTATTGTCACAGCACTTAAAGAAAAATTGGGCTTAAATGCTACCATTCCGAGCAGAGATACCCGTGAAATTAACATGGCCGCGCACAACGAATACCTCAAAGAGCGGTATTTTATTGTACGCAGAACCCCTGACGACATTAAAACGGCGAGAAGTAGTCGGTGGGCTAATTAGTTTTTCAACCTTTAATGCCCTTATATTTGCGCTATAAAGGGCCAGCATACCAACAATAAAAAAACACACCTGTACTGTATGAAACAACAGCATTCTGGGTGAGCTATGTCACTTATCAAGGATGCCAGAAGAGAGGGAACGGTAAAGTATGAACGTCATAAACCAGAGCAGACCCTTCTTTATCAAATTATTGAAAAATATTACCCGCAGTTTCTGAGCCATATGGGGCAACAAGATAAATATTTGCCCAAGTATGTGCGGTCGTTTGGAATATGGGTTTTTGCGAGTACGTTGTGAAGATTGTCATCATGAACACCTAGTTGCATTCAGTTGTAAACGCAGAGGTTTTTGTCCCAGTTGCGGTGCGCGGCGAATGGCAGAAAGCGCCGCACTCCTGGTTTTCCTGTTCGCCTGGTGGAAGCGCGGCTTTGAAAGCCGACCCAGAGTGCTGTTTTTTTAAAAGACTCAATCGTTACACAAAAATCACTAATAGATTGCAAAAAATTAGAATGAAAATTGAGAATCAAAAAACTATTTTTTAAACAAAGAGACACTACAACATGAAAAAAATTGCTGTAATTGCACTGGTAGGACTATTAGCATCTTGTTCTTCCGAATCAGAAACCTCAGTCGCTGAAAAAAAGACTGAAATTCAACCTGCTGTTGATAATCAAATCACTAAAGTTGTTTATCCAGTAACAAACAAAGGGGAAGTAGTTGATACTTATTTTGTTTCTAAACTAGCGGATCCTTACCGTATGCTCTCTCAAAAGTCATGATTATATTTACACGTAAATGTGTATTTAAAATAATATAAGCTATTGATTTAAGTTTTTTCAAATATAATCATGCATGAACATAGCTAAAAAAGAAAAGGGATGTTCACGATAATTGACCTAGAAGTATGGTTTATCTGGCAATTGCAACCGACTCATCCATTAAAAAATGATTACTTAACAAGCCGCTCAAATTATGGATACAATTGATGCTGCACTGCACGGTGTTAGAATTTTTGAGGTTGAAAATGCCATACAATGATAAAAAAAAGATAATTTTCCTTCATATTCCCAAAACAGGTGGAACAACTATTGAACGCTTATTTAATATTAATTTATTCCATAGTTCACGACCGGATGAGCGCCCTTCATTGCAGCATTTAACATGTAATATGTTATGTGAAAAAATGGGCAAAAGTAAGTACGACAGTTATTACAAATTTACTTTTATCAGAAATCCTTGGGCGAGAATATTAAGCACTTATTTTTGGCGCCAAACATTGCCCAAGAAAAGACCGATACTTCCATTTAATGATTTTATTAATGTTGTTAGAGATACAGTTGAGAATAATTCGTATTATGAGCAAGAGTTTGGTGATCATTTTATTCCCCAAATTGAATACACAACAGATGTGGATGACATTTATAAGTATGAGAATTTCAGTTCGGAGATCAACACAATATCTTCAAAATTAAATATTCCAATCTCGAGAATTCCCTCAAAAAATTTAAAGCATTATGATCATTACTGGGATTTTTATGATGTGAGAAACCGTAATATTATTAACAATCTTTACCATGAAGAAATTGAAAGGTTTGGGTATAAATTTGGCTCATAAATGAAGGTAATTAGAAACCCCAAATAATAAAGCATATATGAGTAAGACAAAAAACGGACGAGTTAGATATGAGCTAAAACCCCTTTGTTGTGATGGCACTTCACACGTATTCTTCACTCTCATCGGCAAACTCGCCGCGCTAGTAACACCACCGAGACTGAATATCATTCGCTTTTATGGTGTGTTTTCCCCTCATAGTAACCTTAGAGGGGCAAGCACACCACATCACGCAATGGGTATGGGTTCAGACCGGAACTATTGATTCGATTTGGGGTAGTGTTTATTAAACCTATACAGGTGTAATCATATTGTTTTGATGGCAAGCCGATGAGTCAATTATTTTTACCTAAAGCAATACAGGAAATCATCAGCATATATAGCTATAGCAGGATTATGTTATTAACCTTTGGCTACACACTTTACTTTTCTCTTTTCGGCATTCTTTAATTTTTTTTCAAAGCCTTCTTTTCCTTTGTATTTAGCAAGTTGCTTATCTATTTTAGCGCATGATTGTTCAGTAGGTGCCCATTTGCCTTTTTTACTTTTCTTTTTAGCCTCACCTTCTCCAGCAAATGTTAACGATGAAACAGATAATAACAGGGCAACTAGCGCAATTTTTTTATACATAATATTTTTTCTCTAATGAGTTAAATGGTGATTTGAAAACCTATATATCTGCAAATCTGTATCAGTATATATTAGTAGCAATTTCAATGAATAATATTACAAGACTTAAATGTAAACCGGATAATTTACCAACCTTTACAAACATTATGATTACCACAGCGAAATTTATTATGCCACCCATAATAACGACAATCTACAATCACTCAATTATAATTAAATTTTGAGCATCAAAAATAGCCTAATAACTACGTGATGTTATCTTAGTGTCAGGTTTATCAATAACAATCGCTTGCACATTTTATATTACCTTTATTTGGATGTACTCAAGCCTGCGACTCCGCCATTTTTTGTATTCAGGTGTCTGAGTATCTTTTAGATCACCAATGGATGTGCTTCATGAAAATGGATATTTAAATGACTTCGGGCGTCCTGTCCTTCACCCCTGAGGAGCAGGCCTCCGGCAGTTCAAAATCGCTCCCGCGGTTTTGTCAGCGCTGAGCCGAATCGTTGGATTAATGTTACCGCTCCCGTTTGTGCCGTCTTTTTGTTGTAGCCTGCTTTTTTAGTGATATGTTTAGCAAGTGTGCGATAGACAATAATAGCCAGAGTCTTGAACCGATGTATTAGTTGATAGTTGAAATTGGATGTGACAGCGCAAGTGCATCCATCGAAGCCAAAAAATCTCTCACGCTGACAGGGCCGTGCTCGATGGGTTGGTGAAGTACGTTATGATGAAGCCCCATTGCTGCAGATAAGTTCGGGAAAAAGTACGGAACTAATTGGGACCCAATATGCCGGTTTGACAAGATCTCTACAACATTTGCACCCTTGCGCGCCCAAAGCAGGTTGGCCAATGCAGCGCCATGTTGCGCAACAATGATATCAGCCATGGAAAACAGGGCCATCTGAGATGCCAAGCTTCGCCCTTCAAGCGTAACCGATGCCACTGAAGTGAACCGGCTACGCGCTAATTCGGCCAACTTGACTATGTTTTCAACCGAACGTCTTTCGGAGCCCCCGCCCTTCACTTCACAGTCTTCGGATTTATAGAAGGGGTCTGGTGGCAATCGGTCGATGATCAAAATCCTCGGCCCATCTCCTTTAAACATAGGCTCCAACGATACCCGCTCTGCCGCGATTTCGACGGCTAGTCGATCAAATAACTTAGCCCGCACTTCTGAAAAAACTTCGCGATCATATTCAGCAGGCGTGTCGTAGCCCGACACAGTTACATAATCCAACCGATGTCCAGTCCGACATAGATCGTCAGTGTTTTCCTTTAGCGACGAGTGTGTCGATAGGGGAAGTATGCACAGTCCCTCAAGTTTGAGCGCATTTAGGATAGGGTCCATCACTGCACAGCTGCGCACATAGATCGGCCGCCCAGCTGCTTTCGCTACGACTTCGGGCCAGATATGAATTAACGGCACTACGAAACCCATCATGAAGTGATAGTAGTGTTGTACCGAACCAAGATGGTTCACCACGCTCAGGTGCACTCCGTCAAAATTCGGTTCTTTGAAAAGACTAGGCCGAGTTAGAAAACGGCGAACTGACGCTAGCATTTTATGACCTCTTAAACGTTAGCTCTCGCCCCGGTATCTTGTTCAGCAGCAACAGTCAAACGACCCCGATAATAGGTGATCGTCCGATCCAGCCCCTTTTCGAGAGACACGTGCGGTTCCCAGTCAAGAATTTCGCGGACCAACGAAATGTCAGGCAATCGTTGCTGATGATCGTCTTTTGGGAGAGTACGAAAGACAATTTTGGATTGCGATGAGTATAAGTAAAATAAAACGTCATTTTTTCTAAAATCAAAATACATGATGCCTTATATTTTCAATATTGGCATCTATTTTATATTCTTAAAGGAGTGAAAGCCGGCTATTTTTCGTCAATTAATCAACTGTTTTCACATAATTTAGAACAAGCGCTTCCCGTAGCTGATTTTTTACTTGCGCTAGTGTGATAAACATTTATTTTGACATAGTTTATACGTGAATAATTTTTTTGCTTAGTAAGGCTAAAAAGTTCCAAAGCCATTTTATAAATATGGAGTATTAATGAAAATATTTAATCGAACGAATGCGTTAATCGTTCCTGCGGTAAATGATTTTAAAGGAAATGGTTTTATTCATGGGTTAACTGAAGATAGCTGTGAAGGTATCGATAATTCAAATCTTGAATTGTTTAGAGATGGTCTTTCGCTGCTAAGTAAAGCTCCCAGAGATCAGTACCTGCAAGAAAATACTGTGCAAAAATTACCGGGGCGATATTTATATTGTGGTGTTCTTCCTACTCATTTTGGTCATTTGTTGTCAGAAGGTTGTCATCGTTTTTGGGCATATCAGCAAGTAAAAGATGTTATTGATGGGGTGATTATCTTACCTGATACCGAAAATAAAATGTTAGGTAAGGCCGCAGCACTTATTCAATATTTTAATATTCCCAAAAAAATGATTAAATCTATTTATGGGTTAACTGAAGTTGAAGAGTTATTTATTCCTGAGCCTGCATGTCAGTTAGGGGCCACCACTTATTTAGATTACAGCCGTAAGTTAAAAGAAGTGACTAACTTTAATACTTTAAACGTGTCGAATAAGCCTGAAAAGCTGTTTATTTCTCGTCGACAGTTTAAATCTGTTGGTCGGGTTGCTGGCTTTGATGCAGTGGCAAAAATATTTGAAAAAAATGGCTTTGTGGAATTTCTTCCTGAAAAATTCTCATTAGAAGAGCAATTGTCACACTTAAAAGCGGCCAAAGTGATTGTTTGGGAAGAAGGCAGTGCCATACATCTTTTGGATATACTGCCTAAATTGCGGGCTAAGATGTTGTTAATTCGTCGTCGACCTGATTATGGCGAGTTTGACTCGATTGTAAAAAGCAAAGCCGATGAATTTGAAATATATAATAATGTCGACTTTCTAGACATTGATGCCCCTCCTCACAATAAAATGAGTAGGTTGTGCTGTATAGACAGTTTTTTTAATTTTTTATCAGATCATAAAATTTGTGTTGATCATATTGATATGCTCTCATTCTTACGAGAAGAGTCATTTGATATTCAAAGCCAATACGCTAAAAATTTGAATTTAAAGGTTTCAGTAAGATAACATCGAGGCGATAATAGCTCTTTTATTTTAGGCTTGTTAGCTTGAATACACGATATGATTCAGAAAGCCGTTAACTTTTATTATCATGGGCAAATTTTCAGGAATTTTTAATGACGCAAATTTTCACCAAGGATTGTTATGATTTTTAAGCGTGTAGTTGCTTTGCTTAGAAAAAAAACTAAAAATAGCTTAGGCGCAAATAAGCAAAGTTATATTCTAGCTAATCTCGATGTTCAACAAGCCATTAACGCTAAAACCACTTCGGCAGAACGTCATTTTAAAGATCATGGTTATGAGGAAGTTAAAAATGGCAAACGTCTTATAGCATTAGGCTTGCCGGCCTATAGTGAAACAAGTTATTTGGCGGCTAATCTTGATGTTATTGAAGAAATTGCCGCGGGCAAGTTTACCTCGGCTTTTCAGCATTACTTAAATCATGGCGTGCAAGAAATGTTAGCGGCTACTCGAAAAATATCGGGTGACTATCATTGCGCTATTAGCGATGATTTTTTAACGGCGATCAACCCCTCTTTTTGTCCTGCTCTTTATTTAAAGGCAAATACCGATGTTGCTTGTTCCTCCCTTGATGATGAGTCGTGTGCTTGGCAACATTTTTCAATCATAGGCATTTATGAAGTATTAGCGGGCACACGTTATTTGTACCCCAAATGTAAATTATTCAATCAGCTCGATTATGTTAATGCGTTTCCAGATGTGCTTGATGTTTTAGTTCAAGGCGGTTATCACACCCCTTTTGAGCATTTTGTGCTTCATGGTGCGAAGGAAATGAGTGAGGGGAGCCGACAGCATATTAATATGGTTATGCCTTATTTTTATGTTGAGCCAAAGATAAATTCAGAAATCGCGAGCGAAATAGCTAACTTTGCTTATAAGCCCCTTATTTCAATTGTTATGCCCGTTTATAATGTGGAGCCTAAATGGTTAGCCTTGGCGTATCAATCATTAGTGAAGCAATGGTATATTAATTGGGTGTTATGCGTTTGTGATGATGCCAGTACCAACTCGGATACGATTGTCTTTTTGCATGAATTAGCCAAAAACGATGATCGCGTAAAGGTTATTTTTTCAAGTACGAATGAAAATATTTCCGCGGCTTCTAATAAGGCATTAGCGCTTGCTGATGGTGAGTTTATCGCTTTGATGGATCACGATGATGAATTAACCAACGATGCGCTTTATTTAGTGGCGAAGGCATTGCAAAATAATGACGTTGATTTTGTTTACTCTGATGAAGATAAAATTGATGTTAACGGCCATTGTTATGATCCTCATTTTAAATCCGCTTGGAATTTAGATTTACTCTATAGCCAGAATTATGTTTCTCATTTAGGCATATACAAAACTTCGATAGTGAAAGCTATTGGTGGTTTTAGACTTGGTTATGAAGGCAGCCAAGATTATGATTTGTTACTGCGTTATTCACGTGAAATAGATCATGGCAAGATTACCCATATTCCTAAAGTGCTTTACCACTGGCGGGCTATTGAAGGCTCAACGGCAATGCAGGCCAGTGAAAAGTCTTATGCTACCGACGCTGGTATTAAAGCCTTGCAGCAGCATTTTGCGTCTTTAAATCTAAGAGTTACAGTCAGTCAAGGTAAGCATGAGAATATTTATAAACTTGACTGGTTGATTAAACAAGAACCTTTAGTTTCTCTAATTATTCCAACTTATAATGGCTATGATATTACCAAACAAGCGATTGACTCTATTTTGGAAAAAACGACTTATAAAAACTATGAAATTTTATTGGTTGATAATAATTCAGACGACCCAGTCGCCTTAGCTTATTTTGCTGACATCGCTAAACACCCTCAAGTTAATTTGCTGCGTTATCCTCACCCATTTAATTATGCGGCGATTAATAATTTTGCGGTGGCAAACGCTAAAGGCTTGGTTATTGGCTTGATCAATAACGATGTTGAAGTGATTAACCCCGAGTGGTTAACGGAAATGGTCAGTCATGCTGTTCGCCCCGATATAGGTTCTGTGGGCGCCATGCTTTATTATCCTGATGACACCATTCAACATGCAGGGGTTATTCTCGGTATTGGTGGTGTGGCAGGGCATTCACACAAATATTTTGCTAGAAGTGCCCCATGGTTATTTTAGCCGGTTAAACATTGTGCAAAATCTGTCGGCGGTAACCGCCGCTTGCTTATTGGTGGAAAAAGCTATTTTTGAGCAAGTAGATGGCTTGAATGATAAAGATTTGACCGTGGCATTTAATGATGTTGATTTATGTTTAAAAGTTAGTAAAGCAGGCTATCGTAATTTATGGACACCCTATGCTGAGTTATATCATCATGAGTCGGTGTCGAGAGGCCATGAAGATAACCCCGAAAAAGTGGCTCGATTTAATAAAGAGTCCGATTATATGAAAGCCACTTGGGGACATTTACTTTTAGATGATCCTTTTTACAGCTCAAATTTGAGCCTCACCAGAGAAGACTTTTCCTTAAGATGAAAAATGTACTAAAGAAAGCCAATACTTTATTGAATTTGGACAATTATCATCTTGTTGTCGATAGCCTTTCAGAACGTTATGTTATTGGCTGGGCAAGAGTTAATGATGATCACAGTGCAGAAGTGGACATTGAAATTAGCAGTTCGTCGAAAAAGTCCTATATAACCGCAAATGGTTATCGACCCGATGTCCTTCGCCTAAAGCAACATGGCACAGGACGTTGTGGCTTTAAGGTGGATATTAGTGATTGGCAAGATAAGAATGTTAGCGTACAAGTGATGGGACTTGCGGGCATAAATAAAAAGCCAAAATCGCATGATCCACTGTTTTTTATTCACTTGCCTAAAACGGGCGGAACCAGTTTTAAAAAGGCGGCTGAGTCATATTTTGGCAGTGATGGCTTAGTCAAAAATTATGGTGTGGAATCGGTTGAAACGACCGCTTGGTTGAAAGAAAAAATTTATCGTGACAAAGATTATTATGGTTTTTATCAGCGCTTAAAAATGGATACAACCCAGTTATATATTGGCCATGTGCATGCTCAACCAGCTTGTTATGCATTTCCTATTCTCCAGCTCGTTACCATAATGCGTGATCCGGTCAAACAGGTGTTATCTCACTTTAATCATTTTAAAAGATGGAATAACTATCAAGGTTCTATTAGTGATTTTATTAATAGTAAGGGCTTTATTAATTTACAATCTCGCTGCTTAGAAAATATCCCTGCTAATTTAATCGGCTTTGTTGGCATAACCGAAGATTATAATCAAAGCTTGGCGTTGTTTAATAAGCTTTATCAATTGGATTTAGCCCCACTGCAAGAAAATATCAATCGAGAAAAGTCGGTGGAGGTGTTGGATGATTCGGTTATCGCGCTAATTGAAAAAAATAATCAAGCGGATATTAAACTTTATCAACAGGTTAAAACTATACAACAGCAGCGTCTAGCGTTAAGCCAAGCGAACAAACCTTGGTGCTATGGCGGAATTCAGCAAAAAGATAAACAACATGTTTTGGGTTATGCTTGTTGGTTTGATAATGACTCACCGGTAGTCCTGCAGCTAATGAACGGTGAGCAATTGCTGCATGAAGCTGTTGCTAATCAACATAAACCCGGCTTAGTTTGCTTGCAAGTACCACGAAATAGTTTTATTGGTTTTAGCTTTAAATTAAATGGCAATGAAGACTTATCACAACTTAAAGTTGTGGTGAAGAATACCGGGCAATGTTTATTGCCTATGATGTAGCTGTAGAGGGCTTATTTTATCCTGTAGCAAATAATTGTTTCTGAAATGACTTTTACAGGACCGCTTAGTTTGCTAATAACCCCATTTTTCTTATTATAATTAGCACCAAACCTAGGCTTATTGCAGGTAGTACTTATTTTTTATCAGAGCAGCTAGATATAAGTGAAAAACTCTCATGGAGGTTGTTTTCATAGCTTTCAAACGAAACTTTTAGTTTATTCCTAAGAGGATCATAGATATTAACTTCCCATAATTCCTTACGAAAGCTTACTAACTGAGATTCAAACTGCCCATCTCCGACTCTACCAATCAAAAATACAGGCTTGTCCTTTGAAATATTAATGCCTGAATGAATTTGATTCTTCAACTGGAAATAGGTCCGTTCTTCCATATATGCCAATGTTTCTGACTCATCGGAACTCCGGCCAATTAATTGGTACTTTGTCCAGCTACCATCACATCTATCAGAGATCATTACTATGGAGTCATCATCTTTAAGCCCTCTAAACTTGAAGCTTGGAGACGGTTTAGGGCAGTAATGACTATCCGTTATATTTAAACAAACCTTTTCCGCTCCCTTACCTTTGCATTCAGTCGACACTCTTAGCGAATAAGTGTCAGAATCAAGGAATCCAGCTAATGTCTGCCCCACATACCTAACTGCTCCTTGCTTGAGGGGTTTATTTTGCTGAGTCTCGGTATCGTAATCAAAAGGGTGACATATAAGTGATAGTTTTTCGGCAAAACTGGAGGTAGCATAAAAAAATGAAAAAAGGATCAAGTACTTCATAACTTTCTCACTATCGTATCAAAGGCAACTATCCGCTCAATGCCACTTGGATGGGATTGCATAAATTTCGATGTTAATCTTTTATCCATTTTTGCCATTCTTAGCAACACGTATCTTGCCTTTTTTAAGTCATATCCGGCTAGAGAAAGAATTCGTAAGGCAATTGCATCTGCACTTGATTCATATTTACGTGATCCAATTTGACGAACAACAGATGATAGAACAACCCCTGCCACCAAATCACCAAAAACCAACTCACCCAATATTGCACCAATAAAAACTAATTCACGATTTTTACCGATGTGATCCAACAGATGGTGAGCAATTTCGTGAGCTAATGTGAAGGCAATCTCTTCTTCGTAAGTAACTTTATCTATCAAACCAGAAGAGATAATTACTTGATTCGAATTCGTTGCAAATGCATTAAATTCTGATCCCCTGACAACTTTAATATTCCATCTGCAATTTTGGGGTTCAATTTTTTCTTGATTACATATTTCTTTAGTTACGCCAAAGATTTTGAAATTAATGTTTTGCACCAACTCACGCCCCTGATCATCACTTCGTACAACTGGACGAGGAATTCTTTCCTTACTAAGCTGACTCACTGCATTTTTAAAAGTCTGATCAAACTCGGCAGTGGCTAGACTGTAGCTAGCAAAAAAAACCACCATTAGCGATAAAAAATTAACGCCAATGATGATTTTTGATTTTTTGTTAATCATTCCTTATTGAAGACTTCCAAGTACAGCGCTCTCGAAAGCTCCTCTAGAATTACATTTGGCTGTTTTGTATTGAGGTGGGTTGGCCATCGTATATGTAGATGTTCCTTGAAATTTTACATTTACGGTGGCAGTTATGAAGCCACTATCTTCGGTCATTAAGACAGAGCCAGAACCTTTACCTCCAGTCAACACCCATAAAAATGGTGCTTTAGCATCACAATATTCAGCTATCAGCTCCGGAGACAAGTCGTCGCCCGACAATGTCACAAGCCCACTATCCTTTTCAATAGTACCAATACTGATATCATTGGTACTCATAAAGCCGACTAACTTTGACCATGATTCATCATAGTTGCCTTCAAAACTTACGGATTTGTCGAATGGTTTTATCTCAACAACGGGGGCACTGGCACAACCTCCTAACATAAGAGCAGCTAATACAACGCTTGACATACCTTTAAAACTTTTCATTATTTTACTTCCTTTTCCATTTGCTAGTGTATTTTTAAACATGCTTCTCCACTTTGCTCAGGCATGAACTAAACTGTACATAAAAATAAACAGTTTAAGGGAGTTTGAACTTTTCCTAACACACTAATATATATAATAAAAACTTACATTTCAGTATTAACACATTAGCCAGCTGTGAAAAGAAGGAATTAAAGGGGGCAGAGACAAATTTATGGCTATACCTAAGCCACCCACAAAAATATTTCATACTCATTCCTAGCAAGCTAAGAGTGTTATGTCACAAATTTCCAGGGCACAGTGGTTGATTGCGCTTTATTTAGAAATTTACAGAGATACTCATCTTAAAAGTTGGCTAGTCAACTAGACTAAAAAAACCATTCAGCAGGCTTCTCAGAGGCCAATTTTAGTCAATCATTGTGCAATAAAATAAAAGCTTGAATGACTATATATGGCGCAAACCTGTCTAATGATTGAAATCGTTGATCCGCAGTAAGGTGACGTAGATCCTATTTGCTCAATACTCACTATTCAAGGATTCCAGGATTCCAGGAATTCAGGTTTCAGCCTCCCCACCCACCCCGTAAACCGTTCAATTCTGAGCATCCCTCGTCCTAACCCAGAATCCGTCTCGAAAATCACCCTGAGAGTTCCACAGTTGCGCTCTCCGCCAAAATTTCGCCAGACGCATGCGTCGGTGATGGGCAGGGTATCAAATCACGCAGCGGCTGACTGAGTACAAAAGAGCCGCACAGGGTGTTTTTCAGACAGAAATGGGTGAGACCCGAAATCTATAAGTCGGTGGGCCTGAGGTAACTCGATGATTTGTAACAGGAAAATGGTGGCCCGACCCTGACTCGAACAGGGGACCTGCCGATTATGAGTCGGGAGGTGGTATTGGGAAGTCATCACTAAACTGAAGAATGTTAGCAGGCATCTAAATTTGACCCATGTAGGCATTAGCAACAATAGAACTTTATTTATTAGTTATAATTAAATCAGTAGCTTGTAAACTTCTAGGGTCAGTAAACTTTAGATAGTTGAATGTCTGAAATTGGCAAAAAACGTCAATTGTTTAAAAAGTCCTGACTGTCCGCTGATCGCTCAAAGGGGACTAAACCACAATAAATCGCTACGTCCGCTATCTTGGGCAAAGCAGACGGTCGGCTTCGACTACTCGAATGACCGCTTTTAGGCTCTAAGGCGTCATGCAGTCAATTTTATCGGTTGTCTGTTTTCTGCTATTAGCACACTTTATAAGATTTTTATGCAAACCCTATAAACATGGCAATAATGTGAAGGGAACTTAATGTACACCTATGCCTATGGATTTGGCACAAGGATGATGGGTTATGACACTCTACCCACACGCGGCGTCTACCCACTGCTCGCATAACTTTACTGCTTCATCGGCGCTAAAAACTTCGCTAGACAAACACCACTCCAGCCATAAACCATCAATGATTGCGGTTAGCCCTATGGCGGCAAGACGCGGGGTAGGTTTAACAGACTGGGTCTGATCTAATTCAGAAAAACTTTGCTCCAGAAACACGCGAAATGCCTGATTGGATGAATCATGAGCCTCTTTGATCTGGGGAGCTCTGTCAATCATGCCCCAGAACACCACCCAAGCGCGGAGGGTTTTTTGTTGCATTACTGAATCGCTGAAGGTTTCCTGAATAAAGATAGATAACCGTTGCCTAGGCAATTTGGTGCTGTGTGATTCTACTATGGCCTTGTCCATTAAAGAAAATGCCAAATCCAAATATGCCGCTGCCAATAGGTTGTTGAGCGTACCAAAGTGATAATTAATCAGCCCAACTGCCATATTAGCTCGTTCGCAAATTTTGCGCACCGAGCAGCCATCCACACCTTCGTCCATTAAAGAGTCTAGAGTGGCCTGCATCAGCTTTGTTTGAGACTTGCTGTAGCACTGTCGTGGGGTCGTTTTGATATTTAAGGTCGTCATGCAACAACCATAAAGTACAAACCGATAAATGTCATCTTGAACTCAAAAATGGAAGTCTCTAGGAGTAAAAATTGTTAGGTTCAAAGACGGTTTTACTGTCTTTGATAGGTTGTTTACCCTTTATTTTTACAAAGAACCTAAATAAAAATTGTACGACCTTGTCTTCGCTTGTCAAGTGCGATGGATTGCAAGTATACCAATCACCATAAGTAATTGGTATTTGCCGTATCTAAGGTGAATAATGTCTGATATTTATCATTGAGTGTTAGATATCCGTGATCATAAAACATCAAGAGAAAATTGCCTCCCCAGAGATTATCCAAAGTCGTTTCGAAGACTTAGGTTACATATGCAGTCATTCAGTCGCTACTGCAATATACTTGGCTTGTCACTTGCAAAAACCCATTCTAATTGAAGGCCCTCCCGGCGTAGGAAAAACTGAATTAGCTAAAATTACTGCCACTTATCTTAACGCGCCGCTGATCCGTATGCAGTGTTATGAAGGGCTTGACGAGTCAAAAGCACTGTATGAGTGGAAGTATGGCAAACAGCTGCTTTACACTCAGGTACTCAAAGAACAACTGGGTGATGTGCTTCGAGGTGCGCGGGGTTTAGATGAGTCTATCGCCCGGCTTCATGATTTTGGGGATATATTTTACTCACAAGATTTTTTGGAACCAAGGCCCTTATTGCAAGCCCTACAGTGTCAAGATGGTGCCGTGTTACTGATAGATGAAATAGACAAGGCCGATCAAGAATTTGAAGCTTTTTTGCTAGAGCTGTTATCTGATTATCAGGTGTCTATCCCAGAAATAGGCACGGTTAAGGCCGTTTCTACCCCTGTGGTGATGTTAACCAGTAATAACACGCGAGAGCTCGGAGACGCGCTAAAGCGCCGTTGTTTACATCTGTATATTCCTTTTCCCGATGCCGCTTTAGAAAGTCGTATTTTAGCGACCCAAGTGGAAGGCCTTGATACACAACTAAGAGAACAGATAGTGGCACTGATTGGCAAGTTAAGAGACATGCCGCTGAAAAAATCACCCGCAGTCAGTGAAACCATTGACTGGGCAAGGGCGCTGCTTTTATTAAATGTTGAAGAGTTGGACTCACACTGGGTAAAAGAAACGTTAAACTTACTGCTCAAGTTTCAGGATGATATTGAATTAGTTGAGCCAGAAATTGCCGCCTTGTTGAAGAGTTTACGCTAGGTGCGTTTTGTTGCCGACTTTATAGGGGCGCTGCGTGAAGCGGGTTTAGATGTGTCGCCAGCTGAGTCCTTAGATGCATTAAAAGCAATTAAGCTGTTAGGGCTTGAAAGTCGCGAAACATCTAAAACAGTCTTAGCATTGACCTTGGTTAAGCGACAGGCTGATCAGGTGATTTATGAGGAGTTGTTTGACTTATATTTTGCGGGTGTTGGAAAAGCCAAAACGTCGGTTAAAGAGTCAAATAAAGCGTCGAATAAAGAAGCGGATAAAAGCGAGATCGAGTCCTCTGAGAATGCGCAAGAAGCAAAGAACAACCCGCACTCAAGCCAAGCTGATATGTCAGATGGGCAGGGGATGCAAACTAGCCCAAGTTCATCATTGGGTAAGGCTCTAAGTAAAAATAAAGATATGAGTTTGGCAATCACGCAGGCCGCTATAGATGAGAAACTGTCTTCTATTGTTTTGTTTACTCAAAAAAATTACTTTGCTTATAAAATAATGCAGCGCCTTGGGGATGATCTGTTAAGCACTGAAATTCGTACCGACGCCAACAGCCCTGAGCACAAAAGAAAGCAACGGGAATTGATAAAATCCCGAGCACGTCTGCTTGATCAAGTGAAAGATTATGTAGAGCAGCAGTATGGAATTTTTGCTCAACATAAAGGCCTGAAGTACCGTGAGGAATATTTACAGCAGGCAAAGTTAAGCCAGCTTGATCGTCTCGATTATAAATTAATGCAACGTTTGGTACAGCGAGCCGCACGGAAATTAGCTTCGCAACATAGTCGCAAACGTTTAACGCGCAAACGGGGGCAGTTGGATGTACGTAAAACCATTGCCGCTAATGCCGCTTTTGATGGAGCATTATTTCACACCCGCTGGAAAGCGACGCGCATCGAACGCCCTAAAATTGTGGCGATCTGTGATGTCAGCGGTTCGGTTAGTCGGGTTGCGCGTTTTCTTTTGTTGTTTCTTTACTCTATGCAAGACGTTATGCCGAAAGTGCGTTCTTTTGTTTTTGCCTCTGAGATGATCGAGGTTACAGAACTTTTTAAGCAACAAGGTATTGAGTTGGCGCTCGAAGAAATAATGAAACGCTGGGGAGGTTTGTCTACCGACTATGGCAAAGCTTTCGCAGGTTTTCAGTCACAAGCTTTGGCGAGCATCGATAAAAAAACCACGGTTATCATGCTCGGTGATGCACGCAATAATGAAGGCGATGGCCGAACTGACATTTGGGAAAAGGTGTATCGTCAGAGCAAACGCGTATTGTGGTTGAATCCGGAGCATCGCAACAGTTGGGATACTGGCGATTCCATTATGTCAGAATATGCGCCTTGGTGTGGCAGTGTTGAGCCTTGCCGAAATTTGAAAGATATCGAACGTATTTTTAGTCGGCTTTTGAAGTATTCCTAGCATAAACTGGTCGTAATCTGTCGCGAAACTCTCGCGGCGTGATATCGGTCAGCGACTTAAACACTTTTGAAAACGAGCTAATATCTCGATAACCCACACCCATTCCAATCGTTTTAATGCTGTCTTGGGTATTACCCAAGCGATGTTTAGCCGCTTCAACCCGAAGTCGCTGCAAATAGCGAGAAGGTAATTCACCTGTCGCTTTTTGAAACCTGCGAATAAATGTGCGTTTACTCATACCAATTTGTTTGGCGAGATCCTGAAGCTCCAAGCTTTCAGTGTAATACTCATCGAGCCAATCCTGTGCCCTGTGAATACCCAGATCCCGGTGTTGTCGAAAACCGGCGATATTGATGAGGTTTAAATCGTATATTCGACGGGTATCAGAGCTGATATCTCTGCCTAAGCCAGCGGCGAGGGAGGGACCACAAAACATTTCCAGAAGGTGCAAGCTAAGATCCATGGAGGCATTTTGACCATTAGAGCTGTAAATGCCCTCATGTTCGACACTCGCTTGGTTGGCTTGCCATTGAATATCGGGGTAGCGCTGTTCGAACTCTCGCAGGTGACGCCAGTAGGTCGTTGCTCGCCCTCCGTTTAATATCCCCGCTTCTGCCGCCCAAAATATACCGCTATTAATTCCAGCGATGCGTGTGCCCTTTGCGTATTGTTTCGCCAGCCAAGGCGGAATGTCAGGATATTGCTGGGTGACCTGTTCGAAATCTCCCCAGTAGTGCGCGAGCATAATTAGATCATAAGTTTGCTCTCCTATTACAGCATCGCCATGGATCGAATGGCCACCATAGAGTTGCACCGGTTGATTATCTGCACTGAGCAGGTCACATTGAAATTGCTGATCTTGCGACTGGCGTAAGTTAGCACTGTGAAATAACTCCAACGAGCCATAAATGGTCGAAGCCCAGGCGCCATTATAAATAAGTAAGGCAACTCGCCATTTAGGTTCGGACACTGCATTACCTCCATTGGCACTATTTGGCACATATACCATATTAAGTGGCATTTTATCCTAAGTACAACAGAAAGGAAGGGGCGTAAAGTAATGGCTTGCTTGGGGGCAGTCCCGAGATGAACAATTGACAGAGGAAACACTAAGTGGATATTACATTTTCGGCTGAAGAATTAGCTTTTCGTGACCAAGTGCGTGCATTTTTGTCTGAGAATTGGACGGAAAATTTAGCATCGCGCATCAATAGTCGGGATGGCGATTACAAAGCAGCACAAATTGAGTGGCAGAATAAACTGAATGATAAAGGTTGGCTCGCTCCTGGCTGGCCTGTTGAGCATGGTGGCGTCGACTGGTCTGTGACAGAAAACTTCATCTTTGAAACGGAACGTTCTTTAGCTGGTATCCCTGATGTGGTGCCATTCGGCTTGAAAATGGTCGCTCCGGTTATCTACGATTTTGGTAACGACGAACAGAAAAAACATTTTTTACCACGCATTCTTAAAAATGAAGATTGGTGGTGCCAGGGGTATTCAGAACCTGGTGCAGGCTCAGACCTAGCCGCTTTAAAAACTAAAGCTGAATTAGATGGCGATGATTACATCGTCACGGGTGCTAAAATTTGGACAACTTACGCGCAATATTCTGACTGGATTTTCTGCTTAGTTCGCACCGACTCTTCAGGCAAGCGTCAAGACGGCATTACCTTTTTGTTGATTGATATGAGCAGTCCTGGTGTTTCAGTTAATAAAATTTCTTCTATTGATGATCACCACAGTCTTAATGAAGTTGTTTTTGATAATGTCCGTGTTCCTACTGCTAATCGTATTGGTGAGGAAGGAAAAGGCTGGACTTATGCTAAGGCTTTGCTGGCTCACGAACGTACTTCAATTGCAGCCGTTGCCGATTCTAAACGTAAGTTGCGCGAGCTGCGCGAATTACTCGCTCAAGAAGTGAGCGGCGGACGTCCTCTAAGTGAAGACACCCAGTTCCAGAATCGTCTCTCGAATACTGAAATTGAATTGATGGCCCTAGAATATACAGAGCTACGTGTGTTGGCTTCAACAGCAGACGGCAAAGGGCCGGGTGTGGAGTCTTCACTGTTAAAAATCAAGGGTACTGAAATTCAACAAGCCATTCAGCAGATGTATATGGATTTAGCCGGTTATTACAGTGGTGTGATCCACGGCGAAGATACTGAAGAATCTATCGGCCATGCCTTTGGACACTCTGCAAGACAAGCTTATATGTACGGACGAGCCGCCACAATTTACGGTGGTTCAAACGAAGTACAGAAAAACATTACTGCCAAATACGTACTGGGCCTTTAATTATGAATTTTAATTTATCTGAAGAACAAAACATGCTCAAAGACAGTGTCGAGCGCTTTGTGCGAGACGAATATGACTTTGATAGCCGTCGTGCTAATGCTGCCAGTGACTTAGGTTTTAACCCTAAAAACTGGCAAATGTTTGCTGAACTTGGTTGGCTTTCCATTCCCTTCGACGAAGCTCATGGTGGTTTTGGTGGTGGTGCGACCGACGTAATGGCTGTGATGGAAGAGATGGGTAAAGGTCTCGTGGTTGAGCCCTTTGTGGCAACAGTATTAATGTTTGGTGGCTTGTTGAATAAAAGTGGTAACGCAGACCTACAAAACGCCAATATTGAAAAAATTATCGATGGCTCACTACAAGGTGCATTTGGCTACTTAGAGCGTCAAAGTCGTTTTGAGTTGGCTGACGTGAAGACACAAGCCAAACGTGATGGCGATAATTTTGTCCTTAACGGTGAAAAGACAGTGGTATCCAACGGTATGGCTGCAAATAAAGTGGTTGTATCTGCTAGAACGTCAGGTGACCAGTGTGACGAAGCAGGTATTACACTGTTTCTGATTGATACCGACGCACCAGGCGTAGAACGCACCTCTTATCGCCTGATGGACGGACAATTGGTCGCTAATATCAAGCTTACCGATGTGCGCGTTGCCGCCGATCATATTCTAGGTAACGTCGACCAAGGTTACACACTGATTGAATCTGTCGTTGGTGATGTCATTATCGCTTTGTGTGCAGAAGCCATGGGCATTATGCAAAAGCTCAATACCACTACTATTGAATATACCAAAACACGACAACAATTTGGTGTGGCTATTAGCAGTTTCCAAGCTTTGCAACACCGTATGGTTGATATGTTTATGGCTGGTGAGCAAGCTAAGTCAATGTTGTATCGTGCAGTATGCGCAGCAGAAAGTGGCGCAGACGATTTGGCTAAAAACATTGCTGCATTGAAAGTGATGATTGGTCGTAACGGAAAGCTGATTGGTGATGAAGCTATTCAATTGCATGGTGGTATGGGTATAACCGATGAGCTTGATGTAGGTCATTACGTCAAGCGACTGATGATGATTAACACCACATTTGGTGATGCCGATTATCAGCAACAAAAATTTAATCGATTGGCACATTCTGAATAATATTGGGTTATGGCACTTGGCTTGATAAACATTAAGCTTTGTTTGAAAAAATATAACCTTGTTTGATAAGAGTGCACTAATCGTTAATCTGATTTTAAGTGAGGTGGGCAACGTACTTTGACCACTTCACTTAAGTTAATTTGTTGATTCACCATTGGAACTCGTAACAATGGTTTTACGAGTTAATTGGTGATTTCATCTTATCACATATGACAATTTAACAAGATACCAAGATGAGTGCCAGGCGCGAATTCTGGGCGGTGAAATAAACTGTTTCATCTCTCAACCAACGTTTTTCCTAACCCACAATGCGATGCAAGGTGACGTAATCATCTTGAATACCTTCGTCATCTTGTCCGTATGGTTAGTTAAATGTTCGGAAGCCTTTTTTTTAAATTTATTTATCGATACTCAAGTAAAGGTGAAATACCTCTGTATTGATTGATTATTACTCTTCACGGTTACTTTTTTAAACAGATTCCATCCTGTCGCAAATCTAGTTCAAGCTAACTTAATGTGTAAGGTAGAAAAATCTATATGTGATATATAGATTTATTGGTGATGCATGCTTTCATTATGGCATTTTTAATACGTGATGGTGTCAATGATCACTGGTTTTAAGCTGCAGTTGTGCAGGTACAACACGCTATGTTTTGACTGCATTCCACCCATTAATTTTTTATCCACTCAATCTTTGGAGATCATATGAAAAATATTTTGTTCATTACCATACTCGCCTTTTTAGCATCTGGCTGCTCCCAACCCACCTCAGAAAAATCGGTTGTACCAGATCAGGTTGCAGACGTAAGTGGATGGCATGCGAACTTTATTGATGAGTTCGACACTTTCAATCCAGAAAATTGGCAAGATCAACCAATTTGGGTTAATAATGAACACCATTGTTATGTTCGGGACAATGAATTTGGTACCCGTGAAGTGAGCAATGGCAGCATTAAGCTAAAAGTTATAGACATTGGTGAGAAACGCAGTTGTGATAATTTCAACAAATATGGTGAGCAGCACCCCGATACCCAGTATGTTGCTGGCCGCATCGCATCGAAAAATCTCAAAGAATTTGTAAAGGGTAAATGGACCGCTCGGTTAAAGGTTGAAAACAGTGGTCAATCAGGCATGTTCCCAGCGTGGTGGCTCCTCGGTGCTCGAAATAATGAGCCACCGGTCCAAGAGCCGGATGAAAACATCTGCTGGCCAATGGTGGGTTCAGGTGAAATTGATATCTTTGAGCATCATGGGGATGGTGGACCCGATCATTATGCGGCACGTGCGATTAAAAGTAATGGTGAATGTGACGGCGGTGATTGGCAATCATTGATGCTGGTTCAAGCAGCCCAACTTAACGAATTCCAAGAGTACTCAGTAGAATGGGTGGGTGATGATGTGATTTTTCGTCTCAATGAAATGGAAGTTTATCGACTGCCTAATGAGGCCGCTAAACTTTCTGAGCCATTCTTCGCTATCTTAAACTTTGCTAAAATCAATGACTCGCCTATGACCCAAAACTGGACGATGGAAGTAGATTGGGTGAAACACGAAGTCTGGAAATAAAAAGCAGATATCAGTGGCCTGCACCCACCACCAATATTCAAGCAATTTAATAATGCATTCATAGGGTCTTTGCGCTGTGTAATAAGCAGCGTTAGCTAGGATTAAATTTAGTGTATCAACAGGGTGTTATTTGAAAATTTTTAAGGGCGAGCATCGTGCTCTTAGGTTTTTTAAACCTGCTAACTGATGCCGATTTTGTATATGAGCACACTCAAGCTTTAACCTTAGCTCATAAAAAACTTCATCATGCTGGTTTATCACGAGATTGAACTAAATTCGGTCATAAAATTATCGGGGATAAAAGCCACTTCCAAATACAAAGAATAAATTGCAATAACAAAGCGGGGGTGATGGGTTTAAGTGGTCTTGATCTTTGTTTAAAAGGTAATGTTCATGTTATTGTTTGTTAAAAGATTTGTGGTAATTGTGACTTGCGATTGAAAAGGTTAGATTAATCTAAACATTCTTTGGCCAAAAACTCACAAGGTTTGAACGTATAAAGTGATTTGTGAGCGGCGTTTTAATTTGATCGCTAATTAACTATATAGCGATGATGATGATAGTTTAGATAGTATAAATGGTCGCGATTTTTATTTATGTGGGGTACTAATGATACCCGTCGATTCGAATTGGCCCAGGTCGTTTTATTAGAAATTGATTAAGGATTTGAAGTGAAATTTATATTATTAATATTGACATCATTATTTGCTACTGCGTGCTCTGTTGTGGGCCAAAGTGATGTGGAAACAGCTCCCTATACTCTTCTTAAAGCTGACGAGGCTCAGAAAATAGAAGTGCGTAACTATGATTCAATGGTATTGGTGTCTACTAGTATGTCCAGTGAAAGTGGTAACAGTGCTTTTAGAAAATTGTTCAGCTATATTACCGGCAATAATGAAGGGGCAACAGAAATTGCTATGACGGCTCCGGTGATTATGAACGATAAAGATAAAGAAGACGCGAATAAAGGGTCGGAGATATCGATGACGGCGCCAGTGTTTATGAATGACAGTGCCGACAATTCGATGATGTCATTTGTTATGCCAAAAGACTTTACATTAGCAACTACGCCTAAACCTTCCAACCCGGAAGTATATGTGAGTGAGCTCAAAGATTATAAAGTGGCTAGCATTCAGTTTAGCGGAACATTGAGTGACAGTAACGTAGAGAAATACACCAACATTCTTGCAACCTGGATGACTGAAAATGGCTACGAGGCTATCAGTGAGCCGGTAAAAGCTGGCTACAATGGACCGTTAACGTTGCCAATGTGGCGCCGTAATGAAATGCTGATCCAGATTAGGTAAATCTCTTTAACGGATTCGCAGATAGCGATTATAATCATTTGAAATTAATCATAAAGTAACTAAACAATCTTATTGAATTAACATTGCTGTCTAGGTAGTTATTTTACAGAAATATTATTCTAATCATTGTTTATTTATTTCCTTTTACTATTCAGGAATTTCATTTTGACACTCAATCGAAAAAAGTCTCGCATTATAGTTATTGGTGCTAACTTCGCCGGTCTTTCCGCCGCAAGCAAGTTAAGTAAATGCCACGACGTAACTATTATTGATGCCAAGCAGGATTTTCAGTGGACACCTAATATCCATGAGATTTTGTCAGATGTTAAAAAAGAAACTAGCCTGAACTTAAACCTAGCAACTATCATCACAAGGCTTGGACATCGCTTTATTAACCAAACTGTTTCTAGTATCGACGGCGCTCTTCAAACCGTCACACTAGATGACAAGCAAATACTCAATTATGATGTATTGTTGATTGCATCTGGCCATTCAAGATCAAACTATGGCATTAAAGGCGCTAGCAAATATGCACACGGGTTTCGTTCTGCTGACAATGTAATACAAATACATCATGATATTGAGGCCGTTCTTAACAGCAACAAACACCTCATTAATATCAATATTGTTGGTGGAGGTTTTACCGGTGTAGAAGTGCTGGGCGAACTACTTCGCAAATACGCATCAACCAAGCAACTACACTTTAACGTCATCGATAATGCCTCAAGACTGGTGCAAGCCCTTCCAGAAAGACTATCTGATGACGTTATAAGTCAATGCAAAAACTTCCAAGTTAGCTTTCACTTCAACAAAAAAATTACTGAAGTTAAAAAATCTAGTATCCATTTCGATGACAACAAATCTATCGATTCAGACGTAACAATCTGGTCCGCGGGCACCAAACTGCCTGAGTATCTTGATGGCATCAATACGCAAGCTACTCCTAATGGGCTAGCGGTGAATACGTTTTTGCAAACTAAAGAATTTAGCAGTATTTTTGTTGCGGGAGATTCTGCTACGTTGCCAAACGCACTGCCTAAACAAGCGAGTATTGCCCTAGATATGGGAGTTCATGCAGCGATTAATATTAATCGTTTTTGTGCTAAAAAGTCCCTAAAACCTTTTAAAGTTAGTGTGAAACCGGTGCTGCTCTCGCTGGGTGATATAAACACTTATCTTATTCAGGGCAAGTTGGTTTTAACCAGTCCACTTTTGGCTGCAGGTAAAGAAGCGGTTTACCAGTTTTATATGGCTCGGCTATCAACACTTCTGCCGATAGAACAAAGGGTATTAGGTATAGTGGACAGAATTACCTTATCTAACGAGAAGCTATTGTTAGCTGAAATTTTAAAGTTAAGACCTAGAGTATTATTTGGGCGCAGTAAAGTTTTATAAGGGCATTCATCATTACCCTTAGCCCTACATTATAAAATGGGTTAAAACTGATTGTTCAAATAATAGCTGGCTCAACCCAATCACTTGACCATTCTTGTGAGGGACGTTGTGCTTATATTCTTCAGTTACAAACCCTAAACCTTCGGCCGTTGCTTTAAACGAAGATTAGCGGTACTTTAAATTCAGTGTGAATATTCCCCCTCACTTTATGCTGATATGAGGTAAACAAGTGTGTGTTTATATTTAATTAATACACACTTGTTTGTTATTGGTATTAAAGCAAGCGATGTAGTTCATATGAACGGGACCTCATCAAAACGTTTTTCATTAACCTGAAAGGAAATTCAATGGATCACCTTAGCGGCTTAGATGCGGCCTTTTTACACTTAGAATCACCTGAAACTCCGATGCATGTTGGTGGTCTAAGCATATTAGAGCTGCCTGCAGATTATTCAGGTGATTTTATGCAGGATGTGCGAACCCACATTCAAAATCGAATGCAATATGGCGCCAATTTTTCAACGTAAACTTATCAACATGCCATTCGATATCGCCAACCCCATTTGGGTTATGGACGAGGCTCTCGATATTGACTATCACATTCGCCACGTGATTGTTCCGCCTCCTGTGACTCGAGCTACTGTGGATTAAACTGGTCGCTCGATTGCATTCTAGTTTTGCTCGATAGAAGCCGCCCTCTGTGGGAGATGCATATACTCGATGGTTTACCCGTGCCCTCAGACTTACCTAAAGGTACTCGCTATGTGGGACTGTACTCTAAAATGCATCATGCCGCTCTCGACGGTATGGGCGGGCAAGTATTAATGGAAGCTATTATGGATGTGTCTGCAGTGCCACGTGAAGCAAACAAGCGTAAGAGGCACAGAGAAGCAGCTAGAGGTGACAATTATGGTATTGCCGAACTTACGACATCAGGTGTGATGCACAACGTTAGCCAATCTATTAAATTGGCCAAAAACCTGCCAAAGCTAACACGCAAAGCCTTTGATATGCTCAAACCGACAGACACTCAGGAAGGAAGCAATCCCCAGCGGATGAACTGGCTTGCTCCTAAGACACCGCTCAATGCAACCATCACCAATCAAAGAAGCTTCGCACGTTTTTCTATTCCATATGCGGATAGTAAACACATATCTACACTCAATAATGTCAGTCTTAATGATGTTGTCATGGCAATCTCCGGTGAAGGTATGAATCGCTATTTTAAGGATGAGGGATTTAGTACTGAAGACCCCTTGTTGGCTGCGATTCCAGTCAGTGTGCGCCCTGAAGGCAACACAGAATTGAGTAACCAAGTGTCCATAGCCCGAATGAGCCTTGCGACTAACATTAACGATCCACTGGAGCGGCTTAAGGCAATCAATGTTTCTTCCTCCCATACCAAAACACTGATGTCTGATGTAAAAGCTATAATGCCCACTGACTTCCCCTCACTCGGTGCCCCCTGGTTGATGAGTAGTATTGCCTCGACATTGACTCGAACTAGAGTGGCAAATTCCGTGCCGCCGTTTGCCAACGTCCTGATTTCCAACGTTCCTGGACCTAACATTACACTGTACTTTGCTGGCGCCAAACAGATCAGTACCTTTCCAGTTTCGATCCCCTATCATGGTATGGGACTGAATATTACATTGCAGAGTTACAACGGCTGGCTCGACTTTGGTCTAATCTCATGTCAAAAACTGATGCCCGACATACATGAACTGGCGCAGCATATGAAAGATGCGCACAAAGAACTCCTAGAGCTCAGCTTGAAGGCAAATGCTGAGGCTTGCGCCGCTGAAAGCTAAATGCTTTTATGAACACTGATCTTGTGACAAAGCGGTGAAAAACATACTTTTATAAAGTTTTATTGAAGTGAATAAATGCCAAATCTAGGCATATTTTAGTCTCGCTAAGGTCTTGTCAATTTGCTTTGAGTGTTTAGTAACCATAATGTACTCCAAAGCAATGCGTGCTGAGGCAAGCGCTTAAATTTTTATTTGGAAAAAATGAAGCGCTAACACTATAACATTTCATCCTTCATCCTTCATCCATCAGAGCTGTAGCACACCCATGATTTTATCGACGTTACATTCGAACCAGAATACAGGCGGCTGTTTATATATATATGTCGACAGCTACTGATACTGAAGTGGTCAAGTCATTTTGGCCACGGGTTTGTAGTATTTTCGATACCGATATTCCGATTCATTTGGTGTCAATCCACCATTATATGAATGCGGCCTAAACTCACTGTAATAGCCAATAATATAATCATTGATACCGTGCTTAGCTTCACTAAAACTACAATAGCCAGTTGTTGGTATCCATTCTGTTTTTAAGCTTCTAAAAAAGCGTTCCATTGGACTATTATCCCAGCAGTTTCCTCGTCGGCTCATACTTTGCGTTAATCGATATCGCCATACTAGCTGCCTAAATTGGCGACTTGTGTAGTGACTTCCTTGATCGCTATGGTACATCACCTCTTTAGGTCTTCCACGACTTTCAAATGCCATGGTCAACGCCTGACAGGTTAAATTACTATCAGGCGAATGACTCATCGCCCAACCAACGGGTTTTCTTGCAAATAAATCCATGACGACCGCTAAGTAAGCCCATCGGTTGCCTGTCCAAATATACGTCACATCGCCGCACCACAATTGATTAGGCTCAATGACGGCAAATTGCCTATCCAATATGTTCGGGATAGCCACATGCTCTTTAGTCGCCTTCTTGTAGGCATGTTGCGGTAGTTGGCAACTGACTAAATTCAACTTCTTCATGATATTACTGGCACGATAACGAGATAAAGGGAAACCATTGTCGGTTGCCATAATCGCTATCGTTCTTGCGCCCGCTGAGCCGTTGCTTTGCCGATGCACTTCTTTCACCTGGCCGTACAATTTAGCGACCTCTGGTGATAAGCGTCTATCTCGCCCAAGCCAATATTTGTAGGTGCTGCGGTGGACTCCAAATACCTCACATAGCACTTTTATCGAATAACGGCGTTCATCACTCTGACTCAGTTTCTCTACTAGAGAGAGTTGTTCATGGAGTCCGACATCAACAGAGCGGTAGCCTTTTTTAATATTTCCTTCTCAAGCTCAGCTCGCGCAAGCTTCTTCTTTAAATCCTTTATTTCTAGCTGGTCAGGCGTCATTGGGGTTTGCTCAACTCTCACGCCTTTACGTTCTTGTTGAAGTTGTTTTACCCACTTTCCTATCGTTGAAAAACCAACCCCCATTGCCTTAGCGGCTTCGTCGTGAGTGTAACTTTGATCAACAACCAGTTGTGCTGTTTCCAATCTAAATTCAGGACTAAAAGTCCGTCTTGTTCTTTTGCTCATCTTTGGCACCTAATCTTGCTATGCAAATAGCATAACATCTCTAGTTAGGTGGCCAAATTAACTATGCCACTTCATACCAACATAAAGACATTGCATATTTGCAGCATATGTCCAACTTCTAAGAGGATATATGAAGCATTATTATGGTGGATGCTGTGAATAGGAAAAACAGAATTAAAAATAAGCCCTCAATTTTATTCCCTCCACTTCCACTTAAGAGCTATCACCCGAGACAAATACATCAGTGTTTTCATTATTTAAAGCTTATCACCAGATAAAATTGTAAATCTGTTCATCATTATTTCTGATAGAAGTTGTTTGGGATGTAAATTATTTGGTTTTTATGTTAAAAATAATGTGGTTGTGTATGCCTGATTTGATAATTAAGCAGTGAAGTAGCGACATGCTAATAAGTGCGCATGTTTTTAATTTTAGTTCAATACCGAGATAATCATATGCTAAAAACAAGACCTGACGGAGAAGTTCAGCCTGGTATTAAATGGGGTCCTTTTACTATGCGGATCCCCTTAATTCATTTACGTTTTTCATTGTCTGATATGCTTCAAGGATTTGCTGTCGCTGGGGCAACAGGACTGGCCTTAGTGCCGTATTTCATGGCTTTATTGGGATTGGACTTTGAAGAAGCGGTGACTATGGCGATGTTTCATAGCATGCTTATTTCTTTTTCCTGGATGTTTTTTGGTGACCCCTATGCACCAGGCTGGCTGACACCTGCAATACCTTTTGTCGTCGCGTTTATTACCGCTCCAGCTTATATAGGCGACCATATTTCTCAGTTTCAGGCCATGACAGCTCTGTCATTGAACTTTGCGTTTATTTTGATTGTACTGGGGGTAACTGGACTTGGCGCTAAGATAATTAAAATTGTGCCCAATGTGTTCAAGGGTGGCATTATTTTGGGTGCTGCGATTGCCGCTTTTTTACGTGTTACCAAAGACGGCGATGCGGCTAATGTTTTTCAATCTGCACCTATAGCAGGGACGTTGGGGGTAATCATTTGTTTAGTCTTTGCCTTTTCTAAGCCTCTACAAGCGATTGCGATAAATAAAAAATGGTTAGCGTCTATTCTCGGGTTTGGTTTACTACCTGGATTTGTTATCGCGGGGAGTATTGGATATTTTACTGGTGAGTTTCAATACAATATTCGTTGGGAAATTCTTGATGTAGGCGCTTCGACTGCTTCTTTATGGGCAAAAGCGTCGCCTTTCGCCATCGGTTGGCCACCCATTGAAACTTTTCTTGCTTCGTTCCCATTGGCACTAATAACCTATATTTTGTTTTTTGGTGATGTGGTGACGGGCAATGAAATGATAGAACAAGCACAAACCATTCGCACCGATGAAAAGCTTGAATTAAACGCCAGCAGAGCCCATATGGCCACGGGTATTAGAAATATTATAATGGCTATAGTTGCGCCTTTCTTTGCCACTCAAGGGGTATTGTGGACTGGTATTCAAGTTGTCCTTCTTAAACGTTGGACACAAGGTCGTAACAAAATAGATTCGATTTTCGACAGTTTAGGCAGTTTTTATGCATTTGGCTTGCCCTTTTTGTTTATATTTCTGCCGTTAGTGACTTTGTTAGAGCCTCTATTACCACTGGCATTAGCAGTGACTCTTGTGTTGACAGCATTTGCTTGTGCTACCTTAGCCTTGTCACTTGTTAATGATGCTACAGAGCGTGGAGCGATGGTTATTACCGCGATGGCATTCAGCGTATTTGAACCATGGTTAGGTTTGCTAGTGGGCATTATTGTTATTGCCGCGTTATGTGGTTTTCAGGTGTTTATCCCGAAAAAAGCAAAATAAACGTTTGAGTATAAGATTAAGACTGCTCTTTGAGGAGCAGTCTTAATCTTATAAGTGTTGACTCAACATTTATGAATGACTACACAAATAAACAATTCGCACTATATTAAATTAATTTTATTTTTGATTAAAGCGTTACTTCGTTTCTAAATTGTGTGGTTTATTGTTAACAGTGAGCTCTTATCCACTTAATCTGCACTTTTATTATCATTCGTCTCACCTTTACTGGTATTGACAATAGAATACACATCTTTTTTCTTGATGGTAAGACTGACTATTTCCTCTAAATGTTTTCTATTTCCTTCATTGAGTTCAGGGTTTTGTAACTCTGTTAAAAATTCTAAGGTGTTCACTTTTTTTGTAGAAAATCAAATCTGCGTCCACTAAGCCCTGCAATAAATTAAGATTGAAAGCCAGCTCCCGAGGCCATAATAAAGAGGCTTGATAGAAGTCGTCTGTTGCTGCGGCATATTTTGGGTAATGTATTTTTGCAATCCAACTCTATTAAATTAAAGGGCCTGTGGTCTTTTTTCGCCAATGGCATCTTCGCTTTTCGCAACTAACATTCCTAAGACTTTTTTTTCATTACCGTTATCAATATTTTTCAGCTTTTCTTGACTCAGTTTTAAAAACGCTTTGGCTTTTTCATTATCGCCGGTGTTGCGCCAAGCTTGAACGGCATCGGTAATAGTCGATATTTGAGCTTCCTCTAGTTCACTCTTTCCAAGCCGAGATGAAATTCCATTCGTTTTGATTACATTGCCTTCCAAAAAAGCAATCACGGTAAACATATAACCTTTTCTGATGGTTAAACTCTGATCAGATGATTTACTGCTTGCAGCATCCATTAAATATTTGGCAACGTGAAAATCTGAAGAGCGCTTGCGAATAGAACGGTTACAGTCATACTTTTTTATCCACGTTATGGCATCTATCACTTTTATTTGCGCCTGATATACAGGTTTTCAAACGAGCGGCAGGAATAGATGACTCGCCTTCCTAAGTCTGATGCATGTATTTTTCTGCTTTTGTCAGTCTTAAAATACTTTTACGCAGTTTTTATTTTGACTCAGTTAAAAATATTTAAGCAGAAATATAACTTTTGATTATTCAAGTTGGCCTTCAGCTCTCGGCCATTACTAAAACAGCTAAATCGACTAAACCTCATATTTATCATATGATTATGGATATTATCATAGGCCATTTTATTGTATTCCACAACGGCGACTTTAACTTTGGTAAGTAACATATAAATGGACTGTTTTTTACACGTTTAAACACCATTGCAGGCAAAAGAGATAAAAATAATAAATTTTTTGAGTTATACCCTCGAACCTAATTAAATAGATAGTTGGAGCTTGTACAGCTAACGAAACAGTTTTTATAAATTAAATTGTTTACTTTACGTTAACGTAAAGGTAAAAAATTTGTTAGCCTAATAAAATATAAACTATTTAGGATAAGTTATGCAGATTGTTCAATCTTTGATTAATGGAGATATGGGGCATATCGTCTTCACTGCCAAACATACCAGTAACTGATCCCGCCAATAATGAGGTTATTTCAGAACTGGCGTGTACTTCTGAAGCGGAACTCACAGTGGCGATGGCGAGTGCAAAAGCTGCGTTCGACGAATGGGCAGAGGAGATTGCTTTAAAAAAAGTCAGAATGATGATGGGTTATCAGCAATGACTTAAATCGCACCATGATGAAATTGCTACTATTGTAAGCAGCGAAATGGGTAAAACACTTGAAGATGATATTTCCTCTGGCCCTAATATGACTATCTCGTTTAAATAGGACGATATTATGAATTTTGACTTAACCGATGACCAACTTGCTTTTGCAGACACCGCCAAACAATTTGCTGAACAGGCATTGGCCCCTCATGCTGCAAAGTGGGATAGAGAGCATGTTTTTCCAAAAACGGTGATTCAAAAAGCTGGAGAGTTAGGTTTCTGTAGTTTGTATTCACCAGAAAGTGAAGGCGGCCTTGGCTTAAGTCGCTTGGACTCTTCCATTATTTTTGAACAACTTGCTATGGGATGTACCACGACCACTGCCATGATGACCATTCATAATATGGCCACATGGATGGTGGCAACGTGGGGCACCAGAGCAGCTAAAGATAAGTGGTGCCCTAGTTTAGTCACGGGTGAAAAATTAGCGTCTTATTGTTTAACTGAGCCTGGTTCAGGTTCAGATGCAGCCGCACTGAGCACCACAGCCAAAAAAGACGGTGGAAATTACCGGTTAAATGGTTCCAAAATGTTTATTTCTGGTGCAGGTGAAACCGATGTGTTGGTGGTTATGGCGCGCACCGGTGAAGCGGGTCCTAAAGGCATTTCTGCTTTTGTAATTGCTGCCGATGCCGAAGGTGTGATTTACGGTAAGGCCGAAGAAAAGATGGGCTGGAATGCCCAGCCAACACGCTTGATTACATTTGATCATGTCCGTGTATCAGCAGATTGTTTGTTAGGTGAAGAAGGGCAGGGATTTACTTTTGCCATGAAAGGACTAGATGGCGGGCGTATCAACATTGCGACCTGTTCAATTGGCACCGCGCAAATGGCATTGGATACCGCTAAATCTTACATGCAAGCGCGTACTCAATTTGGTAAACCCCTGGCGGCGTTTCAAGCCTTACAATTTAAGCTGGCTGATATGGCTACCGAGCTAGTAGCAGCAAGGCAAATGATTAGATTGGCTGCGTTCAAACTGGACAACCATGACCCAGAATGCAGTGCTTATTGCGCCATGGCAAAACGCTTTGCCACCGATGTCGGTTTTAATGTGTGTAATGAAGCATTACAAATACACGGTGGATACGGATATATCAAAGAGTATCCCTTAGAGAGATACGTAAGAGATGTGCGAGTACACCAAATTTTGGAAGGAACTAATGAAATTATGCGAATGATCATTGGTCGACGTCTATTGACAGAACATGCTGGCGACATTCTTTAAGTCTTTTTTCGATTCAGTACCACTGTTAAATTAGGAATATTATGTATAGTGATAATGCACCGGTGATTTTTGAGGAATTAACCACCGAAAATGGTTTTAAAATTGGTTATGCCACGTTAACTAAACCCGCTTCGCTTAACGCCCTAGATTTGCCCATGATCAATTTGCTCACACCGCAATTAGAGAAATGGCAACAAGATCCCAAGGTTGCTATGGTGTTTTTAGATGGAAGTGAAGAACGGGCTTTTTGTGCCGGTGGCGATATTGTGTCGATGTACAAGTCGATGCAGGATTGGGGATCTATTAAAGAAAATCCTGATGCTAAATATAATTTCGCGTTACAAGCTTTTTTCACCCAGGAATACCAACTCGATTACCTCATTCACACGTTTTCTAAACCTATTTTAGTGTGGGGAAATGGTATTATTATGGGAGGGGGAGTGGGCTTGATGAGTGGCGGCAGTCACCGAGTTGTCACAGAAACCTCGCGCATTGCTATGCCTGAAATCAGTATCGGTTTATATCCAGACGTAGGTGGTAGCTACTTTTTAAATAAAATGCCAGCAGGCTGTGGTCTGTTTTTAGGCCTGACAGGAGCATTCATTAATGCAGCCGATGCGATATATTGCCGTTTGGCCGACTACTTTGTGCCCCACGATGCAAAAGTGAATTTTTTTACCCGCTTGTTAGCTGCAAATTGGCAAGAGGATGTATTACACCAAATTCTGTCGAGCATTTGCGAAGGTTTTCACACTTTGCATAGTGGGCAATTGCCCCAAGGTAACCTTATCGATAATCAGAATTGGTTAACAAATTTGGCGTCTCAAACTGATGTATCGCAAGCCGTTGAATTCATAATGTCAGTTAATGCTGACGATAATAAATGGCTAAGCAAAGCACAAAAATCCTTAAGTGCTGGGTCACCTATCACTGCACATTTGGTCTTCGAACAGCTGCGAAGAGGCAAAGACATGACCTTAGCAGCATGTTTTCAAATGGAATTATCTTTGTCTTGTAAATGTGGTGAGTTTGGTGAGTTTCAAGAAGGCGTTAGGGCGCTGTTGATTGAGAAAGATCATCAACCCAACTGGCGTTTTAAATCTGTTGATCAAGTTCCCCAAGAGGTGATTGTGTATTTTTTTGAAAATGTTTGGATACAAGACGCCCATCCTCTAGCGCATTTAGGCACAGATTAATAAAAAGCAGGTAATAAAAATGCAAAAACAACTACCAAAAATAGCGTTTATTGGTTTGGGCAATATGGGATCTCCTATGGCGCTCAATTTATTAAAAGCGGGTTATGCTGTATGTGTATTTGACCTAGTGCAAGCCGCTATGGACAACCTCGAACAAGCGGGTGCCAACCCTGCAAATTCTGCTTTAGAGGTTATTCAGGATGTTGATGTAGTGATATCCATGCTGCCGGCAGGTAAACATGTTGAGTCACTTTACATTGCTGAAAATGGACTTATTAGCCAGTTAAAATCAGGCACTTTGGTGATTGATTCGAGCACCATTGATGCTTCAACTTCACAATTGGTTGCCACTAAGTTGGCAGAAAAGGGTATCCATTGTATTGATGCACCGGTATCGGGAGGAGTAAGCGGCGCAACGGCGGGAACTCTGACTTTTATTGTGGGTGGGAAAGAGCAAGATTATGCTACTGCCTTACCTATTTTACAGGCTATGGGCAAAAATATCTTCCATGCTGGTGATCACGGGGCTGGGCAAATAGCCAAAATATGCAACAATATGTTGTTGTCAGTTTTGATGTTAGGCACCTGTGAATCGTTACAAATGGCGATTGATAATGGACTAGATCCTAAGGTGATGTCAGATATTATGTTACAAAGCTCTGGCAGAAACTGGACCTTAGAATTGTATAATCCATGTCCTGATGTGATGCCAAATGTGCCTTCATCCAATGATTATCAAGGCGGTTTTATAGTAGATTTGATGAAAAAAGATTTAGGCCTTGCTATGGACACGGGTATTAAAAGCCAATCGACTACACCTATGGGAGCGCTGGCGCAAAGTTTGTATAATATGCATAGTATGCAAGGTAACGGACAACTGGATTTTTCCAGTATTTTTAATTTATATTCTAAGCAAGAGAAGTCGTAATGAATTTACAAGATCAAGTGATTGTTATCACAGGTGCAGCCCAAGGCTTGGGTAAAGCCATGGCTGAAGAATTGGCTAAAAAAGGAGCGCATATTGCCCTGTTAGATTTGCAAGCAGAGGCTGTTGCAGCAGCGGCTGCCGATATTGAAAAGCTTGGAGTCAAAGCCTATGGTTACGTGGTGAATGTCACTGACGAAAAACAAGTAGAAGAAACCTTTGCAAAAGTGGCTGCAGATTTTGGCCAAATCAATGGTTTGATCAACAGTGCGGGCATCATGCGTGATGGTATGTTGCTTAAAGTGAAAGAAGGCAAAGTCGTCGATAAAATGCCGCTACAACAATTCCAATCAGTGTTAGATGTGAATGTCACAGGTACATTTTTGTGTAGTCGCGAAGCGGCTGCACAAATGGTTGAGACCAAAAGCAAAGGTGTCATAGTGAATATCTCCTCTGTCTCTCGCGCTGGAAATGCGGGACAAACCAACTACTCTGCATCTAAAGCGGCAGTGGCGACTATGACAGTAACATGGAGCAAAGAACTCGCCCGTTTTGGTATTCGTACTGGTTGTATTGCGCCTGGCTTAGTCGAAACCGCCATGGCCGCACAAATGCGCCCTGAAATGCGCGAAATGTTTATCAAAAGCATCCCTGCACAACGTTTAGCTGAAGTGGAAGAGCTGGCGCATGCGGCTAAGTTTATTTTTGAGAATGATTATTTTACGGGGCGGACTTTAGAATTAGATGGTGGGACTCGGGTGTAGAAATATCAAAACAATATGAGCTGCGTAGCAACAAATGATGAGGCGTAAAACATCTACTCACCTGTCAGGTAAATCAACTGTTAATGTACTGGTTTATCTGAATCTCCCCAATGAGTAGGGGCCCAAACTTAGTGCAACTGAGAAGGCGGTCATTGGAAATATTGAGTATTAATTATAAATTTTATCATATCGGATGCTAAAAATTAATTATTCGAATCAGCTCACAATATTGTGACTGAACCGATTTTTATTGCTATTAGGTTTGTGCATTATTAGGCTATTGGTTAAGAGCAGCAACAATAAAACTCGGTTGGAAATTCTCTTTGACAAAATCAGTTAATCATCCACTTCATTTTCTTTGGTGTGTACCTCGGTCAAGAAGTACCGCATTCGAAAAAATGATGGTGAATACTGATCAATTTAATGTCATTGGGGAGCCATTTATCGATATTTATAAACAAGGAATGCTCTCATCAAATGATGTTCAAATAACCCAGAGCAATTTCAATCATGTTTTTGAGTCACTCTCTCATAATAGTCTGCAACAGCCGGTTTTTGTCAAAGATATGGCTTACCATGTCACTCCCTTTATTCTAGATCATCAGATATTATCAGCCAAACATACTTTTTTAATAAGACACCCCAATTTATCCATCCCTTCGCTTTACAAAATGCGAGAGAACTTCCATGAAAATGAGACAGGATTTGAGGGGCAAATCACGTTATTTAAAAGAATATCTAAATTAACAGGGAAGAAGCCTTTCATTGTAGATGCTGAACGCCTCATAACGTCCCCAATCAAAACTGTGAGTCGCTTCTTTGATTCTATTAACCATGTTATGCCTAGAGGTGTTTTAGATTGGCAACCAGGCTCCAGAGATGACTGGAAAGGAAGGGAGTCTTGGCACATCGACGCTATTAATAGTAGTGGATTTATGGATACAAAAAGAGATGTAAAGGCAAGACCATTACCTTCACGTATCGATAAAGTTATCCAGCAAAATGTCCCACTCTATAATTTCATGTGCGAACAGTTGTATCAACAAAACTTGAAGGGAAGTTGAAATAGCCACAGATTTTAATTTACATGGCGCGTCATACATTAAAAGTCAAACTGATGTAATGTTTGCAACCAATGTTTGTACTTTTACATCTATTGCCTAAAAATTTATTATTGTGTTTCCTGCTGCGTTTGTCGCTTAACCCTGTGCGTCGTGGTGACTGCGTTAAAGATAAAATCACGTTCTAAAGTGATGGAAATCGTCTGAATTGTGCCCAAGTGTATTTGTCACTTCTTCCTCTCACCTCCTAGGTTATTTTTAGTTGTTTGCACATTAACAGGATGTTATTTGAACGAATGTAAAAACGCGATAAAAAGCTCAAATGTTGGTTGGTTTTTATCAGTATTGGTCCGTCATAACACTTAAACAACCAGGACTTGGGTATCCCACAAAACTAATTCCTTCAACCAAGAGATTTCGTGTAAGCAAATAAAATTATAATACCTACAGGGTCTTCATTTTGCTTACTAACTGACTCTGCCCGAAAAAAGTAACCCTCAATAAGTCAGCATGTTTACCAAGCTATCTTTGCTAATTTTCTCAACAAAAAGCCAGCTAGTATAAAAAATCAACATATTTTTCAGTATCTTCTGTATGAAATATGAGCTATGTTAAAAAAATGTTAATTTTCTAAGCCTTTTTTAATCGTCTACTAATATCAATATTGCTAGTTATGAAATAGGAAATACATCAATGAGTCACTTCTCTCAGGTGCAAGATTTATTACTACATAATCAACAATTACACGCCCGCACCGCATCATTTTATGATGAGTTGTCGGGTGAAGCTGATGGTGAGAGGGTCAAAATGTTCCTTAATACGTTAGTCAAACATGAAACCCAACTATCAAATTCCATGAAAAGTTATGTACAAAAGGCGCCAGCTAAAATACTTAATACTTTTTTTCAATTTGATCACGAACGCAGTACAGAGAATTTATTTACCATCGAATTTGATCGCAACCAAATTAGTTCTGATGATGTGGAAGTGTTGGCTAATCGTTTTGACGAATATTTCTGTGAGCTTTATGAAGGAATGTTGGTGACGGTGGACTGCGCAGTGGTTCAAGAATTATTTGAAAATTTACACCTAAATATGGTGGAAGAGAAAAAACGATTATCCATCGACATATATTCAATGATGGACATGTAAACATTATGTTGAAACGTGACCTGTGATCTATCAACTTTTTATAGTCAACCCATTGGTAAGTCACTTTGAAGAACAAAATATTTTATAGTTAATTTTAGTCGCGCCTTTACGGACGTTTTAAGTGATAAGTCCAAAAAGGTAATTTCGACAATAATGATCGAAAGAACTAATTAATTTTTGGAGTAATGTTGTTTATGACACAAGCACTGGTTGAACTGTGGCCAATTCTGCTGTATTTCACTTTTACATTGGTTTTATTAGGCGCTGTCATGTTTGCATCGTCTTTGTTGGGTCCCCGAACCCGCGGGCATTCTACACATTTACCCTACGAGTCTGGCATTCTGTCTTTGGGCAATGCCCGAGTAAAGTTTGCTAATCACTACTTTTTATACGCCATATTTTTTGTCATTTTTGATTTAGAAACCTTGTTTCTATTTGCTTGGGCTATTTCCTTTGAACAGGTTGGAGTCACTGGCTTTATCGAAGCATTAATTTTCATGCTTATTCTACTCGTCGCTTTGGTGTATTTGTGGCGAATTGGCGCATTAAACATTCTTAAAAGACACATACCGGAGCAACACTAATGGATTGGAATCTCAGCGACCCAAATATGGTGCCAAAACAGCTGCCAGTAATAGATGAATCGGTAAGGGAAGATATAAAAAAGAACGTGATCTTTACCACCTTGAACAATATGGTCAATTGGGGACGAAAAAACTCAATTTGGCCTTTTAACTTTGGTTTGTCATGCTGTTATGTAGAAATGGCCACCAGTTTTACCGCACGACACGACATCGCCCGTTTTGGGGCAGAAGTGATCCGTGCTACGCCAAGAGAAGCTGACTTAATTGTCATTTCAGGTACCGTATTTCGCAAAATGGCGCCCGTAGTGAAGCATCTGTATGACCAATTGCTCGAACCTAAGTGGGTCATATCCATGGGCAGTTGTGCCAATTCGGGTGGTATGTATGACATCTATTCTGTGGTTCAGGGCGTAGACAAAATCTTACCCGTTGATGTGTATGTACCCGGCTGTCCACCCCGCCCTGAAGCCTTGATGCAAGGTTTGATGTTGTTACAAGATGCAATTGGTCGTGAGCAACGACCGCTTAGTTGGGTCATTGGTGAAGACAGCCAAGTCAGTCAAATTGAAAAGCCTAGTCAAAGAGATATTCATAATAGCGAGCGTATGCGTGCTCGAGATCTCACGCCACCGGACAGGGTGTAAGCATGGGGCAACCTTCGAAGAAAAGTTTATTCAACGAAATTCAGCTATTGTTGGCAGGCTCTCACTTGCAAGAAGAAACCACCGCCGATGAAATCCCAACCCTATGGGTAGAGGCAAATGATATTGTGGTTGTGTGTGATGCCTTGCGTTCTAAACTCTCCGCACCCTTTAATTTTTTGTTCGATTTGACTGCCATCGACGAAACCACACGCCAACATAATGTATTGTCTCAGCGACGAGATTTTACCGTGGTCTACCTATTACGCTCATACTCGCGCAATCAGGACTTACGGATTAAAGTGGCGCTACCACAAGAAGCAAAATCTCTGGCCAGTATCACTTCCATTTGGCCGAACGCCAATTGGTACGAACGTGAGGTCTGGGACTTATTTGGGATTACATTTACCGGTCATCCTTGTTTGCGCCGAATAATGATGCCGACCACATGGCAAGGCCATCCTCTTTGTAAAACTCACCCAGCCCGTGCCACTGAGATGGGTGAATACAGTTTGCCAGATGATATGCGTGACTTAGAGCAAGAAGCATTAAAATTTAGCCCCGCTGATTGGGGGCTTGAGCCAAAAGGCCATCCTGAAGAATTTATGTGGCTTAATCTTGGGCCCAACCACCCCAGTGTACACGGTGTGTTTAGGATCATGTTACAGCTCGATGGTGAAGAAATTGTCGAGGCTATTCCTGATATCGGCTACCACCACCGGGGTGCAGAAAAGATGGGAGAACGCCAAAGCTGGCATTCTTACATTCCCTACACTGACCGCATCGATTACCTGGGCGGGGTTATGAATAACCTGCCATACGTGATGGCGATAGAAAAACTTGCGGGTATTGAGGTGCCAGAACGGGTCAAAGTTATCCGCGTGATGATGTCAGAAATGTTCCGCATTCTTAGCCATTTGCTATTCTATGGTACTTTCGCCCAAGACATTGGTTCGCTATCACCGATATTTTATATGTTTGTGGACAGGGAAAAACTGTTTGGCATTGTTGAAGCTATTACCGGCGCACGCATGCATCCGGCGTGGTTCCGAATTGGCGGCCTAGCTGCCGACTTACCCAAGGGTTGGGACAAGATGGTTACCGAATGGCTTGATTATATGCCGGCCAGAATGGCTGACTACGATCAGATGGTGATGCAAAATAGTTTAATCAAAAAAAGAGCGGTAGGAATAGGAGCTTACGATACCGCTACTGCTATTAACTGGGGAGTCACCGGACCAGGTTTACGCGCCACCGGCTTTGACTGGGATCTTCGCAAAAAACGCCCTTATAGTGGATATGAAAATTTTGATTTTGAAGTCCCACTTGGCTCACGTGGTGATGCTTATGACAGATGTGCCGTGCGGGTCGAAGAAATTCGCCAAAGCATGCGTATCATTCGTCAATGTGTGAACAATATGCCCGAAGGGCCATACAAAGCTGACCATGCACTGACCACCCCACCGCCTAAAGATCGCACCATGCAAGACATAGATAGCCTCATTCCACACTTTTTAAGTGTCAGTTGGGGGCCTATTATTCCCGCAGGCGAAGCAATGGTAGAAGTGGAAGCGACCAAGGGCAGCAATGCTTATTATCTCACCAGTGATGCCAGCACGATGAGTTATCGTACCCGAATTCGAACCCCTTCTTTCCCTCACTTGCAAATGATCCCCGTGATGGCTAAAGGGCAAATGATCGCGGATTTGATAGCGACGATTGGTAGCATTGATTTTGTTATGGCGGATGTAGACCGATGAACAAAACTATTCCTATCACCTTGATAGATCCACAGGCAGAAGTAAAAGTTGACTATCGCAAGTGGCTCAATAAAGTTGAAATTTCTGCTATTGAACATGAATGTGCTTTGTACGAAAGTCGCCCCGCTGCCGCCATAGATGCCCTGCAAATAGTGCAGCGAGAACGCGGCTGGATAAGTGACGAAAGCCTATACGCCATTGCCGATATCTTAGGTATGTCTGCAGCCGAATTGGAAGGTATCGCTACTTTTTACAATCTTATTTATCGCCAGCCTGTGGGACAACACGTTATTCACCTGTGCAATAGTATTAGTTGCTGGTTACATGATTATCAAAGCATTGCTGATCATTTACGTAAGACCCTTAATATTGAATTTGGTCAAACCACGGCAGATGGCAACATTACCTTGCTTCCCAATGTGTGTTTAGGTTGCTGTGATAAAGCGCCTGCATTGATGTTAGACGGAGAATTGGTTGAAAGTCTGGATAGCTGCGTTATTGACAAGCTGCTACAAGGGCTCAAAGGAGGCGGAAATGCATAAGCCATTGAGCCAAAATCTGGACATCAACAGCCCACAAAGTCTAACGGCTTACCAAAAAACGGGAGGTTATCAAGGATTCTACAATGCTTTAAAGATGCCGCCTCAGAACGTGCAACAACAAGTTTCAGACTCCAAGCTCAAAGGGCGTGGTGGTGCAGGTTTTATGACTGGTATGAAGTGGAGTTTTGTACCGATGGGCGATGGCGCACCACAACATAAATACCTGGTGTGTAATGCAGATGAAATGGAGCCCGGCACATTCAAAGACCGCTGGCTGATGGAAGGTTCGCCGCATTTACTGATTGAAGGCATGATGATTGCGGCCTACGCCATAGGTGCCGATGTAGCCTACATTTTTTTGCGCGGTGAATACCGCTTGTGCGCCACTCGCTTGCAACAAGCCATAGATGAAGCAAGATCAGCAGGATTACTTGGCGCGAATATTAATGGCAGCCACTACTCGCTCACATTACATCTTCACACCAGCGCAGGGCGTTATATATGCGGTGAAGAAACCGCACTAATCAATGCATTAGAGGGCAAGCGCGCCAACCCCCGTGCTAAACCGCCATTCCCACAAGTTGTGGGGTTGTTTGGCCGTCCAACCATAGTCAATAACTGCGAAACCCTATGTAACCTGCCTTGCATCTTAAAAAATGGTGTCGACTGGTACCAGCAATTATCAAGCGGAGCCGACACCGGCACCAAAATTTATGGGATCAGCGGCCGAGTCAAAAACGCTGGTTTATGGGAACTACCCATGGGTACTACAGCAGGTGAGATCCTAAAATTAGGCGGCGGTATGCAAGACGGATTAACCTTACGCGGCTGGTTACCTGGTGGCGCTTCTACCGACTTTTTACTGCCTGAACATTTGGATATTCCGATGGAATATGACGCCATTGCCAAAGCCGGTAGTCGAATGGGGACAGGTGTTATTATCGCCCTAGATGATAAGCATTGTCCGGTGGGTATGGTGCTTAATTTATTGCAATTTTTTGCCCAAGAATCCTGTGGCTGGTGCACACCTTGTCGAGACGGATTGCCCTGGGCCGTTGAAATTTTAACCCGCATAGAAAATGGTCATGGTACCCAAGATGATATCGACGCCTTACTGCAGCTATGCGGCTTTATGTGGATAGGTAAGACATTCTGCGCTCTAGCACCTGGTGCAGTCGAACCGTTGCGCAGTGGTATAAAATACTTTGCCGATGATTTTCAGCAGCATATTGATCACAAGGGGTGTCCTCACAGACATTAATTTATGGCTAAAATTTTTATCGATAATCAGCAATATACGGTTCACGACGGACAAAATCTGTTGCAGGCCAGTCTTTCTCTGAAACTAGACTTACCCTATTTTTGCTGGCACCCGGCAATGGGCTCAGTGGGTGCGTGTCGACAATGTGCCATGACCCAATATCAAGATGAAAACGACACCCGTGGTCGATTAATTGTAGCCTGCATGACACCGGTATCAGAGGGTATGCGGGTGAGTATGCAACAACCGGCTGAAAAAGAATTTCGCGATCAGGTTATCGCTGCACTGATGACCCATCATCCCCATGATTGTCCTGTTTGTGCTGAGGGTGGAGAATGTCATTTACAAGATATGACCGTCATGGCTGGGCATCACGAGCGAAGTTACAAAGGTAAAAAAACGACCTTTAAAAATCAAAATTTAGGACCTTTAATCAAACATGAGATGAATCGCTGCATTACCTGTTATCGCTGTGAACGTTTCTATAAAGATTATGCTGGAGGCACTGATTTAGCCGCACAAGCGTCAAAAAATCATGTCTATTTTGGTCGACAGCGAGACGGGGTATTGCAAAGTGAGTTTGCAGGAAACTTGGTTGAAGTTTGTCCGACAGGGGTATTTACTGACAAACCTTTTGGTGATCACTATGCCCGCAAATGGGACTTACAAACTGCCCTTTCAGTTTGTCAACATTGCTCAGTGGGTTGTAACACCAGTCTGTCTGAACGTTATGGCTCGGTTAGACGGGTTACCAACCGATTTAACGAACACCTCAATGGTTATTTTCTGTGTGATCGTGGCCGCTTTGGTTTTGGTTTTGTAGACAGTGATCTGCGTCGAAAACACATTTTACTTAAGGGCGAAACAGCAAACTGGGCCGACTCAGGGATTAGCGCCATACTAACAGACTCAGCACCTTGGCTGGGTATAGGCAGCAGCCAAGCTAGTCTGGAAGATAATTTTGCCTTGCAACAATTTGTGGGTGCAGAAAATTTCAGCCTGGGCCTGGACTCAAATCAGGAAACTCTACTGGCCACCCACATGAACATTTTAGCGCAATGGCCGAGTGCCAGTTTGGCTGAAATGGAGCAAGCTGATGCTATCATTATTCTCGGTGAGGATGTCAACAACAGCGCACCGCGTATCGCATTATCCATTCGTCAGGCGTTATTAAATAATGCCCGTGAACAAGCCGTAAAATTACGTGTGCCTGGCTGGCAAGATGCAGCAGTTCGCGCCATTGCACCACATCATCCCGTGCCATTGGCCTACTTAGGTTATGGGCAAAGTGATCTGAGTCAACAAGCCACAATACATCTGCTATGTGACGATAAACGTGCTGCAGAACAAGGCTTTATATTAGCCAATTTGTTAAACGAAAAAGCCCCTAAACCTAAATCCAGAAAAGTTGATGAACAAACCCTATTGCTGGTGGACATTCTAAAAACAGCTAAACGCCCATTGATAGTGACCGGTTGGTCTGCAAACAATCCGGCATTGTTAGCTGCTGCCGCCAATATTCGCCAGGCGCTGAGAAGCATAAAACCAGACCAAGATCACAGTATGTTATGCATTGTGTCACCTGAAGCCAATACACTGGCTCTAGGACTTCTTATGCAACAAGGTTATTTATCTGCTGAGCAACTAAAGACAAAATTAACCGTCGCAAAAACCAATCTTTTGGTGCTTGATCACAGTGATCCTCAGTTTGACAAGCAATTCGATGAACTTAGATCTAATGCAGCGCACATAGTGCGATTAAGCCAGTTAGGCAGAGCTTCACAACGACCTTCTCAAGACAGTCATGTTATAGATGAAGTGATCTTGCCCATATCCAGTTTTAGCGAGTGTAGTGGTTCACAAATTAATTATCAGGGACTGCTGCAATCATACTTACCGGCCACTAAACCCTCAGGCCAATGTTTACCGGCCTGGCAGTGGTTAGTTAATATTGCCAAGTTGCGCAAGCATACGCTGGGTAGTATTAGCGATTTAGGGCAGTTAAGAGACAAGATCAGCAATCTGTATTTACACTTAGCCGCTCATTGGCAAAAACATCATGGACAGTTGGCTTTACAAACTCAAAGAGTCAGTGGCCGCACAGCTATGTTGGCAAACCAAACGGTGCACGAGCCAAAACCCTTCGAAGAAGTGGGGGCTCCCTATAAACACAGTATGGAGGGGGCACAAGCAGGGCAAGATAGTGAGCAACCACTGGCATATAGCTGGTCGCCAGGCTGGAATTCAAATCAATCAAACCATAAATTTCGAGATGAATATCGCGGTGACACGCTGGCTGCCCAAGGCGGAGTGCGCTGCGTAATTGCCGTGCAAAAGAATCAATGGTTTAAATGGTCACCACAATGGTCTAAAGCTAATAAGGCAAAATGGCAACTATTGCCTCTACAAAAAGTGTTTGGCAGCGACAATCTAAGTTTACATGCCTTCCCAGTTGCCCAACTTAAGGTGCAAGCACAAATAGTCATGCGCCAGGCACAAGCACAAAAACTTAACATAGCGGCAGGGCAGCTGGTATATTGCGATAATAACGCAACACTTTTTCACGTCGTTTTTGACCCTCAAGTCCCTACTAATAGCCTGTTGATATATGTTCCGGCAGACCAATATTTCCCGCTTCGGCATTGCGAACAGTTAACACTTGCGACTGCCAAACAAAGCCAAGAATATACTGATAAATTACAAAGTGCCCTCGCTCATCAGGCTAGCCAAAAGCAGACTCAGCTTCAAAATATGCTGGCCCAAGACCACACTATTCCCATTCACTTCATTGAGGGAGTTGTCTGATGCCAGAGTTAGATTTGATCATATTGATCGCCGCTATGGTGGCTATTCTGGTGCCTACTGCCGCTATGTTGGTTTGGTTTGAAAGGCGTTTATTAGGCTTCTTTCAACAACGTTATGGCCCCAATCGGGTTGGCTATTTTGGCATTTTACAATCCTTGGCTGACTTAATAAAAATCCTATTCAAACATGACTGGATCCCACCTTTTGCCGACCGCCCAGTGTTTGTATTGGCACCACTGATTGGTGCAATGGCCATATTAATGAGTTTTGCAGTTATCCCCATGGCGCCAGGTTTAGTGGTATCAGACAGCAATATTGGTTTGCTTTTTTTTCTCGCCATGACCTCAATGGCAGTCTACTCGGTGGTGTTGGCTGGTTGGGCGTCTAACAATAAATATGCGGTATTGGGCGGCATGCGGGCAGCCGCACAAACCATTAGTTATGAAGTGTTTATGGGGGTGTCTTTGCTTGGCGTGGTGATCTTAAGTGGTAGCTTTAAACTCAGTGACATCGTTTTAGCACAAGAGGGCATGTGGTACTTCATCCCGCAATTTCTTGGTTTTGTGATTTTTATCATTGCCGGTGTGGCAGAAAGCCATCGCCTGCCTTTCGACTTACCAGAAGCAGAAACCGAACTGGCAGCAGGTTTTCACACCGAATATTCCGGGATCAAATTTGCCCTTTTTTTCCTCGGTGAATATCTGGGTATGATGTTAATTTCAATGATGATCACCACCTTGTTTTTAGGTGGGTGGCTGGGCCCTTGGTTACCCCCTTTTGTGTGGTTTGTATTAAAAACCATGGGGTTAATCTGTTTCTTTATTCTGCTGCGTGCATCCCTGCCTCGTCCACGCTTTGATCAATTACTGGAATTTGGTTGGAAGTGGATGTTACCCCTTGCCTTGCTGAATTTAGTGGGCACCGCCGTCGTTCAACTATGGGGAGAATTTTAACCATGTATTCTCAAATTAGAACCATGTGGACTGTATTCAAACATTTGTTTGATAGAACCGATACGGTGCAATATCCAGAACAAAAACCTTATTTAGCGCCTCGATATCGAGGCCGCATCGTGCTTACCCGCGATCCCGATGGGGAAGAGCGTTGCGTGGCTTGTAATTTATGTGCCGTGGCCTGCCCGGTTGACTGTATATCCCTACAGAAAACCGAAGATGATCAGGGACGGTGGCGTGCCGATTTTTTTCGAATTAATTTCTCGCGCTGTATTATGTGTGGTTTGTGTGAAGAAGCTTGCCCTACCTATGCGATCCAACTTACCCCTGATGTGGAAATGGCTGAATATGATCGGCAAAACATGGTGTATGAAAAAGAACATTTACTGATAGGCGGCTCAGGTAAATATCCCGATTACAACTTCTACCATAAAGCCGGAATAACGATTAAAGGTAAAGACAAAGGCGAAGCCGACAATGAGACACCCCCTGTGGATATCAGGAGTTTAATGCCATGAATGCTGAATTATTATTTTATGTGAGTGGCAGCATTGCAATAGTCGCCAGCCTGTTTGTAGTGACCAATAAAAATGCGGTGCATGCTCTGTTATATTTGGTGGTGAGTTTGTTGGCTTTGGCGATGTGTTTCTATTTACTTGGTGCGCCTTTTGCTGCGGCCTTACAGATCATCGTTTATGCCGGGGCCATTATGGTGTTATTTGTGTTTGCGGTGATGATATTTAACATCAACCAGTCAGACATCGACCGAGAAAGTCAGTGGCTGAAGTGGCAGAATTGGGTGGGTCCTTCAGCGTTAGTGATGGTATTACTGGCTGAAGTGATATGGGTGCTGCAATCCCATCAGGCATGGTCTACTAGTGATGTGCAATTAGTGGATGCTAGAGCGGTAGGTAGTTTATTGTTTGGCCCGTATTTATTGGCTGTTGAGATTGCGTCTTTCTTATTACTGGCAGGGTTAGTGGGTGGTTATCACTTAGCCAAAGAGCTTCCCCAAAGAGCTATTAAAAAACAGGCCCATAAGTTATGACAGTACCTATTGAACATGGTTTTGTGCTGGTTGCTATCCTTTGGGCCATTGGCCTTATCGGTTTGTTAAGTCGCAAGAACACCTTATTTATGCTGATGTCCATGGAAATCATGCTCAATGCAGGTGCCCTGGCCTTTATTCTGGCTGGCAGCTTATGGCAACAAGCCGATGGACAAGTGATTTATATTCTAATCCTCAGTGTTGCCGCAGCCGAAGTCGGACTTGGACTGGCCTTGCTGATCCGTTTGCGTGAACATATTGGCGATTTAGATATCGACAAACTAGACGATTTGAGAGGCTAAACATGCAAGATTGGCTGTTTGTTGTCCCGTTACTGCCACTGACTTCGGCAATAATATTGTTGTTATTGGCCGGTCGATTGTCACCTATTGTGGTGTCTTTGGTGGGTGTTGGTTCAATGGGCCTAGCTGCCCTGTTAACGTTGTTCATTGGTATAGAGTTTTTTGTCAGTAATGCTGTGGCTTATCAACAAGTGTTGTTTAACTGGCTACCTATTGCTGGCGCAAGTCTAGACGCGGGTCTGCATTTAGATCAACTTTCAATTGTCATGGTGAGTGTTATAACTGGCGTAGGCTGGATGATCCATTGGTACGCTGCTGCTTACATGTTTGGCGACAAAAACGTGCAGCGCTTTTTTGTATACATGAATTTATTTGTTTTTGCTATGTTGATGCTGGTGTTAGGTGACAACCTAATACTCTTGTATCTAGGCTGGGAAGGCGTGGGTTTATGCAGTTTCTTATTGATTGGCTTTTGGCAACATGAGCCCAATAACGTAGCTGCTGCAAAAAAGGCTTTCATTGTCACGCGTGTGGGTGACACTGCACTGATGCTCGGTTTGCTGATCTTATTTAGCGAATTTGGCAGCCTTCATATCGATACCATTGTGACGTCGAGTTTGGTTGTTGACCCAACCAACTTGTGGCTAGCCTGTATTTTATTGGTGGGTGGCGCCGTGGGTAAGTCGGCTCAGTTGCCATTGCAAACTTGGTTACCAGACGCGATGGCGGGCCCCACACCTGTGAGTGCTTTGATCCATGCTGCCACTATGGTTACCGCTGGTGTGTATTTAATTGCTAGGATGCATCCATTGTTTTTGCAGGTTGAAGGCATATTAACCATAGTGGCTTGGATAGGCGCCTTAACTTTGGTACTAGCGGGTTTAGCGGCGTTAGCGCAATCCGATATAAAACGCATACTGGCCTACTCCACCATGAGCCAAATTGGTTATATGTTTCTGGGCTTGGGTGCTTTAGTCTTTGACGGCGCGATTTTTCATTTAATGACCCATGCTTTTTTTAAGGCACTACTGTTTTTAACTGCAGGCAGCATTATCTTAAAAATGCACCATCAACAAGACATCTTTAAGATGGGCGGACTGTTTCGTAGCTTGCCTATGACCTCGACCTTTTTATTAATTGGTTTATTAGCTTTAGTCGCTTTTCCTGGTAGTTCAGGATTTTTCAGTAAAGAAGCTATTTTAGCGGCAACTTATGAGGCCCATACCGCCGGTCCTATTCTTTGGTGGATGGGGGTTTTAGGCGCCTTCTTGACCAGTTTATACAGCTTCCGTTTATGGTTTATTGTCTGTTTTGGCCCAGCGAACCACCATCTTGAAGAAGGTGATTATGCGCCATCTAGCCATCTCGTTGTGCCCTTATTGCCTTTAGTCGTATTAGCGGTGATAGGTGGCTTTATTAGTTTAGATTTCAGCCAGGTATTTGGTCCAGCTACCCATCCACATTTGCCCCTATGGATTGAATGGATGCCCGTGGCAGTGGCGTTTGCCGGCTTTGCTGTGGCATGGGTGCTCTACTTTCCTCGCAATACATCCGATTCACAGCACAATCAAGGTGCGTTGCAGAATTTTTGCCGAGACGGACTGGGTTTTGATTGGCTATATGATTGGGTGTTTACCAAACCTCTACAACTGTTTGCGCGGGTCAATAAAAGCGATGTCGTCGACCAATTTTATCATTTTGTTGGCTGGTTTAATTTCAGTTTAAATGAGGTGTTGGTGATTAGCCAAAACGGTAAAGTACGATGGTACTTATACGTTACCCTCGCTGGCTGCGCCTTAATGTTGGGAGGGCTGGTATGGTGGTCGTAAATATGCAACTTTTAAGTTTACTGATTTTCTTACCTCTTATATGTGGTGCTGTAGCCTGGTTTACCGAGAATAAATGGAGGGGATCTGGTAATTGGGTCAGTTTGTTCAGTTTAACGGGTTTGCTACTATTGAGTCTTTACTTAGGCAGCTTAGGCGATAGCAGTTTAAGCTGGCATTGGTTTGCGCGTTTTAACATTCATTTTACCCTGTTATTCGACGGTTTAGCCTTATTAATGGTGGTATTGACTCTCGCTCTAGCCATATTAGCGGTAGTGGTTTCCTGGCACGAAATCGAACAACACAGAGGCTTATTTCATTTCAATTTACTGTTCAGCGTAGCGGGCATTATGGGTGTATTTCTAGCCGCTGATCTCTTCCTGTTTTTTGTGTTTTGGGAAGTGATGCTAATACCCATGACCGCACTTATTTTAATCTGGGGTCATGAAAAGCGCCGCTACGCTGCCATTAAATTTTTCATTTTCACCCAAGCCAGTAGTGTATTAATGTTAGTGGCGATCATCGCACTGGCTTTAGAGCACCAAACACAAACCGGCTTTTTAAGTTTCAGCTTGGCCGAGTTACAAATTTTGGCATTTGCCCCTAAAACTGAATACTGGTTAATGCTGGGTTTCTTTGTCGCTTTTGCGGTGAAATTGCCTATGGTGCCCTTACATAGCTGGCTACCTGATGCCCATACCCAGGCGCCCACAGCGGGCAGTGTTTTGTTGGCGGGTATTTTATTAAAAACCGGCGCTTATGGGCTAATCAGAATAGTGCTGCCCCTATTTCCTAACGCAACCATGGAATTTGCGCCTATTGCAGTGACATTAGGTGTGTTAAGTATTATTTATGGGGCTTTAATGGCCTATAGCCAAACTGACTTTAAACGTTTGGTGGCTTATTCCAGTATCAGTCATATGGGTTTTGTGTTGCTTGCCCTCTTTAGCTGGCATGAAGTGGCGCTGCAAGGTGCAATATTAACCATAGTCGCCCATGGTATCAGTAGTGCGGCCTTGTTTAGCATGGCAGGCATGATCCAACATAGGATCCATAGCCGCGAGCTCCTTAGCATGGGGGGGATGTGGGCTAGCGCCCCCAAAATGGCCACCATCACTTTAATATTTGTGATGGCAGGCATTGGTATGCCGGGCATGGCCAACTTTAATGGTGAATTGTTTACTCTGTTGGGTAGTTACCACGTTTTCCCTACCCACACTATTATTGCCGCACTGGGCATAATCGGCTCAGCTGTATATGGCTTGCATCTTTTCCAGCGAGCGTTTCAAGGGCCAGCCAATATCGATATCACCGACTTACATGTGCGCGAGCTGGTTTACAGCAGTTTATTGGTCGTGGCCTTATTCTATTTTGGTTTACAACCCCACATCATACTTGATCTCAGTGCCGACACCCTGAGCAGTTTGTTAAGTATCGTCAAGGAGGTAAAACCATGAACATGCAAGAGTTATGGTTACTACTGCCGGTGTTAATCGTCAGCGCTGGGATTTTGTTAGTCATGCTGCAAACGTCTTGGCAGCGTAATAGTGTTATTGCTCAAGGCTTAACGGTGCTCACCCTTGTCTTGGCATTAGCTGCGTTGATTTGGCAATACCCGAACGATTTCAAAACCATCACACTTCTGTTTGAGTACGAACCCATAGGCGGATTTTTCAGCTTACTGATTTTGATGGTGTGTATTTCTGTTGCCCTATTACAAGGTCCTTATATGGGTAGCTCTTATCAGGGAAACGCAAGCAAAGAAGTTGCCGAAGAGTTTTATATGCTATTGCTGCTGTCTTGTTTGGGCGGCATGTTGTTAGTGATGTCGCGACATGTGGGCAGTGTGATCCTCAGCATTGAATTAATGAGTTTGGCCATGTTAGCCATGCTCGCTTATAACCGGGAGCGTAAAGCATCCTTAGAAGGCGCGATGAAATACCTGCTGCTATCAGGTGCAGCAACCAGTGTGTTGTTAATGGGTTTTGCCTTACTTTATGCTACCAGCGGGCAATTATTGTTAGTGGATATGCTGCCATCCCCCATGGGTTTGTTAGCTAAAAGTGGTTTTGTGCTGTTACTCGCCGGACTAGCGTTTAAATTATCATTGGTGCCCTTACATTTTTGGACCCCAGATGTCTATCAAGGCGCGCCAGTCAACTCCACCTTATTACTAACTACCTTATCCAAAGCGGCGGTGTTCGCTTTATTTATCAAACTGATACTATTGGTACCTGCGGATTTTGAAGCCGACATGTTACGTATGCTCAGTTGGATGGCCATCGCCAGTATGCTGCTCGGCAATTGGTTGGCATTGCAACAACAAAGTATAAAACGTTTAATGGCGTACTCAGCCATCGCACATATGGGATATGTGTTAGTGGCGGGCATTATTGCCATGGGGATCGACCACAGTTTAGCATTAGAAGGCGCCAGTTATTACTTGTTGGCTTATTTAGTGGCTTCTATCTTGATTTTTGCGGTATTAAGTTTGTTATCCAAATTAGACGACCCACATGACGTAGACCAACTATCACAATTACAGGGCTTATTCTGGCAACATCCGTGGCTTGCGAGCATCATGACCTTAGGATTATTGTCTTTGGCGGGTATGCCTATCACCATAGGTTTTATTGGCAAATTTTACGTGCTGACTTTGGCGGTCAAACTATCCGCCTGGTGGTTAATCGCCGCTATGTTGGTTGGCAGTGCAGTAGGTTTATATTATTACTTACGGGTGATTTTTACCTTGTTTGCACCCACACAAAGCGAAATACACCTAACACCTGGTGCTTATTTCACCAAAATCTGGATCGGTATCATTGCAGTAGGCTTACTACTATTAGGTATTTTACCCGGATTATTGGGTGATCAATTACGCAGTATATTAGTGGTAGGCTAAGGGGAGGTAAAACTAAGGTCTTGCTTATGTCGTCAAATTTTGATGCTCACACAGGGGGTGCCAAACGATAAACTTTCAAGGTTTCTGCATCTATCTACTAGTCGTTATTTTTGTTGTTGAGTACCCTAAGATACGACCTAATTTAATAGGAAAAAAGCCACCTTTGTCACTATAGGTATCGACAATACAGTAAAATCAAAGAGGGATAATACTAGCCGCCGACATTACCCTGTTATGGTCTCTAAAAATGTACCGTCTGTAAATGGGAATAATGTTGGAAAAAGGCGGGAACGACGTTAGTCGTGAGCCTGTGACTACTATTAGCAATGAATCCTGCAACAATTTGGCTCTAAAGCAGCTCCTAAAGCTAATATATCACTGTCTCGTTCGGTTTTCCCAGTCAAAACATTAGCTTGAATATAGCCTAAGAGATAGAAGAAACTCAGCCGCCCAAAGCTTTCATAGACTCATGGATCAGGTAAAAGTGGTTCGTGCCAATTATAGATCTTCATTGTAGAATTAACTCAGGTGGGGGAAAGACCTAAAAAGTGGTCTCTGGCATTGTCAAAGTTATCAGCTAGCCTATTCAGCTAAAAGATTTTTACAATGAATGTCTGCGCAATTCGTGTAAAAGCTTTAGTTAGCTGACGTATAAGTTTTAAGTTGACTCTGACCCTGAGGTATCCGGGTGGATAAGCGCCCAACTGCGATCAGGTAAGCGCCTAAGAATAAACTAATAGAAGCACAGAGCGTGAGGAGTACATATACGTGTGCAATCAGCATGAATATGCTAGTTTAGCGACTTCTCAGGTAGTGCCAACGCTGTTAGAAGGGTGACTTTACATTGTTTGTGTATCAAGTTTTTACTGTTTGCTGAAGCAGGTCAACCAATTGCATCACCGAGGACGCAGTCGGGTACTACGCAGCGTGTTTCGACCCACCTCTTATACTGCTACCAAGCCAATGAAGTATAGTTTTGGGACAACACTTACCTGGGGTCGCGCATTAAAGAAGAATATTATTACCTATAAACAATTGAGGACATCAATAGTCGAAAAAGTGTTGGTTGGGAAATACATTACGGAGAATCGGCGGAAAACGCGGCTAAACTGATCCGCAGAATACATCTAAGAAAGGAAATTAACGGCCAGCCGCCTGTGCTTCATTCAGATAATGGTAGCCCGATGAAAGGTTCGTCTATTGTTGAAACGGTATATCAATTAGGCTTCGCCACATCTTTTAGCCGTCCACGAGTTAGCAATGATAACGCGTATGCAGAGTCTATTTTTAAAACGTGTAAATACAGGCATGACTATCACTACAAAAAATTTTCGAGTATGGATGAAACGCGCGAATGGGTGTTGAAATATAACCACTGGTACAACTTTATTCATAAGCACAGCGGTATCAAATTCGTGACTACACATCAACGGCATGCTGGGCTAGCTGATAAGATATTGGCGAAAAAAAAAGAGTATAACAAGGTGCCAAAGAGCGAACCACATAGCGTTTGCTTGGTGAAATCCGCAACTGGGATTTACCCGAAGTATTGCACTTAAACCCTAAACGAAATACCACTAAAGTTAAAAGTGCGAACAAGTTGATCGCTATAATTAGTTCGATAACACCGTAAATCAGAAGGAAACATTTTATCCAGATTATAGAAAACGTTAATTTTTCTAACGTAATTTTCCATTACTTGAACATTTTTAGGATATTTATCTAGTCAAAATACATCTTTATCTACTACGTGCATCCTTTTAGATTAGCTAGCTTTATAGTGACATAGTTAATTTTTGACATCTAATAGCTGTTACGATCGTTTTTATAACAGCTCTTTTTAAGCGCAATGGTGACAAAAAAGACGCGCCCAAAATCTATTCCAGAATTCCATAATTTAGATTGGAACCAGCAAAGCTCGTGCTTCGCCAGAACTATACCCATCGAGAGATAGTTAAAGCCATGAGAAATATCACCATTACTTGTGTCTAGACAGAAAAAGAAAATGAATTTATAAAATATTTGTCAGGAATTTATATCTAACTGACATAAAGTGTCAAACAATACAAAACTTTTAGGTGTGTTGGTTTTTTTTATCTAATAAACCGTTGAGTAAATAAATACCATTTTCTAGATTATCGAAACTCATTTCATACGCGTCAGCGCTATTACACCAAATAACCAATTCTTCTAATCGGTTATTGGTGACTGACTCACCAAACCAAGTGGAATTTGAAATAAGTTTCTTCAATGTATCCACCGAGTTTAACGGTTGTAATTTGGGCTGATTAGTAGTTTTATAATTTGGGAAAATAATAAGCTGGGTAGTTAATTTTTCACCCTCATCACTAATCCCACTCGAGGGGGGCAGAAAGCGAACAGGGTTTCCGTCACGCATTAATACAGGGGAGTTCGCAATAAATGGAAAGCTTGGCTGTAGTAACTTCCAGCTATGCTCTTTCAGGCAGAGACTGGTTCTGAGGGGGCAAATATCACCTTCTTTAGAAAGCAATGGCACTACATCATCAGCCAGATACTCGGCTCCCTGGTGCATCAGAGCTGCTGCTAGTGTGGTTTTACCCGAGCCACCTTTAGCGGGCATTACAAAACAGTGCCCTTTCCACTTGAGAGCTGCAGCGTGCAATACCGTTATGAAATCAAGATGTCGATATCCTTCTTCTACTATTTCATAAATTAGACGTTGTGCGATTGCATCTGCGTAAGGAGCGGAATAAAGGCATTTACCATTTTTAATCAAATCAATTGTTTCGCCTTTGTCTAATAATTGAAATAAGCAATGGGTTTTATGCTCGGTTGATACCTCGAGGTGATTGACAGCATTGGCGATTAATTCCTCTACATCACTGCACTGATTTTCTAGTGCAATTATTCGCTGACCAACTTTCAATATTTGGGTGGTAGACGCTTTGGGTTCGACCAACAACTTGGACCTTTGCCATTCGCCGATGATACCAGACACATCAAGAAGGGCATCTACAGCGGAAATGTTGGTCCCATCAGAAAGTAAGTTAGCTATTTCTTCAGCGGTAAAACCCTGATAAAGGGCTTCCCATATTAATTTTGCCATTGGGTCGAGCAAAATAATTTCACTAGTGCCTGACACCGCAATTGCGAGTGATTCTCCAATCGGAAATCCTTTATGTAATGGGCGCATATTTTTCTCAGCTTGTTAGGTTTGCAATTTTAAACGTTTAGTCTATGTCTAACGATTATTTACTGCAATTGGGTTCTTAGCAACTATTATTCGCTCTTTGCTTTTGCAAGCATAAACTTCTTATCTAACTGTTTACAATGAATTATTATTGTAGTAATTTAATTATCAGTATAATTTTAATGCTTAAATCCTTGCTGTGTGCGGGAGTTAAAAATTATTGCAATAACTTAAAAATTGGAAGTGTAGATGAGTGATAAAGATTTAGGAAATAAAGATTCCCATAAAAATGTTTCTGTCATTAAACCAACTACTGAAAAAAACCAAACAGATGTAAACCGTCGTGATTTTGTAACAAAATTAGGTAAGTTTGGACTTTACACAGCTCCCACTATGGTCGCTTTAATGGTGGCAGACAAGGCGGCGGCACAAAGCGGCGGCGGAGTAGGACCGCCTACAACACAACCGACTCCGGCACCGACACCGGTACCGTCATCGGGACCGACTCCGGCACCGACTCCGGCAGCGTCACCGGCACCGACTCCGGCACCGACTCCGGCAGCGTCACCGGCACCGACTCCGGCACCGACTCCGACTCCGACTCCGGCACCGACTCCGGCAGCGTCACCGGCACCGACTCCTCCATAGGGTACTATTTTTTTGGGATAAAAGAGTTTGCAATAATTTAAAAGTTGGAAGTGAAAAATGATTGATAAAGATTTAGAAAATAAAGATTCCCATAAAAATGTTTCTGTCACTAAACCAACTACTGAAAAAAACCAATCAGATGTAACTCGTCGTGATTTTGTAACAAAATTAGGTAAGTTTGGACTTTACACAGCTCCCACTATGGTCGCTTTAATGGTGGCAGACAAGGCGGCGGCACAAAGCGGCGGCGGAGTAGGACCGCCTACAACACAACCGACTCCGGCACCGACTCCGACTCCGACTCCGGCACCGACTCCGACTCCGGTACCGTCATCGGGACCGACTCCGGCACCGACTCCGGCACCGGTACCGTCATCGGGACCGACTCCGGCACCGTCACCGGCACCGACTCGGCACCGACTCCGGCACCGACTCCGGTACCGTCATCGGGACCGACTCCGGCACCGACTCCTGCACCGACTCCGGCACCGACAAAGCCTCCCCTTCTTGTGTGATTGGATTGTTGGTAGCACATTCAATCCAAAATTTATTACTCTACAGATTAAAAACTCGATAGCCGATGTTAAACATTTCTGATTTCGGCCAATGATGTAAAAAAATAATATTTGTCAGTACTAAATCATAAATTTTACCATTGAGGCAGAAATTTCGACTACCCCAGCCTCAAAATAGTATCTATGACCCCAGAAGATTCAACTAACAGATTAAAGACATGATAAATAACTCATCATCCAATTTAGACACTTTATTCTCAACGGCATGGCTGCGGCACTATTCTCAACGGCATGGCTGCGGCACTATTCTCAACGGCATGGCTTCGGCACTTGTTTCGCAAACAAAGTAGGCCTTAACTTTGAGGACTGAAATGATCTTCTAAGCGGAAGCGTTCACTATGTAAATAATCAGCTTAACGCCCAGTCCAGAGGGTTAAAACAATCGATGAAAGTCTCCTTGTTGCAATATACCCAAGCATCAGAGCTAGTCATCTTACTGCACTTGTGGCGCGGTAAAAAATATCAGGCCTTTTCACGGGCGTGAAGTGCCTGCATCATTGGCTAGTGCAAAATAATATAGAATATCCAGACTGATGTTGAAAATAATACAACTTAAGTCGTCGCCACGAAAGTTAAGCCCTGCAACAATTTGCAGACTCGACATGTTTATTATGTATAACTGAGACTTGGAGCCAATTCAGTCGGCATAAACTAAGAACTGATGAATATCATGTGCGACAGAATCGTTAATTCACCCACGGTGATCATTAGCCAATTACTGACAGGCCAATGATATCAAACCGTCGGCGGTAACATGTTGGCTGATGTAGACCCCTCACATGAGCAATTTAAAAGGGGAGTCGATATGGGAAATATAATCTGAATTGACTCATCGGGATCACTTAGGCAAATATCTACTGTTGTTATAGCTGCGTGGCACACAAATAATGGACATTAATGTTGGTGTCGGCGTGACATATAGTCTTTTTTTTTTGATTCGAATAATCGCTATTAGCGAGTGGGTCTTTGTAGTTTTTAAAATATGTTCACTGAAAATCACGAATTAGCTATAAAGTGCACCATCCATGATTGTGAGAACGGCTCTTAATATTGTGAAGATTCTTAAAGGTGGTATTGGCTGTTTTCTCCCTCTCTTTATTGACGAAAATATCACTATCAACTGGGAGGAACTAGGCATCATAAGCGACACACAAGCTAACGACTTGTTGCTCTATAACCCAGCGGCTGGTTAACTGGACAAATTGGCTCGTAAGACCCTTCAATCTCGGTCACACGTATGATTTTACTTAAATCATCAACCACAAACACACTATCGCAGGTGTTGGTTTTGAAGACTTTCTTTGCTGTCAATAATTGTAGCTTTCGCAAGTTGACATCTTCTCGGCTTAGCCAGTCATAGAATGCATACTTTTTTGCTTTACTACAGCTTAATAATTCATCCCGAGTGAACGTCATTATTGAATAAGCCACAATCTGCGCAAGTGATAATAAGCTTTCTCGCATGAGTTGCAGAGCCAGAGTGTTTATAAACATGGTTTTTAGTGACGTCGTTTTAAAATCAAGGCGCTTCTGAATTGAGCCAAAGGTATAATGAATATTTTTAAAGTAGATTGGCACAGAAAATCTGTCGTGACCAATGGAAAAAATGTTGTATTTATGGGATATTAAATGTTTTTAAATAATCAAATTTTTGCTACGCAATGGCATTAAGTTATTATTTAACAATAAATTAGTTATGAATTTACGTTCCACTTGAACTACGAAACCCTGAGTTAGGAAAGCCAATGCCAGATTTTGTCATATATAGTACCAGTAATACCTATTATCAAAGTTGGCAGTGTGATTTGCTGGAGTACAGTTACGTAAATGCCCATCAAAAGGGCGAACTTATTGCCTTGTGTTCCGAAGGTGAAAATGGTGACCTATCCCCTAGAGAGTCTAATATAGCAAAGGTGATTCCTTTACCTAGTTATATGAAAAATCAACATACAGGTGATTTCTGGGGTATAGCCAATAAGTTAGGTTCCCTTAAAAGCTGGATTGACAACCAGGAGGTTGAAGGAAGTGTTTTATTTCTCGATCCAGATATGGTTTTTATTAAGCCAATTGATTTGCATGTCAAAGAAGGAAAAGTCATTGCACAACGTTGGGTAGATAGTGGTATTGCCGGTCATCCGATTTTTGATAAATATTGTAGAAAAAATCGTCATAGAATTACCAAAGAAACAATTTTTATGTATCCCTATCTTATGCATACGGCGGATATACGTAAAACTATGGAGAGGTATTACGAGTTAAGTCATGAGATTCGAGACGTTGAGAAAAAATGGGAATCGGACATGTACGCGCTAGTAATAGTTGCCGCAGAATTTGCCCTCGATGTAGAGACGGTAGACGATATGGGTGTATGTAATAATTGGGAAGAACATAATAATCTAGACACACCTATTGTTCATTTCCCAGTGCCATTTCTAAATGCAGAAGGGCAAAAAATTTGGTTTAAGCAAGATTTCACTCAGCAGGCAATTAAAAAGCCTTGGACTAACCTTCCTGCACCGTCAGAGGCGAAAAGTCGGGCAGAGTACTCTGTACTGGCTTTGATTCAAAACTTAATCAATAAACAAGAAATTGAAGCTTCAGGTAGCGATTACTTATATTGGCAAAACATGCCGAAGTCGTTGTTGAAATACCAGCCCAATAACACTAAATATATTGTTTTTGATCAGTACCCAGGCGGTTTTAATAATATTCGTATGTCTTTGGAGTTAGCTGCAGTATTTGCTTTATTGCTAAACAGAGTTTTGGTTCTTCCGCCGAGAACAAACTATTATTTGCTTGAAGGAGAATGTGGATTCGAAGATTTTTTTGATATAAGTGCACTTGGGATAGAGGTCATTGAATTTGAGGATTACTGCGAGCGGAATAATATTGAGATAAATAGCTTAGATCAAGCATGGAAAGATGTCGCTGCGATTTCGTATGTTGCTGACTGGGACGTGATCAAAGATCTTGTTAAAATTCCAGAGAATATTAAAGCTTGTGAGTATTTTGAAAATTACAAGATGGGTAGGGAATCACTTTTCTTCGACACTGAAACCTTGACGTCTGATCACATTCTATTCCCTAAGAATTTGCTGGGGAATTTTTATCTAACCATATTTGCCGAAAACAGGCTCAAGGAAATGACGCAATTTGTAGCAAGTCATATCCATTACAAAGACGATATTCTCCTAGAAGCTTATAATATTATTAAGGTGTTAGGTGACCAAAATTATGCGGCCATTCATATAAGACGAAATGATTTCCAGTACAAAGACCTGTTCATTGATGGAGAACAAATACTCAGGAATATATCCCCTATTTTAAAAGCAGGGGAAACTTTATACATCGCAACAGACGCTCAAGACCATAGTTTTCTAAAGCCTCTTGAAGACGTTTATAAAGTGGTTTATTTCTCAGATGTACAGAATAGAATTAACCAATATATTGATAGTAAATTAATTGGCTCTATTGAACAGTTGGTGTGTACCAGAGCGAGAGTTTTTATCGGCACACGCTTGTCGACTTTTTCTTCGTATATATATCGCATGCGAGGGTATATGGATGATATATATGACACAAATTTTTATGATAATACACTAGAATGCAAACTTGCTTGTCATCAAACTCCTGTTACCAAATTTCCCACATGGACGGATGCTTGGCAAATGACGTGGGGTCGAGAATTCCCTGAAGCATGGAATTTTAAAGAGGAAGTTATTTTTATCTCTATCGCAAGTTATCGGGATCCTGATATCGAAAATACCATAACCGATCTTTTGGAAAATGCGGATAATCAGAGTTTGTTAGTAGTTGGGGTTTGCTTGCAGGATAATACGAAAAAAATTGAAAGTTTTTCGTATAAAAATCATAAACGAATAAAAGTTCTATCCATACCTTTCGAAGATGCTAGAGGAGCATGTTATGCAAGAAGTCTTATTCAAGAAAAATTGTATGACGGGGAGAAATATTATTTGCAGGTTGATTCACATTCTCGTTTTGCAAAGGGTTGGGATACCTATCTTAAAGCAAACTTATTAAGTTGTAAGTCACCGCGGCCAATATTGACTACCTATCCAAATGGGTTTTCTGCCGATGACAAAAATAGGTCTTTCCTGAAGAACAATAAATCAAGTCTGATCGCTATTGAGCATTTTAATGAAGCGGGATTTTTGAAAGTTAGGGGTAAGCAGACGGTTTCAGGTGCGGTTCCCGCCCCTAGCATATGGTTAGCAGCAGGCTTTGTGTTTACATTTGGCAATTGGGTAAAAGATGTGCCTTATAATGCTCAGCAATACTTTAATGGTGAGGAAGATTCGTTATTAATTCGCTCTTATACAAATGGCTGGGACACCTTTGTCCCTCCAAAGAATGTTGTATTTCACGATTACAATGATAATCGAATGCAAAGTAAAACAAAGGTAAGGCCACTGCACTGGGAAGACCATCAGAATATAAAAAACAATTTTGATATTTTACATGGATTACACTTGGGCAAGGGTGTGGGAACGGTTCGAAGTATCGTCGATTTTCAAGAAAGGCATGGCGTAAATTTTGAAACTAAAGAGGTTCGGCCATGGGCGAAAGAAGGATTGCCAAAAGAGCTAGCTATGGAAGAGATCACTCCAGGGCGGCATCATAATCAGTACGATGTGTATTTAGAAACTGACGAAATCTCTATTCGCAAGTATAAAATTTGGATATTTTGTTTGTTCGACTCTCAGGGAACAGAGATATATCGAAAAGATATAATAGACGAACTAGTTCTGAATAAAAAAGAAAATTGGGTAAAGGTGAGTTTGGATTTAAACAGCATGATTTACCCTATTGTAAAAGCGCTTATTTGGCCAGTCATGGAAGATAATAAATTTGCAAGTCGTCATGAGTATCCAGTTAAGATTGATAGAGCTTCTAAAACTATTGTAAGGTCTGATAAAGCAGTTACTGTTCAAAATGTATTAGAGGATAATCATGTAATTGTTGCGCCAATAGCAAGATTACGTTCTGCGTTACAAATGTATGATGCAACCTTAAATACTAAGACGATTGACGACTCTTATGCGTTGTGGATTTTGTGTTTTTTCGATCATGAAGGTAAAGAGGTTTATCGAAAAGATATTGACGACAAGGAGATAATTGAAAAACGTACCGACTCTTTGCTTATTAGCATTGATAGGGCTATTGATCCAAGTACACTAAAAACTGCCCTTATCTGGCCAATGACAGAGGAAAAAACATTCGCAAGTCGCATTGAATATGAGATTGAGGTTGACCTGTCAAATAAAACTATAAAACCCTCCCCTTGGGCATAAAATGGTGAAAGTACAGTGTGTAGAGATTTTTATAAATTGATATTTCAACTTTGCTAAATCACTACCTAACTAAGTAGCAAGTCAATTAAGAGTTAATAGGTTAGATGAAAGAATGTACTATATTTGTCGCATTGGCGGCATATTGTGAGCCTGAGTTAGAGCTCACCATTAAAGATTGCATCGCAAAATCTAGTAAGCCAGATAATTTGAGGTTTGGAATTTGTTTGCAATATGACGCCGGTGGTGAAAAAGAGATACAAGCAGACTGTATCGATCACCTTATAACAGATAAGCGAATTAGAGTAATCAAATTTGATCATAGAGAGAGTAAGGGAGGCTGCTGGGCTAGAAATTTAGTGCAAACCATGTATGCAGAAGAAGATTATACTATTCAGGTTGACGCTCACACTCGATTTGTTGAAGGTTGGGACCAAACCTTAATCAACATGGTACAACGCTTTCCAAGTGAGAAACCTTTGATAACTGGTTTCCCACCTCTTTATTTTCGCCATGATGAAGTAGATAGTTATACTTGTTTAGATTGGCGAGGTTATACAAATACTACAGTGATGGAACAGTGGTCACCTGATGGTTGGATCCATCATCCGACACATGATATTAAAGAAAATTTTAAATCGCCGCGCTATACCCGATTTTTATCGGGTGCTTTTGTTTTTACAAGTGGTGAATGGAATAAGACTATAATGCAAGATCCGGAGCATTATTACTCTGGCGAAGAGTTTGCCCTTACCCTGCGCTCTTATACTCATGGGTACGATCTATTTACTCCTGATGAAATTGTTGTCTGGCATCGTTGTCATCCAGAAGCAAATCGTAAACATTTTTCTGATTTTGAGAACGAAATCAGTCAAAAGCACCATAATAAGGCGATGAAGCGTTTGAACTTGCTTATGAAGGGCGACCCTGCAGGAGAGCTAGGTCGTTTTGGTTTAGGGACAACCAGAAACTTAGAAGACTTTTACAATTTTTCAGGATTGGATTGTGAAAATTTTGAAGCGCATCCAGATGCTATAGCTGGTGTGCCTCCTAACCCACAGACCATTAAGCGTTAACAATAAAAGCATAGTTTACCTGCTCAAAAAGATCGTTACTGAAATACAAGTTGAATAATGAATCAGTTAGAAGTTTATCAATTTATTGGCCGTACCCTAAGTCCATACAGCAATATGGATAGTAACATTGTTTGTGCGCAACAGATTATGCATAGAGAACTTGACTGGGAACGAATAATCTCCATAGCCACTGGCCATTTGGTCGCTCCTGCACTTTACGCATCGTTGTTACGAAAAGACTTTCTGAAATTATTGTCTGAAGAACTACAACACTACTTCCATACCATGTATTCTTATAATACTCAGCGTAATGTAGGCCTAAATGGACAGATCGAAGAGCTTCTACACTATTTACCTCCTGGTGCAATCCTTCTAAAAGGGGGGGCCAGTTTAACTTCTGAGCTTTATTCTCAAGTGGGTGAGCGCGTAATGCGGGACTTGGATATCCTCGTAAAGATTGAATCTATGCATTCCACTGTGAAACAGCTTTTCTCAATTGGCTACCGCTACTGTGAACTAGACTCTTTACCCGCGCCCCCATTAGATGAACAGGAAGATCCGATTGAAGCGCTTAATGCCAGGGGATTAGGGTATATGCACCATATATACCCCCTTGTACACCCTAAGCATAATGCCAGTGTTGAATTACATAGACAGCCACTGTTGCAATTAGGTGAAAGAGAATTATTATCTAGCGGCGAAGCTTTTTCTAACGCAGTGCAATGCAAGAATTTAAAGATGCTCAGTATAGAGCACAGGTTGTTGCATAATTTTTTCCACGCTCAAATTCAAGATAGAAACGGTTTACTGGGTAAAATTGATCTGATGCAGGCTTATGAATTTGTACAATTAGTCTATCGGCATCAAGGAGCTGTTCAATGGGATCAGTTACAAAGAAGAGTCAAAGAATGTGGTTTAGAGATTCACTTTCAAGTTTATCTATTATATGTCGAGGATTATTTTTACTGTCCAATACCAGAGAATATTTCAATTTCCAGACGTTCGAGAAGAATAATAAAGCGGCAACAGCTACTTGAGAAATATAAGGTGCTTAGAATTATTCATGGGCCAACTATGTTGTTCGTTTTTAGTATTTGCCGAGAACTTTCTCCCATCAGAGTTAAAGAAAAGTATGGACCAATTTCATTTGTAATAGCTTATTTAATGGCGATTACAACTCTACCTTTCAGGTTATTGAAACCTGGCACGATTAAGGCGACCTTTCGTCAATTACGAGATTCTTTTCGTGGGTAGCAGGTCTAATAATACCTTGGGGTCTATAAGCTTATAAAAGTCAAACTTTCAGTCTACGAAAAAGTAGCCTTGAGAACGGGGTCCAAAATTTCGAATGCGGAATTTAGGTCTTTAAATCTCAGTTCATATACAGGCATTTTTTCTACTACTGCGAAAATCTGCATGACACCTTCATAACTAGAGTTTTCAACAAAATAGCTACCAGAGTTCATTAATTTTGATAAACCTGTTATTGAGTCTATTTCTGTTAAGACTGTTTGTTGAGAAGTATCAACGTGAGCAAAGATCATGATAGCCGGCCGGTAACGCCTGCCATCTTTTGTTATACGGGGAGCGGGGACTAACTTAATAACATCTGAAACAGTTCCAGATTGGACATTAGGTTCGTCTTCAGTTAATTGCTCACTGATTAAGTCTAGGTCATGCTTACGAAGCTTTAGCGGCATTGGCATTGCCTCCACCGTACTATTACCTGCATGAAAAGGAAGGTTACAGCTGGCTAAAAAATCATAGCCATAATGCTTACTCATTGCGTATAGCAAACCAACCCGCCCAGGATTCAAGAGCCCAGGCATAATGATTGCTTGATTCCCCTGCCCAAGCCCTCCAGCACCTAGGCATAAAGACACCCCACTTGATACTGGTATCATCGAATGAAGTTCGCTCAGTATATTTTTAACAGCCAGTGGAGCATTAGTGGTCACTCCAGCTTGACCAAGGTCAATGCGAACGGCATGTCCTTGGTCAACTTTGTTTACTGAAATTTTTCTTTTGGGGATTGCCTTAGTATTGATTTCAAGTGGCTGCAGCAAGGGGCGCAACATCTTTTCTACTTCACTATCGTCATAATCTATTTGTATAAGAGTACTGGTAATATTGTAATATTGCACTGAGGTGCCAATTTTTTCATCACTAAGTTTGTATAGTGCAGAGTTCTCATCAGGTAGGATTTCAGCGTTATTCCAGCTCTGCCTAATCTGCTCAACATCAGATTGAATTTGTTGACTGTCTATACCAAAATGAGAGGATAGTTCTTCTACTAAGTCCGCTGAAGGTATTTTTTTGCTTGCTTGGGCCTCCCAAATCCAACCCGCTATGCCACTTAACACATAAACACTATTCGAATAGGGACGATAAACAATTAACCCTTGATTGCTGGAAACCCCGACGACACTCTTAGGTGAATTTGGGATATCTTTTACCGTTGGCGTGGCTGTCGACATTGTTTTAGTAAAATCTGCAATATAATTATTTTCTTTTTGATCTAGCCGGCCCCTAACCCACATCACCGCAACACGACGTGAGCCTGAGGTTATTGTGGTGGCCCGGTGCCAATGATTGGAAGGTGCTACTACCATATTACCGCAGCCATGCAGTCCTGGCGATCGTGTTCCAGATAAAGGATCATGGAACATTAAATCTCCCATAGTATATTCAGATTCATCACTCAGATTGAGAACTGCTGACAGTATTCGATTGCTCCCTTTATCAAATGTATCCGCATGTTCTTTTGATAGCACATCAAAATGCCATATGTAATGACCTCCCGGAGAGTAGTTTAATATCTGCACCCGCTCAGGCTTGAGCAATCGCATTTCCCACAGCTGTTCGTTTAGTTGCTTAACCTGCTCAAACATATGCTCTTGCAACCAATGACCTGATTCAAGGGAAGTGTTTTGGGAACGACGAATATGACTATCAGTGCTTCTAGTGCCGTCCCAATTAGCGAGCCCGGCTGGTTCGGATTCAAGGATTTCAAGCTCAGAGAGTAATTTACTTTTCTGCGAAGGACTGATTACGTTATCAGCCAAGGCAAATAGTGGGGGAGAATCAAATTTCATGAGTTATCAACATTTATTATAATTTATGTTATTCGAGTAAATAAAGACTATTAATAAGCATTACCTGACTTAGGGTAATTTAAAACCAAAAAGCCCAGAACTTGTATTGGATTGTATCCCAAATTCCTCATAATGTTGTATATTTTCTAACATTTGAATTAAGCACACAACAGGATTTATCCTTGAGTCTATCGTATTATCATTCGCCTGCTTTAAACTATAGGTAGGATATTGTTAGGTGTTATGGTTAAGTAATCTCGGCTGATATACTGTGGGCATTTTGCAGCAATACCCTAATGGACATTGCATACAAGCAGTTTCATAAGCAGTTAAAGAAGCCATTAGGGCAGTTTCATAAGCAGTTAAAGAAGCCATTAGGGATATTTTCGAATAACTTGTAAATAAAGTATTGGCTCACTGACTCAATCACAACTTGAGCATGTTACCTACACACTATCTTTTTAGCTAATTGCTCGGACTGGTTCTAGGAGAAAATAATTTGAATCCCGAAAAAGGTGCGGAATGTTAGATTGAACTAATATTTGATTATTATTTTTCCCACTTTCGGTCAGTTTGACTTAATTACGCTGATGTCTATGAGATAGTCTTGAAGGCAATTGATAGCGAGCCTATTACTCATATCAATTATCAAATTCCACTGGAATATAAATTTTAGGTTTAAAATGACAAAATATATTAGCGTAACTTTTGCCATCCAGCGGGATTGGTCTGCCATGAATAAGCCTTGCCCCTTCATAAAATAACATATCGCCTGGTTTTAATAGTACGTGATGTTGCCGATAAAAATTATCTTCTAAGACTAACGGCCATGGTTGATTTACTTCTTGATCCACATTAATTATGACGCTTATTATATGTGTATGTGGACGGTCCCTATGCATTTTTAGGGCTGTTCGATTGTTATATACTCGGACACCATAAACTGATGTTGGCTCAAGTTCTGTTCCACTCCAAGCCTCCAAATGTGGTTTCATGATTGCTTGTATCTGATTTTTTAATTCCGATGGTAGGTGAACCATTGTACTCGATTGTGCACCCTTATCTTCATTAAAAATATATCCTCCAGGCACGTATTCGTCATGGTTTTGTTTTTTGTTTTCATGAAAATAATTATCGATTTGCTTAAATGCATCTTCTGGAAAACGGCCTTTAAAGTAACCATCAATAGTATAGTTTGGGATAAATTCGTTTATGCTTTTAGAATACATTGGAGGCGCAGGGGTAAGCTCACTTTTTGAATAAAAACGTTTACTAATTACAACATGTTTACGACTAGTTAAGCGCTTCTCATTATTTATATAATGTAAATGATACGCTTTATCTGATTGCAAACTGTTCCAAATAACGGCGGTACCTTTTGTTGATTTGAATTTTTTTTCTTCACTATCATTCAAGTAAATCATGAAAATATACACACTCTGCTTTTGTAATGATTCAGGCGTCTCTTTTTCCGATTCTTCAAAATCATCCCATTGGATCTGTTCTGAATAAGAAACATCTATTCCCATGATCTTACAAATTCTGCTATCAATATTTTCTATAATATCGGTATGTATAAGACTGAAATTATCGATTCCACTTGGAGTCATATTTTTATTTGATTTATGATTTAGACTTAAATTTTGAGTGTTACTGAGCTGGCTATATGCAAGCATTTCTTTGCACTCTGAAGTGCTTAAAAAATTTTCTATGCTATAAAATTCAAAATTACCATTAATATGTTTCTTTGCATTAGGCAAAAATAATTGACTCACTTTAATTTTTTTACAATGAATATTTGCATGCTCATTGATTGACTTATTTTTGTTTTTCAATGGATTTACAATTAAATTTAAATCAACGTCAGGGGTATATTTCATTTCTTCTACAATAGATGAGTACTGGTAGCCTTCATCCAGTAGAATTTTAAAAATACCGTCTTTATCGCGACCAGCATTTATGTTGGTTGAGATCCAGTTTTTCCAGCTTGTATCAAAATTTGTTTTCATTTAAATCACTATATTATTAACAAAATTCTATTTAAAGAGTTGATTAATTATCAACTCTTTATGTCATGTCAAGGTTTAATGTATTTGGCATGCTCTAAAAAATATAAATAGGGATGATGTCATTGATGCATGAAATGCGTGCTAAACAATGAATACCTGACACCAATAGGTGTTCATATGCCATGGATATCTACGCTTAACTAGGGTAAAAAAAAATAATGTCGATTTGACATAAAAACAATTGATTTATATTCGTATCCCTATAGGCGAAGATAACCAGATGCAGTAATTGTGTGGTTAATGGGATATCTCGATTTTAACGAGATAGGTAACCACTTGGCTTAAATATTATCAGACTTTTATAGGAAAAACCTTTCTAAAACGACTGCCTAAATTTTCGGGAATTCAAGGGTAATCAAAAACTATTAGGCAACATCTATTTTGACAAACGGCCAATGCACTTGACGTCACACAATGAACGAAGGGTCATGTCAATAGTTGAAATAAGTATAGAAAATTTGTCACATGTTGCGTTGCAGTAAAATAATTATAATAATCAATAGGAATTTCAATGAAAGGCAGATGTAAATGAGGTAAGTGGGTAAGCAAAATACATTGTGGTCTTCAGATTTTGCCCCCGCTTTTATCATATTCAAGACTCGAACTTACGCCAGAATTTATAAGTGCTCAGGGCTTAGGACTTATTCTTATACCCAATTAAATAACCGCTAGATTTACGCCCATTATCAATTTCAGGGCCAATAGGGCCAAAAATGTAACTTTAATTGAACAACCTTGCACCTGAGGCTAATCGAACCCGAGTAAAGGGAAAAAACTGTTGATGATGACACCTTATTATTGGGAGGCTACCGCAGAGAAAAAGCAGAAGTTGATGGGTAACTTGTAATAATTTACCGTTGATTTTGATATTAGAGCCTTTGTTAAAACCTAATTGTAGGACTTGCCCCAGCGTATCTTTGAGAACTTTTATAGGGATAAAACATAAACATGGAGGTCTGGTTTTTGGGGCATTTACCAGCATTTTCAGGCGCTAACCGACGTTTAATTTTACACTCGTTATTTCGGATTTTAGAAAATTTAAGACATTCAACCTCAGGTAAGTCTGTTAATATGAATTCTGTTCATTACCATAAACAAAAGCAATATTCAGAGCTGGCTTGCACAACAGTGGGAAGCGCTTGTTCTGAATGATGAGAAAACCGTTGAGTGATATACGAGAAGTCTGGGTTTTCAACTTCTTATATTCAATGAATGATGGAATTTTAAATAACAGTTAGATTGCTCTACGACAGTTAGAGGTAAATGTGTTGGTAGCATTTTAAACAAAGGATAACGAAATCTTATGAAAAAAGTAGTGGTGTTAGGTGGCGGTGGATTCATCGGTGGCCATCTGGCCAAAAGACTAAAAGATGATGGAAATCAAGTGACAGTCTGTGATATCAAGAACCATGAGTATTCGGAATCAAGCACAATTTGCGACAAATTTATTGTTGGCGACTTAAGAGATCCCAACATAGTATCTAGCGTAATCAGCGCAGACACAGATGAAGTATATCAACTGGCTGCAGATATGGGGGGAGCGGGTTATCTCTTCACTGGTGACAATGACGCCAACGTCATGCACAATTCTTCGTTGATCAACTTAAATGTTATACATGAATGCACAAAAAAACAGGTGAAGAAGGTATTTTACGCATCCTCAGCCTGCGTTTATCCGGAACATAATCAATTAGATCCAAATAACCCCATCTGTGAAGAATCAACTGTCTACCCTGCAAGTCCTGACTCCGAGTATGGTTGGGAAAAATTATATTCTGAAAGGTTATTCTTGGCTTTTAACAAGAATTATGACATAGATGTGAGGATTGGCCGGTTCCATAACATTTTTGGACCTATGGGCACATGGTCGGGAGGTAAAGAAAAGGTACCTGCTGCAATATGTAGAAAAACCGCAGAATCTAGCAATACTGTAGAAGTATGGGGCGATGGGTTACAAACGCGCTCGTTCTTATACATTGACGAATGTGTTGAAGCTGTTATTCGATTAATGGAATCCGATTTTATGGGGCCGGTTAATATTGGATCCCAAGAAATGATATCCATTAATGAGCTAGCCCAAATGGTGATTGATATCTCTGGAAAGAACATAAGTGTTCAGAATGTTCAAGGTCAAACATTCGTTGATAAATATGGATTCAGTTGTCCCGAGGGAGTCAGAGGGCGAAACTCTGACAATAGGCTGTATAAAGAAAAAATAGGCTGGGCTGTATCGCAACCATTACGAGCTGGCCTAGAGCAAACTTATCGCTGGATTAACCAGGAAGTTCATAACTCAAAGCGCTAAGCTACAAATGCCTATGTTCAACAAAGTCTGGAATGATTTTACGTTAGGTAGTTCTCACTCATAACTTGTTAACATAGTCGATTAATATGAGGGACAGTGCTCAAAGGCAATTTAAATTGTTTTTTGAGCTGGTGTTTTCCCTAACTTGAGATATATTTTTCAAATGAGGTATCGAATGAAAAGCAATCAAAATATGCGTTGTTATTTACTATTTTAGGTGCCGGCCATACAGTAAAATCAATGAGGGATAATACTAGCCGCCGACATTATCTTGTTATGACCTCTAAAAATGTACCGTCTGTAAATGGGGATAATGTTGGAACAAGGTGGGAAAGACGTTAGTCGTGAGCCTGTGACTACTATTAGCAATTAATCCTGCAATAATTTGGCTCTAAAGCAGCTCCTAAAGCTAATATATCACTGTCTCGTTCGGTTTTCCCAGTCAAAACATTAGCTTGAATATAGCCTAAGAAATAGAAGAAACTCAGCCGCCCAAAGCTTTCATAGACTCATGGATCAGGTAAAAAGTGGTTCGTGCCAATTATAGATCTTCATTGTAGAATTAATTCAGGTGGGGGAAAGACCTAAAAAGTGGTCCCTGGCATTGTTAAGGTTATCAGCTAGCCTATTCAGCTAAAAGATTTTTACAATGAATGTCTGCGCAATTCGTGTAAAAGCTTTAGTTAGCTGACGTATAAGTTTTAAGTTGACTCTGACCCTGAGGTATCCCCACGAAATAAACGGTAAGTAATTTTAAAAGAGTTTGGAACATTCACGGTATTTGGTGATCAGATCAATCGCCAAACATCTCTAACCGGTAAATACCATGAATGCAATTGTTATTTTGAAGAAGTTCCTTACAACTGTCACGCCTAAAATGCATAAAGTTAGACGTGCGTCATTAACCAGCTGTGTGAGCAGTTTGCTAAATGGAGCCAAAGCCACTGTAACTGGTATAGGACGCGGCATATCATCTTCAGCATATGAAAAGCATCGCATCAAACAAGCCGACCGATTGTTGTCTAATAAACATATTATTAACGAACAATTACCTATCTATCAAGCAATCTACACGCAATATGCGAATGCTTCGTTACGTCCTATTATTCTGATTGACTGGTCGGATTTAGATACGCATAAAGGCTGCTTTTTGCTAAGGGCTTCAGTGGCTTTTAATGGTCGAGGAGTAGCTATTTATCAAGAAGTTCATGGTATGAACACGAAAGAGAAACGGTGTACACATAAGGCGTTCTTAGCAAAATTAAAGACGATTATCGATGACGATGTTAAACCGATAATTGTGACAGATGCAGGCTATAAAACGACCTGGTTTAGAGACGTCATTGCTCTGGGGTGGGACTTTGCAGGAAGAGTCCGAAAGCCAATGATGTATGTTAATCAGAAAGAAGACTGGGAGCATACCTCTGAGCTATATAAACGAGCTACCAGTCAACCTATAGGGTTTACTAGCCATATTTGCCGCAGCCAACCTTTAGCATGCACCTTGGTATTATTTAAAGGCAAAAACAAAGGGCGACATAGTTTAACGCGACACAACCTTACCCGACAATCTAAGTGTTCAAAGGTCCATGCAAGAGGCGCTACAGACCCTTGGTTGATTGCTACTTCACTTCCTCGAACCAAGAGTTTAGGTAAAAAGATAGTCGCTATTTATCGGCTGCGCATGCAAATTGAAGAAGAGTTTAGAGATATCAAAAGTAGCTTATTTGGGTTGGGGTTTGAACATCATAAAAGCCGATGTGTACACCGCATTGCAGTACTTATCCTCATCGCCACACTTGCCAGTATTCTAGCTAACATTATAGGTTTGGCCATGTTCATGGGCGGTTTGCACCGTCGTTATCAAGCAAACACAGTTAAGGTTAGACGAGTATTATCGTTTCACTATTTAGGATTGCGGGGCTTCGTAGATAAGCGTTTCAAATTGCTCTGCGAGCAATTTGAAACAGCGGTATTAAATCTCAGAACTATGATTGCAGGCAATTCTAATGATTGAATATTCGTGGGGATCCCTCAGACTCTGACCCTGAGGGACCCAGGCGACTTTAGGTGAGGCAATTAAGGCTGATTATACCTTCGTTGTATTACGTTGCCCCTTTCGGCGCTTAGCTTCGGTGTTTTTAGATAAATTTGTTGCAAAAGAGCCCGACGCTTGGCAATATCGCGATGTACTAAGTCGTAAAGTCGATTTAGATAATCTTTCTTTTCATGATTTTGTTTTATCCTTAAAAAATACCGCTATATTAAATTCCAATATACATTGACGGCCACAAGTCGATTTTTTAATTTATAAAAAATATTCAGAATATTTTTCTTTAGAAAACTTCCCACAAGCGGTAACTCGTTTAAAAGAAAAAAAAGATTTTAACGTGGTCGATGCACGAGAACTAACTGAGCATGGCACTCATAAGTATCAAACAATCAATGATCAATGTTATGCCGATATGCCTGCCTTTGATATTGCCGTGCTGAAACGATCAGGGTAATGTCCAACTCATGCATCATTGTATGATAAAGAACTATTCGATTTGGTTAGTCAGCTTTATGCTCCTAATATTGCATTATATAAAAAAAGGTGTGAGGAGAAAGACCTTTTAAACATTTCTGATGTTTGCTCTCCTATTTTAGATATTTATACGGTAGAACTTGAAGACGTGAAATATAGTTTTGATGTGAATTTTTTAAGAGATGAAGCATTACGCTTAGAGTCAACAGATCTCAAATTAGCGCCGAATTTAATAGCCTTGGCTTACCAATCAAGACCCAATGGCCCTGTGATTAAAGAAAAACATAATGAGTATAAAAACCTGTTGGATAAATACAATGAGGAAGATGTTTAATTAGTTAAAAAAGAATAGGGAGCAAGGTAGGTACTAACCTTTGTTGAGGACGTAATAGTTAATTGCTAATAAGGAGTTCATATTTTTTAAGGATAATGAAACACACGGTAAACTCTCTCAAATAAAACATAATTGAATTGTTTTATTCATTGGTAATGACACTTAAATTTATATATTGGAAATATTCTAGTTGAACGTAGCAGAAAAAAAATTGATAAAAATTAAATTAGCAGCAATAGCCAGAGACGAAGCGGCCTATTTGCCAGAATGGATTTTTCACCACCTTGATTTTGGTTTTGATGAAATTGAAATTTATATCAATAACACGGTTGATAACTCATCAGCAGTACTTGAAAATATAACTGATAATTATCCGGTAAAAGTAATCAATGCCGATAAGTTATTTAAAAAATCCTCTTCTAACTTTCAATCTCTAGCCTATACAGAAATAACTAAAAATGCGCTTGCTGATGGTTTTACTCATTTAATGTTGTTAGATATCGATGAATTTTGGACCCCCGCTGATTTTAAAACATCTATTAAAGAGGCTATACGGTTATTTAATTATCCTCAAGTGATCAATTTTAATTGGTTTGTTCACTGTGATGAAGAGCCATTTTCAACTTAATGGCCCTTGGGAAAAAGTACGATTACATAATGTAACAGGTAAAGATCTTGTTTATACCCGTGGTAATGGAGATAGTTTTGATTTTGGTGATTCAAAATTGTGTGGATTATCGAATGCACAGTGTTTAACACATGATTATTTTGTTATTCACCGTATGTATAGAAGTGAGATGGAGTATATCTCTTTACTAGGTAGAGGTAGGGCTAATAAATCAAAGATTAAAAATAATAGACCTGGGTACTATAAATCTGAAGAAATAGATAAGCTGGGGAACGATTATGATGTGATCGAGTTTTCTCCTGATTTATTGAAAGACTATTATTTGAGATTTGATCAGTTTATTCAAGCTTGTTCATTAGCTCCTATTATTGCTCAGAGTGAAACTTTTATTAAAAGTAGATTTGATAAAGTCATGGGTTGGGCTGCAAAAGCCAAAGGTAGCGATGCTGATTTATTTTACAAATTATTCTTAAATATCCAATTACCACAAGTTATTGATTTAAGAAAAGTCTTATACCGTAAAGTTGTTCAAAATAAACTTGATCAAAGAGTAATGATTAAACATTCATGGTTGTATTTAATATACAGCATAGCAACCAAGTTATTTCATCATTTAGGATTAACGCGTTTAACGCGTAAGTTTGCTTTTTATGCTTCTAAAAATGCATTTGATACGAATGATAAATTATTGCTAGATGGTGCTGAAATAGCTTTGAAAAAGATCTCGTTCCCTAAACAAAAGTATGCTGATTTTTACCGTGAAATGGCTATTTATTATTATAACCAAGGGGAACTTATACTGGCTTGTCGTTTCATTAATGAAGCTAATAAATGCCGACCAAATGGGCCAATGATTATTAAGTTGCATAAATTGTATAATGAAGAAAGCTAATAAGGTGTCTTAAACCAGACGTATTGCGTTTATATTGTTGCTTATTTTACATGATTTTTTAAAAAAAGAGTTGTACCCATATTATGTTTTGGTCACCCATTCCCACTACCGATTTGTATTTCTTGAACAGTTGTAACCCGCTTATTTCAAACTATCCGTGGCAAGATATTAATAACACTAAACCGATTAAACGTTTAGGTGACAATACCTTTCAGTGTGGTAATGAGGTGTTGGTGATCCGGCGTGATAAAGAAAAGTTATTGCGGTCAATTATTAGTAATAAAGCCTTAGAGCTTATTTATTTAATTGACGACAACATTTGGCAAGCAAAATACGATACTAGTTTACCCGAAGAGTATAAAAACAGGTTGAATAACTTTGCTTGCGGTATGGCTAATCAATTAATTAATTAATAAAGCCTCGTTGGTAGTGGTGTCTAATAATAATTTAATTCCCCACTCACCAAATAATAAAGCAATAGCTTGTTTGCACCCTCTTTGGCATGCAGTACCTCCTAGCGGCGCTCACTTTAACGTTAATGAAAGTAATGCTGAAATAAAACTAGTACATTTAAGAATGAATAGCCATTTAGCTGGTTTTGAATTTTGTTATGCCATTGTTGAGCGTTTATTAGCTAAATATGAGCAGCTTTCTTTTAGTTATTATTCTAACCAGCTCTTAATGGGCGAGTTAGACCATCACCCAAGGGTGAACCGTAAAAAAGTGATGCGTTGGGCTAAGTATAAAAAGTACTTTAAGCGTTTTACTATTGCTGAGCAATGTTATCACTTAGCGCTTTATCCTATTGTTGATACGCCTATTAATAACTCACGTTCTATTAATAAAATTTTAGAAACAAGTTTGGTTGGTTGTGCAGGTGTGTACAGTGATTCATGGAATTACGCACAATATATACAACATGGTACTAACGGCTTAAGCCTTAATAATAGTGTTGAGCTGTGGATTGATGAAATATCTAGGTTAATTGACCCCCCTGATGCTTTACAGGCTTTATATCAGGGAAGTGTTACTAACTTTCACCAGTTAAACAGTCATCAAGAACAAAAGCGTTTTTGGCAACAACATTTTGTAGGAGTGGTATGAGTTTTACGAGCCAAGTGATTCGTTTGTTTTTTATGAAACCTCACCGAGTGTTAATCGCTCTTTTTTGGTTTATGCAAGGTAAAAAACAACGAGCGCTTAACCGGTTACGTTTGTTAGTAACACCTGAGATGCATTATCAATTATGGTTAAGCCAAAAAGAGAAAGAGGCTTTACATCCAGCAAGTACTAATAATGTAGCTGATGATTCGCAATCGCCTATTCGCTTTCTGGTTTGTTGTTGTGATGGCCAAATGCTCTATGTACAAAATATGGATCAAAAAACACATGCAATATTAGCAGGCATAGGCATTGGTAATATACCAAAAGAGCGGATCCAAGGTTATCTTGATAAAGGCGTACTTTTACCTTTGGGTATTAAACAACAAGATAACGCTGAGTCTTTTTTAGCATGGAAAATCAATAACAAAGTAAAGGATTAAGAGCCCTCACCGAAATGTTAATGGTTTAGAAAGACGTCGATAAAGCCTTCAAACTAGCTGCCAGACCATTATTCGACAGTATTATTGGCTTCCTGAGTTTGTAACGGTGTTGTGTCTGTGATGAATATATCTTTACAAGATAGCCAGCCATATTAAATAACAAAGAAGCTAACAAAAAAGCCAACAAGTCTTTGATGGTGTTATAATTTGTAGCTAACTACTAACGTAACCAACAAGGTTGATAATAGTCTTATGCCATCATGGATATGCCCCTCTTGTTCAAATGTGCTGTCACTAAATAATCATATCTGGGCTTGTTCCAATGGCCATAGTTATGATGTGGCTAAAGAGGGATATGTGAATTTGCTATTAGTCCAACATAAAAATAGCAAACAGCCTGGTGACAATAAACAAATGGTTAATGGGCGCCGTGCCTTTTTGGCGTTAGGGTTTTATCAACCCCTGGCGGATGCTATTTCCTACATCTTTAATCAGCACCTTGCAACAATTACACACGAGTCTGCAGTGAGTTTCTTCGATGCGGGTTGTGGTGAAGGTTATTACATGGCTCAAGTGAGTCAATATTGCAACCAAACTGACCTTCAGATTGAGTTTAGTGGCTTGGATATTTCTAAGTTCGCAGTACAAAAAGCCGCGAAAAAATATTCAAATAATCACTATGCTGTAGCCAGCACGTTTCAACTGCCGTTAGAAAACAACAGTCAAGATGCAGTTTTACAAATTTTCGCGCCCAGCAGCGAACTTGAAATTCATCGAGTATTAAAGTCCAGCGGAATATGGATAACCGTTAACCCAGCAGCGAATCATTTATTTGAGTTTAAACAGGCCTTATACGACAAACCGACTGAGCACAAAGCAGAACAAGTCACGCCTCAAGAGTTTGAATTATCACAACAGTTAAATATTAACTTTGTTATGCAACTTACTGAACCCGAGCAAAGGGAAAACCTGTTGATGATGACACCTTATTATTGGTCGGCTACTGCAGAGAAAAAGCAGATGTTGGTGGATAACTTACAACAGTTTACCACTGATTTTGATATCAGAGTGTATGTTAAAACCTAATGGTAGAGCCTGACCCAGCGTGTTTTTGAGAGCTTTTATAGAGATAAAATATTAAATCGGGGGGCAGGGTCAACTTAAAATTTATATGTCAGCTAGTTTAAGCCTTGATACGAATTGCGCAGATATTCATTTTAAGAGTCGGTTATCGGATACTTTTGGCAATGACAGAACCCACTTTTTAGGTCTTTCATCCTGAATTAATTTTACAGTTTAGGTCTGCAAATGGCACAAAGATCTCAGCCAAGATTAACGTTCGACTCTACTCATTATAGCTTTCAATGTTGGAGGTGTCTTAACGAGTATTGTGATGAACAGCAACCACTAAGTTCTTTATTGAACAAACTTAAGACCTTTGCACACGGCGGCTTAAGGTTGGTTTTTCTGACACTTTCGCACTAGCAGTATTTGCAGCTTGAAGTGTTCATACCACAAAATCATGCTAGTTGCAGCCGAGTGAGAAGTTTCCACGGCTGCCCATCGTTTATTTAAGTTGTGACTTAAAGTAGTTAAAGGAATGGAGAAAGGCATCACGGATTTTTTTCGCTTCCTTCAGATACTCGTCCATTTTTTCCTCACTTTCCTCTTTCCACTTGTTGTGGTTGAATTAACCGGACACTTCAATAAAGGATTATAATCCTGTTAATTGAGGTGAATATGACTAAACGAACAAATAAACATTATCCCGCAGAATTTAAACAAGAAGCGGTCGCTCTGGTAATAGAGCAAGACTATCCAATCGTACAAGCTGCTGCATCTTTAGGTGTGACAGACAAACTACTTTACAACTGGGTAGCTAAGCATAAGAAACAGGCACTAGGTGATGCATTATCTGGTGATGAACGGGCAGAGTTAATTCAGCTCAGGAAAGATAGTAAACGTCTACAAATGGAGCGTGAAATCCTAAAAAAGGCCAGTGCCTTCTTCGCGAAAGAAATGAAGTAAGATATTCTTTTATAAGTGAGCTTGATGCGAAGTATCCGGTGTCAGTTGCTTGTAAAGTGATGGAAGTGAGTTCGTCAGCATACTACGCATGGCTAAAAAAACCTGGTGAACTCATTAGCGCTCAAATGCTAAGACTGTATCGACGAGCCAAAGCATTATTCAAGGCAAGTCGAAACAGTTTAGGCAGCAGAGAGCTTGCTAAAGCACTACGCAAAGAAGGCTTTGAAATAACGCGGTATCGCGCCATTAAGTTAATGGAACGGCTTAAATTAGTTGTGACTCAGCGAATAGCTTATAAAGTGACAACCAAGCGCAAACACAGTGATGCTGTGGCTGACAACTTGCTAAATATGAATTTCAATCCTGTTGGACCCAATCAAATTTGGGCGGGTGATGTGTCCTATTTAAAGACTGGTGAGGGCTGGTTATATCTAGCAATTGTCATGGATTTGTACTCACGCCGTATTGTGGGCTGGCATATATCAAAACGCATGACGCGTGATTTGGTCGAGCAAGCGCTGATAAAGGCTCATAACTTACGCAAACCACCAAAAGGTTTGGTGGTTCACAGTGACAGAGGCTCTCAGTACACGAGTAAAGGCTTTAGAAATCTACTGTCGCGATTAGGTTGTCGAGCTAGTATGGGGGATGTTGGAGCTTGCTGGGATAATGCTGTTGTGGAGCGCTTCTTTGGAAGTTTAAAGCATGATTGGTTGTTTAAAGTACCGCAGCCCACTCGAACACATATGCGAGAAGATGTTGCTAGGTACATGAAATATTATAATGTTGAGCGACTACATTCAGCTAATTTGGATCAATCGCCAATTGAATTTGAAAACTCCTTTAGAAAAGTGTCCGGTTGGACTTGACCAGAACAACTAGTCTAATTTATCAGTTAGCGGTTTAGCTTGTTCTTTTAACGATGCGATTTGCTTTTCGATTTCAGCTTTGACCTCAGCTTGGGCCTGGCCGGCTTTAACTTCAAGTTCTGCTATTTTTTCACTAAACTCATCAACAGTTTGCTTAAGTTTGGTTGCATATTCATCGCGTTTGCTCATTTTTACCCCGATTATGATTTGATTAACACTAAGATTTAGAACCAATCTTATAAGATAGGAATGAAAAACTTTTTGACGCACGTCAATTCTTGACTAAATACTCTTAAGCTAAGAGCTTTGCAGTCTTGGCGATTCAAAAAACGTGTAAAGTATTCTGACATTGGGAGGGGATGTCTGGTTATGGCAAGTTTCAGACGCACTCTAAAACTTTGCGAACGACCGCTTTACAATAAAGCCATCGAAGACTAATACTCACTAACCAGCCGCCGATTGTCTTTGAAAACGACCAGTGTATAGGTGATTCATCCTAAGGCTGATACAAAATTTTTCTGTTGGGTGAGAAAGGCAGAGCTATTACATAAATTGAGAACGTCCCCGCTAATTAAACGGTTCATTGGTTACTTGAATACAGATATACACTTTTCGAAACATTAAAACCCCAGCATTCCCTCAACATTTTTGTAGAATAGCCGCACTCTTAGTGCAGCTTGAATCCCTAATTTATGATAATAATTCCTTCAGCCCGCTTAAGTTATACATTAATGACGAAAGCAGACAGCGAATTGTTCTTTCAACTCGATCAAGACCCACAGGTGATGCGATTTCTCAATGGCGGCAAACCCGCTACCATGACCGAAATAAACGAGATTTTTATTCCTCGAATGGAACGTTATCTCAATGAGCAAAAAGGGTGGGGATTGTGGCAAGTCAATATTAGCTCAAGCAACGAATATATTGGTTGGATATTCGTGCGGCCAATGCACTTTTCTCAGAGGCACCCGAGTTCGATAATGTAGAACTGGGCTGGCGCTTTTTTCAGTCACCTTGGGGCAAAGGGTATGCCAGTGAAGCTGCTTTACACATCAAGAATACCCTTGCAAATAACGATCTTAAACATTTCTCTGCCATTGCTGTAAAAGATAATCTTGGTTCAATAGCCGTAATGAAAAAAATTGATATGTCCTACGTAAAAACCTATCTGCATAAGGACCCATTGTTTGAGCGCCACGTTGTATATTATCAATTTTAAAGATAAATGTGGTACTAGCAGAAATCACATATCAACAGCACTGGTTTACGAGTATGTTGGGCTAGATAAAATCCTTAACCTGCATCAATCATGGTCATATGATTATTACACTTCTTGCAAACGAATTGATGCTAACTGGTTACGTGATAGGGGATGTTTTGTCTGGCTTTTCGAACAGTCCTCTGCGCTAAACGCTTATATTTTGTACAGTAGGGATAACAAGCGTTTTATTTAGCGATAATATTGTCGTTAAAGATATTTTATTTATAAGGGGCGAATTGAGCGTTTTGCCGAAAAGCGACTGAGATGTTTCATTCCTTGGCTAAGAATATTAAGGTCAACCTGACTAAAGACTTCGTCGCGTGTGTTTAAATCAAACACACGCACATTGCCATTTTTCATGATTTCGATCCGTTGCTTGTTGGTTAATAACATCACTTTACTGCCTTTTGTGCTGACAATATAGTTGAGGTTACCTTTCTGGGTGAGTGAACTCCCAGTACTGTAGGCTTTAGGCTGTGCTGCACAGCCCAATAAATTTAATGCTGTTGGTGCAATATCTTCTAAGCTAGACATCGATTTATTAATGGTGATGTTGCTCAACAATGTATTTTTAAAAGCGTGCTGAGCAACCAGGTTTGTGACTATAACTTGATATTGCGTTAAGACCTTTTCTGTTAATATTTCATCCAATTGCGCTGCTTCGACAAAACCAATGGATAAATTGCTCGTGGCATCGAACACGCCTTGTTTAAATTTTCGCCAACCTTGTTGATAACTTGCCAAGCTGTTGATAGCTAGTATTATTGAGATACAACGCTACGTTTAACCCCATTGAGTTGGGTAATTGTAATAATAGTGGCGAGTAACTTTTCAAAGCTGAGTGATACAACTCAGGCAAGCCGTATAAAACAGTTGTGATGCCATTGTCTATAGAGGATTCCAGCAGGTAGTGATGCTCAAAGTTAGACAGGCCTGATTTGGAAACTGGCAATTCTCCTTCTACTAGTGATAACAGCAAAACTTTTTTGCTGTTATCTACTGAGCAATAAACTGACTCTGCTGGATAAATAATACCCTTGATGGTTTGATTGAATTGCAACGCTTTGCGTTGCTGGTAGTCTTCTATATCGAGCAGGCTGTATTTGGCCATCAAGGTTTTAGCCGTCGCTGGATAAGACAGGGGGAACATATTGTCTTGCTGCACAATTGGCTGATACAGGTTGGCATCAGCCCAAACATGCAAGGCATGGCTGATAACAAAACAGCTCACAAAAAATCCACTGATAGGTAATCCTAATTTGCGATTTTGTAATCTGCCGATGCGTTGCCATAACGCATTCGCAACAATTAATTGAAATGACAACCAAACAACAAATAACAACAGCAGAAAGCCCCACTGTTGCCAACCAAACTGAGCGATGGCAGTTTGTGTTTCGGCGCGTATCAACTCAGCTGAATTAAGACTGAGGTGTACGCCATACTTATTATACAGTAGTGCATCAAAAGCCAATAATGCTAAGCCCAAAGCGGCTAAAACTGAACTCAGTGTTTTCACCACTTTTACATTGGGCACTAAGTAGCACAATGGTAGGATAAGCATGATAAACCCAAAAAATGTCAAAAACCCTATATGGCTCAACCAGTTGGTGAATAGGTAAAAGGTGCCAATTACCGAACCAGGAGCCGGAGAATTAAGAATATAAATAGCCGCAATAGTGACTGCGATAATAATATTAAGCAGCGCAAACCAGTGACTCCAGTTAACCAATTGGGTGACTACTTTTCTGCGTGGGGTTTCTGCTAGGATCATTTAACCTGTCGACCTTTTTTTATTTTCCGTTGATACTTTTTAGTAGCACTTGTGTAAACTGTTCGGCCATCTGTTGACGCTGGTTTTCTGGCACTTGCTGATGAAATATATTAGTAACGACATTCCCTAACACCATAAGTGATAGGTCTCGGTTTGCTTTGCTTTTCTCTAAGGCAATAATGATGTCATGCATGATGGCTTCAAATTGGCTGTCAGAGTATTTGGATTGTTGGGGCATGTTGCTTAGCTCAGAAATAATAGCATATTGTATTAATATGATAGTAACAATGGTCTAGATGAAATGCTAATAAACCAGCAAGTTAACGACCAAATTTAATTGATTTTTGTTAAGGAAAGAATGTGAGTGCGTTGATCCATCATTTTGTTGTACACCAGTTGGCCGTTAATCAACAACAGGAGCTTACCCTAGTTCCCCGAGCGAGTTGTTTTGATGTGTGCCCTGAAATAGAAAACTTGGCTCAACAAATTAATCATGCCTTTAATACTAAGCCTGGTCAAGGGTGTCGGTGCGTTTGTGGCTGAACAATGCTGAGATAGTCAGTGTCAGTCGAGAGCCGTTCAGCTCATAAAGAGCCATCTGCTCAAGAGCAGCCTACTTCTATGGCTCCTCACGCGGTGTCATTTAAAACATTGTTAGAAGACATGCAGTCTGAAAAACAGACTTTGTTGAATTTAGTATTCAAGCCAGTGAGTTGTTGAAAAAGTCTTTAATTGATACGGGCACCCTTGAAACGGGTTTTGTGGTGTTTAGCCATTACCAATTTTTAGCCACTGATTATTTGATGATTGCGATTATTAATACTAAGCAACATGTTGAGATAAACCGGCGATTTAGAGCTAACCAGCAGTGACCATTTAGATTTAGCCAAAATGCAATTGGCGGTGAGAATTGATTTGACTCAATTAGCTGTGACCGCTGAGCAATTGCGTTATATCAGTTTTATCAAAGGGCGCATGGGGCGCAAAGTATCAGACTTTTTCATGCATTTTATTGGTTGTGAAGAATTGGTTGATGTTAAAGCAACAAAATAAACAGTTATTAACCACTGTGGATGCGTTTCTTGCCTCTGAACAACTAGATCCCAACTGAGAAAGACCAAGCACGAGATACGGTTTCAAATTATTACAAAGAAAAACTGGAGTTGGGTGAAGATATTCAGATTCAGGAATTGGCTGCTAAGTTGCCCAGTGACCATATAAGCTTTGAAGAATTTAACCAACAGCGCAGAAGCGCCAGTCGAAGAACAATTTCAAGCCGATCGCGCGTGATTAAAAACCTTAGCTAAATTTAGTGGCCAGGGTGGGGGTGTTTCACTCAGTTTTGAGCGTAAATTATTAGGTGATAGAGTCAGTTACGATGCGGGTTCTGATACTTTGATGATCAGAGGCATTCCACCCAACTTGAAAGATCAACTTTTGAAATCACAAAGCTGACATCTGCCTCGTTATCTTTATAATACCGCTAATAGATTAACAGCTTCACAGAACAGGATATATACACTTTTTATGCAATTATTCGTTAATGATTTGACCGTAATGGATTTTTCTTACCTTTGCCCAGAGCGTGGCATGGTAGGAGAAAGCTGGATAGTAGACGTGGTCCTAAGCGGTGATTTGAATGAAGAAAGCATGGTGTTGGACTTTGGTAAAGTTAAAAAGCAACTCAAACAACTTATTGATGAATACATCGATCACAAACTGTTAGTGCCGGTGGAGCATGAATACAGCCATGTGTGAGCATGATCGAAAAGTCAGACAGAGTAAAAGTTGATTTTATTCGACCCGACAATAAATCTATTCATTTGAACTGCCCTGCTGAAGCTTATGCCTTTGTGTATTCACAAAATGTGACTATGCCTTCGGTGAGTGATTATCTTAAAGATGTGATTGCCACGCACTTACCAGAGAACGTAGCCGGTCTTGAGTTAAATTTGCGAGCGGAAGTCATTAATACTCCATTTTATCACTACACCCACGGCCTTAAAAAGCATGATGGCAATTGCCAACGGATTGCTCATGGCCACCGCTCTAAGGTTGTTGTCTTCGAAAACCAGCAAGAAAGTATCAAGTGGCAAGAATATTGGGCCAAACGTTGGTGTGATATCTACATTGGCTCTAATGAAGATATTGTAGATATTAAGGAAACCGTTTTTTCGTTGCTGTATCCAGATCCTAATCACCACCATGTTTTTGCATATGAATCTTCACAAGGCAGATTTGAACTGGCTATTCCTAAAGCAGAATCAGAAATGATTGATACAGATACCACCGTAGAATGTTTAGCGCAATTTATGGCAGATGAACATAAACGTTTAGAGCAGTAGCAGCGACTTTAAAGTGTTGGCTTATGAAGGTGTTGGCAAAGGAGCGATTGCTTTTGCTTAGATCCATCTTAGTTTGGTTTGCTTTGTGTTGTGTGTTTTTCAACATTCTCGGTTTTCGCCAGTGACTTTGCAACTAAAAGGTGAAATGACCCAAGGCAGTTTAATTCGTGGGCAAGTGCCAGTTGGTCATAAAGTTTGGTTAAACGATAAGTCACTTAAAGTATCAGCCGATGGTTATTTTGCTTTTGGATTTGGTCGAGATGCCGAGTTAACACATCAACTCAAGTGGTCAGACAATCAAGGTGTTGAACAAACTCGGTCGCTGCAGTTACAAACAAGAACGTACGCTATTCAGAAAATTGAAGGGATCCCTAGTAAATACGTTAGCCCGCCCAAAGAGGTAAGTGAACGAATAAAGCTAGATAATCGACAGATAGGTAAAGCGCGGGCCTTAGATGATGCACGTACAGATTTTTACCAAGACTTTATTTGGCCAGCCGAGGGACCTATTAGTGGTGTCTATGGCAGCCAGCGCGTTTTTAACGGTACGCCTAAACGCCCTCATTTTGGCTTAGACGTGGCCGCTCCAACAGGCACGCCTGTGTATGCACCAGCTAATGGCATTGTGACTTTGTTTGTCCCAGACATGTATTATTCTGGCGGCACTATGATCATCGATCATGGACACGGTGTGTCTTCAACGTTTTTGCACTTGAGTAAAGGGCATGTAGAAGCAGGCACCTCAGTAAAACAAGGCGATTTGGTTGCAGAAATTGGATCTACTGGACGAGCCACTGGACCTCATCTGGACTGGCGGATTAATTGGTTCAAAGAAAGATTAGACCCTGCTTTATTGGTACCTAAACGTTAAATCTCTGCTTATTAATAAAAAGCTCAATATTTACCCTCGCGTTTTCCCTTAACTTCTGTATAATTCGCGCCCTGCCCAGTTGCCCCCGCTTGTGGGAAAGCGGATGAATCATACGACTCGAAGGGGTCAAGGTATTGATTTTTAGCGGTTTTGTGTAGCAGTCGGTAGTGAAATATCGAACACAAAATCATGTAACGATTATTTATATATTTCGGGTAATTTTAAATGAAAACTTTTGTTGCAAAGCCAGAAACGGTAAAACGTGAATGGTATGTGGTTGACGCCGCAGACAAAACTCTTGGTCGTTTAGCGACTGAGATTGCTAGCCGTTTACGCGGTAAGCATAAGCCAGAGTACACTCCTCATGTGGACACTGGTGATTATATAGTTGTGATCAACGCTGAGAAAGTCACTGTTACTGGCAATAAAGCTAAGGGCAAGATTTACTATTCTCACTCTGGTTATCCAGGCGGTCTTAAAGATACGACGTTTGAAAAGTTACAAGCTTTCAAACCAGAGATGATCATTGAAAAAGCGGTTAAAGGTATGTTGCCTAAAGGTCCACTTGGACGCGATATGTTCCGCAAAATGAAAGTCTTCGCTGGCCCTGAGCATAAACATGCTGCTCAGCAGCCTCAAGTCTTAGACCTTTAAGGAGCATTACAGATGGCAGATAATCAATATTACGGCACTGGCCGACGCAAAAGTTCTACCGCTCGTGTTTTTCTTCGCGCAGGTAGTGGCAACATTGTAGTTAATCAACGTCCTCTTGACGTTTTCTTTGGTCGTGAGACTGCACGTATGATCGTGCGTCAACCGCTAGAGTTAGTTGAGATGACTGAAAAGTTTGACCTTTACATCACCGTTGCCGGTGGTGGTATTAGTGGACAAGCTGGTGCAATTCGTCACGGCATTACACGTGCCTTGATGGAATTTGACGAAACACTTCGTCCAGCATTACGTAAAGCGGGCTTTGTTACTCGTGATGCACGTAAAGTTGAGCGTAAGAAAGTGGGTCTTCATAAAGCACGTAAACGTCCACAATTCTCAAAACGTTAATTGTCACGATCGACAATAGATATTCAAAAACCCAGCTTTTGCTGGGTTTTTTATTGCCTACCTTTTGTACAAATATCCTTTATCCAATCAATATTCTCTTAAAAATCTGTTAAGTATCGGTAATTCTTCATTTTATTAACGATTTCCTTGTCTTTTATGTGGGTTTTCTTTTATCATTTTCGGTTAATAAGAAAACTTTATTTCTTAAGTCTCATATAAGTCATTTGAAATATAAAGTGTGGTCAAATTAACTCTCGGAGATTAGTGGATGAGCAATGTATCTTTAGATGCGCATGATTCGTCTGAAGCCGAAAACCAACCAAGCAATAGTAATAGACGCCGATTTTTAACGGTTGCGACTTCTGTTGTTGGTGGTGTCGGTGTAGTCGGTGCTGCAGTACCCTTTATCGCATCCTGGAACCCCAGTATCAAAGCAAAAGCTGCTGGGGCCGATGTCGAAGCGGATATCAGTAAAATCCAACCTGGCCAGTTGATCAGAGTTATCTGGCGAAGCCAACCCGTGTGGATTGCCCGCAGAACCCCTCAATCACTCGCTTCTTTATCTGGTGTTGAAGATCAACTAAAAGATCCCAACTCCGATGAAGAGCAGCAGCCCGCATTCGCGAAAAATCAATATCGTTCCTTAAAAGAAGAATATTCTGGTACTCGTGGGTATCTGCACGCATTTAGGGTGTTCACCACAGCATTTGAAAGATGGCGCATTTGAAGAATACGTTGAAGGGGTAGCGCCTGAAGGGCTTTTTCTGTCCCTTGCCATGGCTCTAAGTTTGATATGGCAGGGCGGGTTTTTCAAAATGTACCTGCAGGTCTGAACTCTGGTTGTGCCGCCCTCATATGTTTCTTGACGACAATACTATTTTGATTGGTTCCGAAGAAGGGGCAGCATAACATGTGGAAAAATTTGATGGACTGGGTTGAATATCGTCTTCCCATAATGCGCGTGGCCAATCATGCACGCCATTCAATATCCCGCCCCTCGAAACATGAACTGTTTGGTACATGTTTGGATTTTTAGCGACCATAGTATTAGTTAACCAAATCGTTACAGGCGTATGGCTAACTATGAGCTATACACCTACTGCTGAAGAAGCATTTGCTTCAGTGGAATACATCATGCGTGATGTCGAATACGGTTACTTACTACGCTATATGCATAGTACGGGAGCGTCGGCGTTCTTTATTGTTGTTTATTTGCACATGTTCAGAGGCATGATTTACGGCTCTTATCAAAAGCCCCGTGAGTTATTGTGGTTGTTTGGTATGTTTATTTACTTAGCCCTTATGGCTGAAGCCTTCATGGGATATGTACTTCCATGGGGACAAATGTCTTATTGGGGTGCTCAAGTTATTGTATCTTTGTTTAGTGCTATTCCAGTGATTGGCCCAGATTTAGTTATTTGGATCCAAGGTGATTATGTTATTTCTGGTGCCACATTAAACCGATTCTTCGCTTTGCATGTTATTGCACTACCTCTAGTGATAGTGATTTTGGTGTTCTTGCACATAGTGGCATTGCATGAAGTAGGCTCTAATAACCCTGATGGAACTGACGTTAAACGTAAGAAAGGTTCTCTAAAGGAAGATGAAAAAACTAATTTCAAAATTCACGAATATTACACCGATAAATACGACATCGTTGACGATATAGTGCCGTTCTTCCCGCACATAGTGTTGAAAGGACTTAGTGGGGTTCTGCTTTCTTCTTGCTTGGCGTTCTGCTACATCATGTTCTTCGTTCCAGAAATGGGGGGGTACTTTCTTAGAGGCATCCTAACTTTGAGATCGCTAACCCGTTGAAAACGCCTGAGCATATCTTCCCTGTTTGGTACTTCACGCCTTTCTACGCGATATCTCAAAGCCGTCCCGCATAAACTGGGTGGCGTTATTGCCATGTTTGCAGCCATTATATTCTTTAGCGCTGTTACCTTGGCTTGACAGAGGTAAAGTGAAGTCGTGGCGTTACCGTTGTGGTTTGCACACCTGGAACCTGCTTACTCTTTGCTGCGGTATTTGTTTTCCTAGGTTATTTAGGGGGTACACCTCAAGAAGCTTGGAAAATTACTGCATCTCAAATAGCGACTATCATGTATTTCGGTTTCTTTGTTTTAGTTGTTTATTTACAGCAAAAACGAACGGACTATTCCAGTACCAGCAAGGATCACAGAATGAAAAAAGTAATTTTTGTATTGTGCTTGCTGTTCCCTATGGTGGCTATAGCTGCAGGTGCAGTAAGTATCCTCTTGATAAAGCTGAATACGATTTAACTGACAAAGCGTCTTTGCAAAGTGGTGCCCAGACCTTTATGAATTACTGTTTAGGTTGTCATCAAATGCAGTATCAACGTTATCAACGTACTTTTGAAGATTTGGGTATCCCTGTCGACCTTGGCCAAGAGAACTTGCAATTTACGGGTACAAAGCCAGGTGATCACATTAAAAATGCGATGCCTACAGAATCGGGTGCTAAATGGTTTGGGGCGCCACCGCCAGACTTAACCTTGACTGGCCGAGTGCGTGGTGCAGATTGGCTTTATACCTACCTAAGAACATTTTATGCTGAAGAAGGTACTACATTTGGTGTAAATAATTTGGTATTTCGCAAATGTTGGTATGCCTCATGTACTACAAGAGCTTCAAGGTGTGCCAAGCAAAACATATGAAAAAATGTTGGTCGATGGCGAGATGGTCGACCGTTATGTAGGTATTAAAGCTGATGGTAGCGGCCAACTCAGTGCTGTTGAATACGACAAAGCGGTATTGGATTTGGTCAACTATCTAGTTTATGTTGGTGAGCCATCACGTTTGCAGTCAGAGAACATCGGCCGTTGGGTAATGATGTTTTTACTTGTGCTATTTGTTTTGGTGTATTTACTTAAGAAAGATTATTGGAGAGACGTACACTAAATTCAGCAAAACTTTGCTGAGAAATTGGTGTATAATCCGCAAAAAATTTTGGAAGGGGCTATAAGCCCCTTCTTTTCCGTTTTTAATTAGCAGATTGCTGTGTCAATCACTAATAAAAGAACAAAGCAGAAAGGCCTAAGGCACTATCTTAGGAACCATGCAATTATGTATGACATTTAGGAGAAATATAAATGGCTGTAGCCGCCAATAAACGTTCAGTAATGACGTTATTTTCAGATACGATAGATATATACAGTCACCAAGCACGCATAGTGTTAGCTGAGAAAGGTGTAGGCGTAGAAATCAGCTTTACTGTTCCTGATGAATTACCTGAAGACCTTCTTGAGCTCAATCCCTATGGTACTGTGCCAACTCTTGTTGATAGAGAATTGGTTTTATATAACTCACATATCATCATGGAATATTTGGACGAGCGTTTCCCTCATCCACCTCTTATGCCTGTTTATCCTGTGTCTCGTGGCCAAAGTCGTTTGACCATGCACCGTATACAAAATGATTGGTATGTATTAGCTGAAAAGATCATGGATAAAAAGGGTGATTTAGAAGCAACACGCAATGAACTCCGTGAAGCGTTTTTATCTTTAGCACCATTATTTGCTGAAACACCTTATTTTATGAGTGAAGAATTCAGTTTAGTTGATTGTTACCTCGCGCCATTGTTATGGCGTTTACCTGCATTGGGTATCGAGTTGACGGGTACTGGCAGTAAAGACGTTAAGGCTTACATGAAGCGTATTTTTGAAAGGCCTTCTTTTATCGCGTCATTAACTGATCAAGAACGTGAAATTCACAACCCTCTATAACGAGAAAAAGTGATATGACACCTAATCAGCCATACTTATTACGTGCTTTTTATGAGTGGATTGTAGATAACAATCTTACTCCTTATATTGTTGTAGATGCACACTATGCAGGTACTCAAGTACCACAAGAGTTTGTTCAAGACGGTCAGATAGTGTTGAATATGTCTCCCGCCTCTACTGGTAATCTGCAACTAGGTTTGCAAGACATCATGTTTGATGCCCGTTTTGGTGGTGTGCCAAGGAATATAGTGGTTCCATGCCCTGCCGTATTAGCTATTTACGCCAAAGAAAATGGGGCGGGAACGGTATTTACTGTTGAAGAGAACATTGGTTCTGACGAAGTCGAAGAGCAAACTGAGACCACTGAGACCAAACCAATCCCCAAGAAGGGAAAGCCTACATTAACGGTTGTTAAATAACAGAATTAAATATAGTTATTCAAAAAGCGCCGTTTAGGCGCTTTTTTTATTAGGATAAAAGAATTGGTTAGTCAAAATTCTATTTTTTATTCTAAATCTAATTTAAATCTTAATTTTGATAAACTTACCTATACTCAAACGCTTTTATGACTTGTTCCACACCATCAATAATGCGGGTGATTTCTACTGCAATATTCGATTCTTGTTCACTGACCAATCCCATCAAGAATACTTCGCCATTTTCAACTTCTATCTGAATGTGAAGTCCGTCTATACGTTTATCAGCGATCAGTCTGGTTTTTACCTTTGAGGCAATCCACGCATCTTTCGCCACTATACTTGGAGGTATAGGTAAACCTAAACGAACTTGGTTGTGAAGTTTTTTGATGTTTTTCACTGACGAAGCCAGCTTTTCTACCTGTTGTATCAGTGCTTGAGTGGGAGCCTGACCCACTAACAAAGTGGTACCATTATAAACTTGTACCGAAATACTCGTTTGTTCACTTACTGCTACGTCATATGCGATTGCAGAAGAAATACGGCCAGATGTAGTGGTATCGTCAACCTGCGCACCTAATGTGCGCCTATCGTGTGCAAAGGATGCAGCACCTATACCAGCACCTATGATCAACCCCGCGCAGCCTTGCAGTAATAAGGTTGTTGAAAGCAACAAAGGTATACAGATATTTTTTAAATTTAGCATGTTTTACTCCTGAAAATTTTCAGGGAATAAACAATTGTCTATCCCCTCACAAAGGCTATGTACCACTAAATAATGGACTTCTTGAATACGAGCTGTTCGATTCGATGGTACGCGGATTTCCACATCATGCTGGCTAACTAAACCTGTCATTTGACCGCCGTCCATTCCTGTTAAAGCCACTATTGTCATATCACGGCTTAGCGCCGCTTCCATCGCCTTGATTAAATTTTGTGAATTGCCACTAGTGGATATGATAAACAAAATGTCTCCAGCTTGTCCTAAGGCGCTGACTTGTTTTGAATAGACCTCTTCAAATGTAAAATCGTTGGCTATTGATGTCAATGTTGCACCATCTGCCGTCAGTGCTAACGCGGGTAAACTGGGCCTATCACGTTCAAACTTATTCAGTAATAACGATGAAAAGTGCTGAGCAATTACCGCTGAGCCACCATTGCCGCAACACAATATCTTGTTGCCATTAATCAATGCGTTAACCATCATGTAAGTCGCATTAGAAATGTAATCAGGTAATAACTCAATTGAGGCAATTTTTATTTGAATACTCTCAGTAAAATTTGCCTTGATGTGCTCTAACATAATACTCCTAAGTCATTAATGACTGTTTTTTGTAGCCGTGGTTAAACACTTTTTAACCATGTGATGTTTTGTTGTTTCTGGCCTTTTCCCTCTATGCCTACTACATCAATTCTATGCAGGACGACGCTAGGGTTAAAGTTTTTTTGTTGCATATAATGCATAACAGCAGATTCAAACTTACGTTTTTTACGGCTATGAAAAAATTCTATTGCAGAGCCGTACTGACTCTGGCTGCGATATTTTACTTCTACAAAAACTAGTTCGTCGCCATCTTGCATAACTAAGTCTATTTCACCAGTACGACAACGATAATTTTTCATAATAAATGTGAGACCTTGCTGTTCTAAGAAGGTTCGAGCAAAGCGCTCTGCCTCACTGCCTATTAGAGGAGAGAGTGCCTGCTTAATCCACTGCAAGTAATTTTACTCGGTCTTGGGCCACTTGTGCCAAAAGTAAACGTCTGTACAACACACCCTCACTGTCGACATTGATTTCACCTGTTAGCCCATGACTGACAAGTTGCGGCAGTGTCTTTAAACGACGTAAATTGGGGAGTAAGCTGTAAACGTCAAACCCCATAGCAAATAATCTTAATAATGTATCCTGTTTTTCAGGCCAAAGCTGTATTGTCTGATTGGCTAAATCCTGCCAACGATGATCTGGCAACATCCAAGGCATGTCTGTGAATGTAAGGTTTCGTAAATCTCTGAGACTGTTGCTGTTTAAATCTAAGCTATAACTGCGAGAAGATGCAAATACCGATAATGATCTTCGAGCAAAGGGACTCAGACTTGCTTCGATAATCGGGTTAAGTAGCTTAGCTTGTTCAGGGTTGGCAAATAATACAATGGCGTCGATATCACGACGATTTCTTTCTACACCAAACACTTCGACATCAGACAAGGCTTCTATTTGTTTTATGCGCTGCTTGCTTTGGGTGACATCTAACATTTGTGAGACACGTATACGCATGTCTTTACTATCGGTGAATATGGTCAAGTCTGGTTGAATGGCGTTTGGTGTCTCTTGCCATTTAGCAATAAATGCTTCAGCCATTCTTTGTGTTGTAGGGTTATCAGCCGCAAAAATAATGGGTCTAACCAATTGTTTTTGGTGAATATGTAATGCGAGTTGTTGGGCCTCGTCTTCTGGCGCTAATGCAAAATAATAATGTTCTGGCGCAGTCAAATCTGACTCAACTAATTGAGTTAATTGAACACTGTTGGGTTTCTTTGGCTGTAACTCCACCCTGTTTAGTGCCAACAAAATTTTATCTGTGGGTAAAACAGCAGTCAGTTTCATAATCTGTTCTTTGACCAGAGGGCCAAGCACTACATCAAAATCAGCCACCATTTCATTCAATTGTTGCGTTGTTTTTAAGGCCGAGTCAAAAAAACGTATTTCACGATATTGTTGAGTTTTATTTTGAATTGTTTTGCCAGCTGATCCGTCATAATCAGGTGCATTGTTCAGGGCGAACTTTGCGTTGGGCAAGTTCTCCAGATAAGCGGCGAGTATTCCTTCTTTTATAGCTAAGCCTTGATTCGCAAGTCTGCCCGTTAATGGCAATAAAACAGCGATGCGTTTTGCCTGGATAGGTGCTTGTTGCAACAATTTTTTTATTTCTTGTGGAAGGTTAGTCACCAGTGGATGCCCTAAATGCCTACTCTGCCAATTGATTAATTGCTGGTTAAACAACTCTGGCTCTAATGCAAAACGTTTTATAATAATCGCAAGTTGCAGCCATGGCTGCAGTGTCGTCTCTGATAGTCGCGCCTTTTCTAAATCAGGTAAGTCTAATTTATTGATCCATTTCCAGGTGTTTTGAGTTTTTTCACGTTCTTCAATGTCTGTGTCTTGCAGCGCTATAGACGCTTCTAGCCATTGTTTTGTGTTAACCAGAAGTTGTGCTTGCAAAGCAGCAATGCGGGCTTGATAACCATAATCATCAGTCAAATTTTGTAATATGGTTGCTACGCTATCAAACGCGTCATCAGACAATATTAAATAACATTCAGCTAAAATTAGATTGCCATGAGTACGATGGCGGTTGTCTTTTAATTCTGACTGCAGCACTTTAAGCATCTTGATACTTTTTGTGCACTGCCCTTCTGTTTGCAGGGCTTCGGCGGCTTGTAATAGAGAGTCATTACGCTGATATACATTATTGTTCTTCACAAAATTTTGTTTGGCTTGGGTCAAGTAGTCATCACTGTTTTTTTCCACTTTTGTAGTATTTTGTGAAGGTGAAAGTGTGGCTGTTGTTGTTTGCCGATTAGGGCTATTAGTACAAGAAAGTAAACCTAAAATAGCGATAAAACACACCACAAACAATCGAAAACTCATCGCTGATCCCCTTAGAAGAATGAACTTAATAGTTTATAGTAACGGTTATAAATATCTAATGCTTTGTGACTAGGTTCAGTGATAAAACTTATACCTGTAGCAATCATTATAAGTCATTACCCACTTAGCGATATATAATGTAGCTTCATCGAAGTGCGTGAATGCATGGATAGTCATGTTCTTTCAAATCCATGCAACGCAGAGAAAGCTGTTTTAAGACTCGCCCTTTTGGGAAGCGTCAGCTTTTTTGTGCTGATGATGGATATGACACAAACGTTAGATAACCGCTTTAATTTGGAGAGTAATCATTGATTGAATCAGGCACGTTATTCATCGTCGCAACACCTATAGGCAATCTGGAAGATATTACACTGAGGGCTTTACGGATATTAGCTGAAGTTGATTTAATTGCGGCTGAAGACACTCGGCATAGCCTGCGTTTGTTGCAACACTATGATATTTCGACGCGATTAACCTCATTGCATGATCATAATGAATCACATCGAGCTAAACAGCTCATTGAAAAACTCAAACTGGGTGAAAATATAGCCTTGATTTCTGATGCGGGTACGCCTCTGATCAGCGACCCCGGTTATGGCTTGGTCAGTCAATGCCGAGATGCTGGGGTGAATGTTGTGCCTTTGCCGGGTCCTTGCGCTGCTATCACAGCATTATGTGCTGCCGGCTTAGCCACTGACAGATTTAAGTTTGAGGGGTTTTTACCCGTCAAGGCTGTGGCCAAACAACAGGCTTTGCAGCGTTTACTTATTGAAACCAGCACCAGTGTGTTTTATGAATCTCCTCGCAGAGTCGCAGACACCGTCAGGCAAATTGTGGCTGAGCTGGGTGAAGATAGGCAAATGGTTGTGGCAAAAGAGCTTACCAAGACCTTTGAAACATTTTTCTCAGGTAGCGCACAAGCTTGTTTGAGCTGGCTTGAAGCCGATGCAAATCACCAAAGAGGTGAATTTGTATTAATGATTGCCGGTGAAATACAGGGTCAGACCGATGTTTCAACTGATGCACTTAACTTACTTAAATTATTAATGAAAGAATTACCTCTTAAAAAAGCGGCAGCTGTGACGGCTGAACAATATAATTTAAAGAAAAATCATCTCTATCAACTTGGCTTAGAATTAAAATCATGATGATGCTGGGTATAATGATGAGGAACATGGCCTCGCCAATTTTGTGCTTATGTATCTTGGTTTAGCTAGGACTCTAATATGAAAACTAGTTTAAAGACAATGAAGCGAACATGGGCACCAATATTTACATTGAGCTTTGGAGTGATTCTGCTCAATAAGGTGAAGATGCAATACAAACTGTCATGGACGAAATGCGGCGTATTGATATGACAAAGATGACTGAAAATACCGCTCTTGAAGAGCAGTTAATAGATGATATTGCTGAAGCCTTAGCAACACGGGGGTTTATTCACTTGCAGCATTTATTTCCACAGTGGCTTGCTCTGCAATTGATGCACGAAGTAAAACGCTTAGCTGCATTCGAGTTTAAGCCTGCTGGTATTGGTCGTAACAATAGTCAGCAACTCAATTCACAAGTGAGAACGGACTCGACCTTGTGGCTTAGCGGAAACTCCGTTATTCAGCAGGCATACTTAGACTGGATGGAGCAATTAAGAATGGGTCTTAATAGGCGACTATTTATGGGGCTATTCGATTTTGAATGTCATTTTTCCCACTATTCTAGCGGCGATTTTTATCAGCGACATCTAGATGCCTTTAAGGGGAAAAGTAATCGAATTTTAAGCTCTGTGTTTTATTTGAATCCCCATTGGAGTGAAAATGATGGTGGAGAATTGCTGTTGTATGCAGACGAACAAGTATCACCGTTGTTAATTGTGCCTCCACGTTTCAACAGTGGCATACTATTTTTAAGCGATGTTTTCCCTCACGAAGTCCTTGTAAGTCGATGCGATCGATTCAGTATTGCAGGATGGTTTCGAGTCAATAGTCAATCAACAGAACCTTTTGAACCCAGCCAATAAGTTAGCCTTATACCTCCCCCTTCAAATTACTGAGTTGTTTCCTTTTACTGAACTGGGCTAGATTAAAGTGTTTGTGATTTGTGATTTGAGATTTCTATGAGAGTACTTAAAAAGTTTGTCTATTGGTTTGTACTGCCAATGGTGGTTTTGCTTATCATTTTGAATTTGTTTGGACGTCAATGGGTATTCAGTTACCTTTCCCCTCCTGAAACCTTTTTGTTGACTGACGCACCGACTGCCCCTGACTATGACAATGCCTATTTTTGGGTGGCGCATCCAAACAAAATCGATACCTCTGATCTTGTGCCTGTGGGTATGAATACTAGTGGCGATGTGGAGAATAAAGAGGTCGATGTGTTTTTTGTGCATTCGACTGGATTTGTCGGTCCTGGTGGTTGGAATTCCACTATGCAAAGTGAAAACTCCGAAGCCCAATCAATCGAATATATGTTGTCTAGCATGGCCAGTATTTTTAATGGTTGCTGTCATATTTATGCACCACACTACCGTGAAGCTCAATTACAGTCATTTATGCCTGAAAATTTTGAGCCTGGCACACAAGCGTTAGATCTAGCATACCAAGACGTAGAAGCGGCATTTGATTATTACTTACAACATTTCAATAAAGGCCGACCTTTCATAGTGGTTGGTCATAGCCAAGGGACCACTCATGCGTTACGCCTAATAGAAGAAAAAATTGATAAAACCCCTCTATACCGACAATTAGTGGTGGCTTATGTTGTAGGTTATTGGTTGCCCAAAGATAAATTTAGTCGAGGATTTGAGCAAGTCACACCTTGCATCGGCGCAGGCCAGACAGGTTGTATTGTGAGTTACGATACCTATGGTCAGGATGGGCAATTAGACGCAACAGTACTGCATTGGTATAAAACAGGCTGGGAATCGAGTCAATTAAAAGATGGCTCAATAAAACCTACCTTGTGTGTGAATCCATTGAGTTGGACAAACACATTAGACAAAGTGAGCGAAAAGGCCCATTTAGGGGCCATGCCAGTCGAGTTCAAACGCACTCCACTCAATATGTTGTTAGCCAATAACCCTGGATTTATTTTTCAAGTATTGCCCGCATTAACGAGTGAGTTAACATGGGCACAATGCAAAGAAGATGGCAGGCTTGAAATTATGCAACAAACCGACAACGTATTTTCAAATCATCTTGATCAACCCAATAAGAGTTATCACATACTCGACTTTAGTTTGTTTTACGGCAATATTCGTCAAAACGCCATGCAACGAGTGAGTCACTTTATGGCGACACATGATGCTTCTTAATCTGAATGATAATAATAAGGAATAAAGTATGACTGCTTTTAAATCCGCGTGTCAGCAAACCCTAAAAGCCACTTTTGTATTGTGTTGCAGTGGATTCGTTTTTGCTGTTGCCGCTGCCGCTGCAGATGAAAGCGTGGCGACGGGCAATAAAGCCCAACAATTATACACCTCCCAACCCGATGTCACCCCTGAACTAGGAAAACGTGGAACTTATGCAGTTGGAGTAAGTACAATCCAAGCGACTAACCCACAGCAACTCAGTGCCAAAGATTATCAAAGCTTAGAAGATCGTACTTTGACTTTGGAGGTGTGGTATCCAGCAGTGACTAAGAAGTCAGATGTTCAAGCGACCTATGAAAATGTCACTCGCACACACAAAACGTTTTTATTACAAGGTAACAGTGTCAGAGACGCTAAAATTAACCAAGAGCATACCTATCCTTTGGTGGTGTTATCCCATGGATACACGGGGTATCGGACTATCATGTTTTATCTGGGCGAACATTTAGCTAGCCATGGCTATGTAGTCGTTGGAATTGATCACACAGACTCCACCACCGGTGACGTTGATTTTGAAAATGCCCCTTTTGCTGGATTCCCCAGTACTTTAATCAACCGTGCTCGTGACCAACAGTTTGTGTTGGATTATTTTACCTCAGCTGAGTCTGATTTAGCCAAAGCAGTAGATAGCGATAACGCCTCTGTAATTGGTTACTCCATGGGCGGTTTTGGTGCGGTAAATACTGTAGGCGGTTGCTACAAATTTAATCAACAAAGCCTGCAAGCGTTTGGATTCCCAGAGCCTGCGGCTAAGGCTTTGGTACCGGTGTTCAATAGTTGCAATGCTGGGCGGGATAAAGTCGACAGTCGTTGGAAAGCTATGGTGGCTTACGCACCTTGGGGACAAGCACAAAATCTACATCAATCTGATGCTATTCAAGTGCCGAGTTTATATGTAACGGGTGATCATGATGACATATCTGGCTACGAGCAGGGGGTGAAAAAGTTATTTGAGCAGTCCGGCGCAAAAGACAGTTTTATGTTGGTATATGAAAATGCACGACATAATATTGCCACGCACCCAGCGCCACAAACTGCTTACGCAGCAGATGCAGACTTAGGTCATTATTACGAGCCCACATGGAGCAGCGAGACCCTAAACCGTATCAACCAGCATATGACCTTGGCGTTTCTGGATTGTTACGTCAAAGAGCAAACTTCATCGTGTGAATATTTACCGAAACGTGAAAGTGCGGTTCAAACCAAACAAGCCAATGGCACGTTAAGCGATCCTTGGCCTGGTTTCGCAAACCGTTGGGGAGTGGGCATGAAATTTTTGCGAAAATAGTCAACTGCATCAGTATCACGGTTGCATGAAACAGTGCGAAATTAGATGCTGATCAGCTGTTCGATTTTTTTAATCACAATCGACACTCAAAACTAAATCAAATTAGGAGTTAATTAAGATGTCCGTTTATATCATTGCTAGATTCAAAATACATGACCGTAGTGAGTATGATAAATACTCAGCTGGATTCTCAGAGGTTTTCCAGAAGTTTGATGGCAAGATGTTGAGTGTAGATGAAGATCCCACTGTACTGTCCGGTGACTGGGATGATACAAGGTCGGTAATTATTGAGTTCCCATCAAAAGAATCTGCCGAAGCATGGATGACATCTGATGACTACCAAGCCATAGCGAAACACCGTAATGCCGGAAGCACAGTAAACTCTATACTAGTGAAGGGATTGGAAGTACCGACGAAGGTAAAGCTTATTCCGGCCTAAAAAGTAGTGCGAGGACTTTTTAGTGAGGAATGATGATAATGACTACCTGGATTTGGATGGGCTGGAAGTCGATCCGATGTTGTAAATTTACGGGTATTCCATTACTTATCGCATCGCTACAGGCAAACAGCAAGGACGAAAGGTCTTTACCTTGCAAACCATTGCACCTATGGCAGAGCAAGGGCTTGTGGCAGGCTCAGTCTCCATACATGTGTCATGAGTAACCCACAAGACAGGTGTAAACTCGAAAGGCTGCGCCGTTACTTATTTTGAAGAGAGTCCCACTCTGGGGTATTAAAAAAATTTGGCAATAACGACTATCTTGAAAAAATACCGGTCCACGATCGCCCTCTTATGGCACTTTGCAGCCTTAGCGACTTCAAAAACGTGTTTATGATCCTCGCAGTAGGGGGAATGTCTGGCTATAGCGCATAGTGTGCGTTCGATATTTTACACCACGTTAAAGCATACGTTAACGTTAAATGTTCTGCGGCGCGGGATGTGATTTGAAAAAAGCCATGGACGTCGTTGTTAAGCACATTGTGAAACCTGGTGAAAACCTGTGGGCGCATTAAAATTTATATGAATTCCCAAATGGCTGTATCGGCACCAACCGGTCATCCAGATTTGCTTCCCCTTTATAAGTGATTCAATCCCGTCAGTTTCAGCGGCGAACCAGCAAAGTATGCTATTTCGCCGCTTAATACTTACTCTTGCGTAAACGTTAAGCCCGCATTGGCTACAAGGCGTTTAATTAACTTGTCGCCCATTGCAGGTGCTGAAGTCCAAATACCCCCTTTAGTTTCTTTTGCGTCTTTTACTAAACAAATAGCAGCTTCGGCAATGATTTTCGATGTAGAGCCATATCCGGGATCTCTATCGCCTGTTACCGCTACCTTAATGACATTGCCTGTTTCGTCAGAGCCTACATATACCATGTCGTACAAACCGGCTTCCCGCTCTTCTTTACTGGGGCCTTCACCAGGCTTGGGTCCACCGTCACCGCCCATGCTTTTGTCATTCGCCATCGCGTTGGCAATGGTTTCGCCTTTTTCGCCTGGTCCTGTCATAAACATTTCGTCATATACAAAATCGTCGCCATATTCGCTGTTTAACAAAAAGTTAGAGCGCTGCACGTTGCGTGTATTAATGGCTGCCATGACAAAAGGTGTCACCCAAGAGCCTAAATCATCTTCGTAATAAGGTTTATTGCCATAAGGTTGCTTGGCGCCTACAAATCCAGGCGTGAGAGAAAATGGGTTGAGCAGAGCCTGCATTTTTGCCGGGTCTTTTTTGGCTGCTACTAGAGTTGCTTTAAAGCTTGCTGCTGTGCCACCCGAAAAGGTCCCTTTCATTTTTCTCACTCGGCATCTCACTGTGGGCATAGGATGACCAAATTTTTCTTTGGCTAACTGTTGCAAGTGATACACTCCCAAGTCCGATGGCACAGAGTCGAAACCACATGAGAACACAATACGTGCGCCACTGGCTTTCGCTGCTGCTTCATGGGCAGGGATCATTTCACTCATCCATACTGGCTCACCACATAAATCTACGTAATCTACTCCAGACTCAGCGCACATTGCCACCAAATCAGAGCCGTACAATTGATAGGGACCCACAGTCGTTAATACAAGTTTGGTGCTGTCTAACATTGCTTGGATTGAGCTTAGGTCTTCAGAGTCGGCGACAACCAAGGGCGTATCTACAGGTGCACCAATTTCATCTCGTACTTGAGCGAGTTTTTCAGCACTTCTTCCAGCCATCGCCCATTTTACTGAGCTATCACCAGCGTATTGTGTCACCAAATACTCGGCAACCAATCGGCCTGTAAAACCCGTTGCACCATAAATAATAATATCGAATTCTTTATTTGTACTCATTACGCACTCCCATTACTTTAAGTGTGTTTAGTGTAATGGTGATCATTGATAATTTTAATTTATTTGGGTAATGGCTAACTATATTTTTTATTGATAAATAGCAAAAATCATTTATTAATAGCACAAAAAACGAGCCTCAGGGACTCGTTTTATATTTGGAACAGTCACTAGAATGTATTAGTTATAGGTTTTTATTAGGCTGTTACAATCTTACAAGCATTAGTACCACCAATTGTTTCCATGACATCGCCGTAGGTCATAATGAATTGGTCGCCTGGCTCCAAAATACCTTTTTCGATTAAAATGGCCACAACATCATTTTTAAGTTGGCCAGGATCACTGCCTCTTGAATCAAAAAACACTGGCTTAACACCACGGTACAAGGCCATTTTGTTGAGCGTGCTTTCGTGTCTGGACATAGCATAAATGGACAGAGATGTTGTCATGCGTGACATTAACAAAGGTGTGCTACCACTTTCGGTTAAAGAGACAATGGCCTTTATCGTGTTTAAGTGGTTAGCTGAATACACTGCGCTCAGAGCAACTGTTTCGCTCACAGAGCTAAAGGATTCATCCATTCTATGTTTTGAAATCGTGACGCTGGGATGGGTTTCTGCGCCAACGCAAACACGTGCCATAGCTTGTACTGTTTCTACTGGGTATTCACCTGCGGCTGTTTCGGCTGATAACATGACGGCATCAGTGCCATCCAGTACTGCATTCGCTACGTCCATCACTTCTGCACGAGTAGGCATCGGGCTGGTTATCATCGACTCCATCATCTGCGTGGCGGTAATCACAACTTTATTGAGCTGCCTAGAGCGAGCGATAAGCTTCTTCTGTACACCGACTAATTCAGCATCACCAATTTCTACACCTAGGTCGCCACGAGCCACCATCACCGCGTCAGATGCTTCGATGATGTCGTCAATGGCTTCGTCAGAGGCAACGGTTTCAGCGCGTTCTACTTTGGCGCATATCATGGCATAACAACCGGCTTTTTCAGCAAGTTGACGGGCATAACGCAAGTCGTCACCAGAACGAGGAAAAGACACCGCAAGATAATCCACACCAATCTTTGCTGCGGTGACAATATCTTCTTTATCTTTGGCGGTGAGAGCTTCAGCAGATAAACCTCCACCTTGACGATTAATGCCTTTATTATTTGATAATTTACCGGCAACTGTGACTTCGGTGTGGACTTTATTACCTTCAACACTCGTGACTTTGAGTTGAATACGTCCATCATCCAGTAACAATAGATCCCCATTGATTACATCTTGAGGTAAGGCTTTATAATCAATGCCAACCGCTTGCTGGTGACCATCATCACGGCCCATGTCTGCATCTAGTATGAATTTATCACCCATCTTTAAAATAATCGACCCATCAACAAACTTAGCGACACGAATTTTTGGCCCTTGCAAATCTCCTAAAATGGCGACGTATTTACCTAATTTTTTCGCTGCTATACGAACTTTTTCTGCTCGGTTAATGTGATCTTCGGCCGTTCCATGAGAAAAGTTCATTCGAACTACATTGGTTCCAGCTTTAATAATTGCTTCAATTTGTTCCACTGTATCTGTGGATGGACCTAAGGTAGCAAGTATTTTTGTTCGTCTTAACATAGTTTGAGTGCTCTGTTGTTATGGCGCATATGTTGCCTTTCTTCGCAATACGTTCTGCTTAGAATGGGCGGTGTTCAATAAATTAACCCCAGCTTCTGTATAGCGAGGGTTCTCATCGTATGGATCTTAAAACTAGATGGTTATAAATTAACAAAACTGTAATTTTATTACGAAATGATAGTTCAAATTTGCCAAAAAGTGAAGTCATTCTAATAAAAGAGCGCCTGTTGACTCGAGTTTTTTAGGTGAAGTAGGTTATTCCCTCAATCACCGCGTTTATCAAACCTTGAACCGCGTAGAGTATCTTTCACACGTTTGAGGTTTTCTCTGAACTTATTTCCTCTTCTTAGAGTGAAGCCAGTTGCTAAAATATCAATGAGTACAAGTTGAGCAATACGGGAGGCCATGGGCATGTACATATCTGTATCTTCTGGAACTTCCAGAGATAAAACCAAACTGCATTCTTTAGCGAGTGGGCTATCTTTAGAGGTAATACCCATCACGGTGGCATCATTGCCTCTGGCAATTTGGGCTATCTCTACCAAACTTTTTGTTCTGCCAGTGTGAGAAATCAGCACAACTACGTCACCTTCACCGGAGTTCATACAGCTCATGCGTTGCATGATAATATCTTCAAAATAAATAACCGGAACGTTAAATCGAAAAAATTTGTTTAATGCATCGTGGGCAACTGAGGCTGAAGCACCTAACCCAAAAAAAGATATTTTTTGGGCTTGCGTTAACAAGTCGACCGCACGGTTAATAACGGCTATGTCAACTGATTGGCGGGCTACCTCAAGAGAGGCCATAGTGGATTCAAAAATTTTATGGGTATATTCTTCTGGCCCATCGTTTTCTTCGACATGGCGATTTACATAAGGCGTACCATTTGCCAGGCTTTGTGCTAAATGTAATTTAAAATCGGGGTAGCCTTTGGTATCCAATCTGCGACAAAAGCGATTCACTGTTGGCTCACTGACGCCTGACATTTTTGCAAGCGTGGCAATACTGCTGTGAATCGCTGTTTGTGGATTCGCTAATATAACTTCAGCAACCTTTCGCTCAGACTTGCTAAAAACAGAATTATGTTGGGTTATTTTTTCTAGAATATTCATGCGCGCATCAAAAACTTCATTATAATGTCCACTAAAGTGCGAGTATTAAGCTTGGCTTAGGCTCTTAGAATACTATAGTTGTAATTTTTTAACAGGAATTCTTTCGATTTAACGGACTAAAACACTAATAATGACAATTTTATCCTCTAAAAGGCTGTAAAAGTTGTAAACTTACTACATATGATGTTAAGTTTTGCATCATACGTTGGTGATTGGGTTGTAACGACTGTTTGTTATGACAATTAACACTATCTATCAAAAAAAAAGTAGGCAGAAAAAATGGTTTTGGAAAATTCATTCGTACCTTGTGATTTCGTGTTGTTTGGCACAAAAGGCGATTTGGCTAGACGCAAACTTTTACCTTCTTTATATCAACTCGAAAAAGCTGATTTGATGCATGCCGAAACAAAAGTGATCGGTGTCGCTCGCCAAGATATTTCTAAAGAAGAATATGTGGCACTGGTTAAAGAAAGTATTGAAAACTTTTCTAAAGAGGAGCTTTGCCAAGATACTTGGAAGCGATTCTCTGAAAAATTAGATTATGTTTTAGTCGACATGAAAAACCCAGACAGTTACAAGGCGTTTAAAGAACATGTTGATCCTAAGCGTATGATGGTTTGCTACTTTGCCACGCCTCCTTCAATTTTTGGTGATATTTGTCTTGGCTTGAAAGCGGCAAATATTATCGATAAAAGTATACGTGTTGTCTTAGAAAAGCCGATTGGTCATGACTTAGCTTCGTCTAAAGTGATCAACGATCAGGTCGCAGAGTTCTTTGATGAAAGTCAAATTTACCGAATTGATCATTATTTGGGGAAGGAGACGGTTCTGAACTTGATCTCTTTGCGTTTTGCCAACTCGATATTTGCTACTAACTGGGATCATAACTGCATTGACCATGTGCAAATTAGTGTCGCTGAATCTGTAGGTATTGAAGGCCGTTGGGGATACTTTGACGAAGCGGGACAAATGCGTGACATGGTGCAAAACCATTTGTTACAAATTCTGACGCTGATTGCAATGGAGCCGCCTGCCAATTTGGATGCTGATAGTATTCGTGATGAAAAGCTCAAGGTACTTAAAGCATTACGCCCTATTGATGCTAGCAATGTTCGTCAGAATACGGTTCGTGGTCAGTATGTTGGTGGTTTTATAAAAGGAGAAGAAGTGCCAGGTTATTTAGATGAGCCTGATGCAAACACTTCCAGCGAGTCAGAAACCTTTATTGCATTAAAGGTCGAATTGGACAATTGGCGTTGGGCTGGTGTGCCATTTTATTTGCGCACGGGTAAACGCTTACCCAATAAAACCAGTGAAGTGGTGATCTACTTTAAACGTCAACCCCACAACTTATTTAAAGACAGTTTCCCAGAATTACCCCCTAACAAATTAACCATTCGGTTGCAGCCTGATGAAGGGGTTGAGGTGACTGTTATGAATAAAGTGCCTGGACTCACTGGAAAGGGGTCAATGGACTTGCAAAAGTCTAAGTTAAATTTGAGCTTTTCTGACACGTTTAAAGATGAACGTATTCCTGATGCTTATGAAAAACTGTTATTGGAAGTCATGCTGGGTAATCAAGCCTTATTTGTTCGTCGTGACGAAGTAGAGGCCGCATGGAAGTGGGTTGATGGTATCCTAGCTGCTTGGAAAAACAGCAACGAACCACCTGAATCTTATCAGGCCGGTACATGGGGGCCAGTAGCGTCAATTGCGTTACTAGCTCGTGAAGATAGAGCTTGGTATGAAAGCCGCATGGGGAAAAAATAATGGCGTTAACGCAATCAAAATTTAGAACAACCGCACAGCTCAATACTGCATTTTCTCGCAAAATCAGTAAATTACTGAGAGATGGGATCGAAGAAAATGGCCGAGTAAGTTTAATTGTATCAGGTGGAAGTACCCCAGCTGGCCTTTTTAATCTATTGTCAAAATCCAATTTAGAGTGGGACAAAGTTGATATCAGTTTGGCAGATGAGCGCTGGGTAGATAATACCGACGATGCATCTAACGAAAAAATGCTGCGCACCCAGTTACTCATCAACAATGCCGCTAATGCTAATTTTGTGTCGTTGAAAACTCAACATAGCGATGCCGAAGATGCAGTATTAACATGTACCGACAATTTACAAAAAATGCGCACGCCTTTTGACGTGCTGATCTTAGGCATGGGTGAAGATGGACACACAGCATCTTTGTTTCCTTGCTCAGAGCAAATTGCCCAAGGGTTAGATCTTGAGTCAGGTAATTCATTTATCGCGGTTCAGCCAACAACTGCACCGAATCAACGTATGTCGTTGACCTTGCCAGCATTATTAAACAGCAATCAAATATTTTTGCATCTCACCGGTGAAAGCAAAAAAGAGGTATTAAATACAGCTTTGTCAGGTGACAACGCCTTGGCTATGCCAATTAGAGCCGTCATCAATAATGCCGATGTCGAGCTGTTGTGGGCGCCCTGATTAAATTTAAGTTATAGGAAAAATTGATGAACCCTGTTATCCAAGAAGTCACGGACCGTATTATTCAGCGCAGCCAAGTTACGCGGAAAAGCTATTTAGAAAAAATTGAAAGCGCTCGCTTGCAAGGCCCACATCGTGGCGTGTTGTCTTGCGGTAACTTAGCTCATGGCTTTGCCGCTTGCGGTACCGAAGATAAAGCCGACTTGCGTAGCATGACTAAATCAAATATTGCGATAGTGTCTTCTTACAACGATATGCTTTCGGCCCATCAACCTTATGAGGCCTTTCCGGCTCAGCTGAAACGAGCGATTAATGCGGTTGGCAGTGTCGCCCAATTTGCTGGTGGCGTGCCCGCTATGTGTGACGGTGTTACCCAAGGTACGCCGGGCATGGATTTGAGCCTGATGAGTCGTGATGTGATTGCAATGGGAACGGCTGTTGCGCTTTCACATAATATGTTTGATGGCACCTTGATGTTAGGTATTTGCGACAAAATCGTTCCTGGTTTATTGCTTGGTGCATTGAGTTTTGGTCATTTACCCACGGTATTTGTCCCTGCAGGACCTATGCCTTCAGGTATCCCCAATAAGGAAAAAGCCCGTATTCGCCAACTGTATGCTCAAGGCAAGGTTGGCCGAGAAGAATTACTGGATGCAGAGTCAAACTCTTATCATTCAGCCGGTACTTGTACTTTTTATGGCACCGCCAACAGTAACCAATTGGTTGTGGAAATCATGGGTCTACATCTTCCGGGTTCGTCATTCGTTAATCCGGGAACCCCATTGCGTGATGCGTTAACTGATACTGCAGCAAGGCAAGTGACCCGCATTACTGATTTAGGTGATGAGTATCGCCCCATTGGCCATATAGTCGATGCTAAAGCCATCGTGAATGGTTTAGTTGGGTTACTGGCCACCGGTGGTTCAACCAATCACACTATGCATTTAGTCGCTGTGGCTAAAGCTGCAGGTTACATAATCAACTGGGATGATTTCGCCGATATATCTAGTGCAGTGCCTTTATTAACCCGTATTTATCCTAATGGTTCAGCTGACATTAACCACTTTACCGCCGCAGGTGGCATGGCATTATTGATCAGAGAATTGTTAGGTTGCGGGTTGTTGCATAACGATGTGACAACTATATGTGGCCAAGGGTTAGAGCAATACACTAAAGAGCCTATGATCGAGCATGGTGAATTGGTATGGCGTGATGGGCCTACAGAATCATATGATAAACAAGTAATCGCTACTGTTAACGAGCCATTTAAGGCTGACAGTGGTTTATCTGTTTTGTGCGGCAATTTAGGTCGCGCGGTGATGAAAACTTCTGCACTGAAAGAACCTCATTGCAAAATTAAAGCGCCAGCGGTGGTATTTGAAGATCAATTTGAATTACATGCAGCGTTTAAAGCCGGTGAACTTGATAAGGATTGTGTGGTTGTAGTGCGCTTTCAAGGCCCATCTGCCATTGGTATGCCAGAATTACACAGTTTGACGCCTCCTCTAGCGGTATTGCAAGACAGAGGTTTTAAAGTGGCCTTGGTTACTGACGGACGTATGTCTGGCGCTTCAGGTAAGGTGCCTGCGGCTATTCATGTTACTCCTGAAGCAATAAAAGGCGGTATGTTAGCAAAAGTGCAAACGGGTGATATGTTGGAATTAGATACCCTAACGGGAGCCATGGATATTCTTATCAGCGAAGAAGAATTAGCCAAGCGCGAAGTCAAGTTGCCCGACGTCGCAACACATCAAATTGGTATGGGGCGTGAAATGTTTGCCGGTATGCGTTCAACACTAACCGGTGCAGAGCAGGGTGCTTGCTCGTTGTTTTTTGGTCAGGACTAATACAATGTCAAAATTTGTTGCGGACGTAGGCGGCACTAATATTCGTTTGGCACAGTTAGAAAATGGCACACTGTGCCATATTAAAAAATATTTGTGTAGTAGTTATAAGACCATTGGTGCCGTTATTGGAGCATACATCACTGAATTTCCTGATGTGGATTTTACAGCTGGATGTTTAGGCGTTGCTTGCCCAGTGAATGGTGATGTGATTTCTATGACCAACAATGATTGGCAGTTTTCTATCTCCCAATTACAAGCTGAATTAGGCTTAGATTGGTTAGGAGTGATTAACGACTTCACTGCGGTTGCCTATGCCGTAACGGTATTGAGCAATCAACAAAAAGAACAAGTTGGCCAAGGGCATGCAAATGATTTAGACAATATTGCGGTTTTTGGCCCCGGTACGGGTCTTGGTGTGAAACACTTAACGCATACTTCACAAGGTTGGCTGGCACTAGATGGTGAGGGTGGTCATGTTGATTTTGCTCCAGTGGATGAAGTGGACATCGCTATATGGAAATTTTTAACTGATAAATTAGGCCATGCCTCTGCTGAAGAGGTACTTTCGGGTCGAGGTTTAGTGCATATATATCAAGCTATTGCCAAATATAAAGGTCTACTAGCACCACTGGATGAGCCTGCTGATATTACTGAACGAGCGCTTGACGGTAGTTGCGCATTAAGTGTGGCTACTTTGTCACAATTCTGCAAAATATTGGGTAGTTTTGCAGGAAACCTTGCCCTTAATTTAGGCACACGTGGTGGCGTGTATGTTGGAGGTGGCATTGCCCCTCGTTTCACTAATTTTATTAAACAAAGTGATTTTCGGGCGCGCTTTGAAGCCAAGGGGCGATTTCGTGACTATGTTGCTGGCATACCGACTTTCATTATTACCGAGCCAGATCATGGTCTGATTGGTGCGATGGCTTATTTAAATCAAAATTGTAAAGGTTAAGTTCAATGACAAAAAATTGGGAAATGACATCAGAAGAAATATTCAGCCAAGGGCCTGTTGTGCCTGTATTGGTGATTAAAGATGTTGAACACGCTGTGCCATTGGCAAAAGCACTTATCGCCGGTGGTATTCGCGTATTAGAAGTCACTTTACGCACAGACGCTGCCCTTGAAGTGATTGCAAAAATTGCTAAAGAAGTACCGGAAGCGATTATTGGTGCGGGCACCGTGACAAATCGTGCTCAGTTGCAACAAGTTATCGATGCAGGTGCTAAATTTGCTATTAGTCCGGGGTTAACTTCTGATTTATTGAAGGCAGGAAACGAAGGCAATATTGCGCTTATTCCAGGTATTTCATCTATTTCAGAGTTGATGACAGCTGTCGACCATGGCTATACTCATTTGAAATTTTTCCCTGCCGAAGCATCAGGTGGTGTGAAAGCCCTTAAAGCTATAGGCGGCCCTTTCCCTGATATCAAATTCTGCCCAACAGGTGGCATTAGTCCAAGCAATTACAATGATTATTTAGCATTATCTAATGTTTGTTGTGCTGGTGGCTCTTGGTTAGCCCCAGAAGATGCGATGATCAATGGTGAGTGGGATAAGATCACTGAGCTTGCAAAACAAGCAGTTGCAGGTGTTAAGTCACTTTAAATTTTAGTTTAATTAAAAAAGCTGCGTTAGCAGCTTTTTTATTGTCTATGAAAAGGTGTCAATGCTTCCAGTATCAGCAAAGACATTAGCGTTATGTGCATTATACGCATTTTTAATGAGGGTAATACTACCGTTAATCCCCATCGCATTGTCGAAATTGGCCTTAAGGTTTACCTCTGAAACGTTGTCTTTATAATATGTGAGTATTTCTATTGAGAGTATTAATACCCAATGGTATGAGTCGTTAACACTCAAACAATAACGAGATCTTACTTGACCAAAATAGTAGCTGTAATAATTGACACTGCTTCACTGGTTTTTCCGCTTCTTGAACCAAATTTTTCTATGCTTTCAAGCACATCCATCCCCTGAATTACTTTACCAAATATACTGTGTTTACCATCTCAGCCAAGGCGTGGCAGTGAAGGTTAGGAAGAATTGGCTGCCATCTGTATTGGGCCCTGAATTAGCCATACTCAATAACCCTCCTTGAGTATGTTTAAATTCATCACTAAATTCACCTGCGTATTGATAACCTGGGCTCCCCCTGCCAGTGCCAGTTGGATCACCACCTTGGGCCATAAAACCGGGAATAATACGATGGAATTTAGTGTTATCGTAATAACCTAAAGATGTTAAGTATATTGTGCTCGACACATGTTTTGGCGCTACGTTGGGCATGAGTTCTATATGTATTTCACCCTGACTCGTAGTGATATGCCACAGATAAGCTTTATCTTGGCTAAACGTGAATTCTGGCGGTTGTGGTAAGGTTATTTTCCAGTCCTGTCCGGTTTTATCAATGTTTTGCTGGAGTATAAATTGCTCCGCTTGTTTGATGGCTTGGTCTTGGTATAAGTCGCAACCACACAGCATTAGGCCAATAAAAGAGTGCGAGCTAAAAGGTGTAATGTGTTCGTGTCATAGTGATGGATCGCATTTGCTGGCCTATCTTCTGAATGTTCTAGACCGCTAGCTTAAACACTTTGGATTTGCGTTGAAAGTTGTAAAGCTGTTTTTTCTTAGTGGGTAGCTCGTCTAGGCTTACTTCAACAAACCCCTGCTCTTGAAACCAATGGGCTGTCACGGTTGTGAGCACGAAAGATAGACTTGCAAACCTTGTTCTCGTGCCTGTCGTTTTGATGGCACTCTAATAGCCGTTCCCCACGATTTCCACCTCGATAATCGTTATGGGTAGCAACACAAGCAAGTTCGCCCATTTTATCCTCTTCATAAGGATAGAGTGCAGCGCATGCTATCGTCATACCGTCTCGTTCAATCAAGGCAAATTGTTCGATTTCTTGTTCTAGATGCTCTCTAGAGCGTTTTACTAAATAACCCTTTTCTTCTAGAGGTCTGATTAGTTCAAGAATACCACCTACATCCTCAATCTTGGCTTGTCGAAGCTGTTCATATGATGTTTGGGATATCAGAGTGCCTGCTCCATCACGGGTAAATAGCTCTTGGAGTAGTGCGCCATCTTGACGATAGCTGACAGTATGACAGCGACTAATGCCCGCTTCTAAACTAGACACTATGGCCTGTAGTGATTGTTTTTCAGCAGCATAAAATGGCTCATCTAACATGGCGTAGAGTGCGTCCAACTCTAAATTTCTTAGTAATCGACCTTCCTTACTAATGATACCGTCTTGGTGATTAAACAATATGAGTTTGTCTGCATGAAGTGCAATGGCTGCTTTGGTCGCCACGTCTTCATGAGACAAGTTAAATACTTCGCCTGTCGCTGAGTACCCCATAGGTGATAACAACACAATGGAGCCATCATTTAAATGGTCGTTAATACCATCTACATCGATGCGGCGAACCAGTCCAGTATTTTCAAAGTCTACCCCGTCGCGAACACCTATTGGCATGGCGACCACCAGATTGCCAGAACACACTCGGATATGTGAGCCGTGCATGGGTGAATTTGCCAGCCCCATAGTTAATAACGCTTCAACCTCTGCGCGCAACGAACCTGCGGCGTCTTTTACACATTCAAGGGTTTGTTTATCGGTAATACGAATGCCTTGGTGAAAACGAGGTGGCAAGTTACGTATTGCCACTCGGTGATCGATTTGTGGCCTAGCACCATGCACTAAAACCAAACGCACACCTAAGCTGTTTAACAAGGCAATATCATGAATGATGTTGGCAAAGTTAGCTTCTTCAATGGCTTCGCCACCAAACATCAAGACAAAAGTTTTCCCCCTGTGTGCATTAATGTATGGCGCTGAATTACGAATAATTTTAACACTGTCGATATGTGAAACGACCACAAATATATCCTTATTTATTTTGCGCTAATTCAGCGTCTAGAGCCTTAGATACTGGGTCGATACCCGTACCCCCCAAGATGCTACGTTTATTTACTAAATATTCGAGTTGCAAGATTTCATATACATCATTTTCAATTAAGTCTGAGAATTGTTGCAACTCAGCAATGCTTAACTCCTCGATGGCTTTTTTCTTCTCTAGTGCGGCTAATACCACTTGGCCCGAAATGTCATGGGCGGTTCTAAAGGGGATCCCTTTAGCAACAAGATAATCGGCTAATTCAGTGGCGTTCGCGTACCCTTCGCGAGCGGCCTTGGCACAACGCTCTGTGTCTAACTTGATGCTGTCTATTACCTCACAGGCAATACACAAACAGATATGCCACTGCGTCACCGCATCAAGCAAACCTTCTTTGTCTTCCTGCATATCTTTGTTGTACGCAAGGGGTAATCCTTTCATGGTCACTAACATACCTTGCAAACTGCCAAATACACGGCCACATTTACCGCGCATCAGTTCCAGTGCATCGGGGTTTTTCTTTTGTGGCATCAAGGATGAGCCAGACGTCACTTCATCACCTAAGGTAATAAACCCCGCTTCACCAGAGTTGAAGAAAATCAAGTCTTCGGCCATACGCGACATGTGCATCATGCTGGTGCTGGCCAGCAAATAAAAGTTCCAATACGAAATCACGATCCGACACCGCATCTAAACTATTTAAGCAAGGGCTATCAAAGCCTAATTCATTGGCAATTTCATAACGATCAATGGGATAGGTGGTCCCTGCTAATGCTCCACAACCTAGTGGTGACTGGTTTAAGCGCACTCTTAGGTCACGTAAGCGACTAATGTCACGTTTAAACATCTCAACATAGGCCAAACACCAGTGTGGGTAACGCACTGGCTGAGCTCGTTGTAAGTGGGTATAACCCGGTAAAATAACCGTTTTGTTGTTGCTTGCGGTGCCCACTAAAGAGGCTTTGACCTTTTCTAAGTCGGCAATCAATAAGTCAACGTGTTCACGTGTCCACAATCGAAAGTCAGTAGCCACTTGATCATTACGGCTACGACCGGTGTGAAGTTTGCGGGCGATATCACCTAACTGTTCAATCAACGTGGCTTCAACAAAACTATGAATATCTTCTTCGCTACTGGCGTCAAAATCCAAGGTGCCAGCTTCTGCTTGAACTAACAAAGCTTGCAGTGCTTGTTCAAGTTGTTGTTGTTCGTCTTGGGTTAACACTCCGGCTTTATAAATGGCTTTTGACCACGCGATAGAGCCGCGGATATCTTGGCTAGCGAGTGCTCGGTCGAAGGGTAATGAGTCATTTACCCTTCTAAACATCGCACTGCTGCCATCTTGGAAACGCCCGCCCCACAGGCTCATTATTCTATTCCTGTATTTTTAAATGCCATACCTTTTTTGTTCATCGCTTCAATACGGCTCGATAAGCTGTATAGACGGATGAAACCCTCGGCGTGGCTTTGGTCGTAAACATCATCCGCACCAAATGTGGCGAAGTCTTCAGAATACAAACTGTTGGGAGATTTTCTTTGGGTAACTGTGGCTTGGCCCTTATACAATTTAACCACGATTTCACCTGTAACTTTTTGTGCAAAACTAGCTGCCCCTGCCAACAAAGCATCATTCAACGCAGTAAACCAGCGTCCGTCATACATGACATGTGAATATTCAAGACCAATTTGCTCGCGGTATTTAAGGGACGCTTTATCTAATACTAAACACTCTAAGGCTTTGTAAGCTTTCATCATCACTGTGCCGCCGGGTGTTTCATAGCAACCACGAGATTTCATGCCAACTAAGCGGTTTTCTACGATGTCGATACGGCCAACACCATGAGCTGCGGCAATGTCGTTTAATTTCATCAATACACCATAAGGTGTTAACGCTTCGCCATTAACCTTAGTTAATTTTCCTTCTTCGAAACTAAGTTGAATCCGTTCTGGCTTATCTGGAGCGTCTTCTGGATCAACCGTCAACGTCCAGATCCCTTTAGTGGGTTCACTCCAAGGATCTTCTAACTCACCACCTTCATGGGAGATATGCCAAGCATTTGCGTCACGGCTATAAATCTTAGTTAAAGATGCAGAGCATTCAATGTTACGTTCGGCTAGGTAGTCGAGTAGGTCTTCACGAGAGACCATTTCCCATTCACGCCAAGGCGCTATCACTGCCAATTCTGGTGCAAGCGCAGCAAAGGTGCCTTCAAATCGTACTTGGTCGTTACCCTTACCAGTACAACCGTGACAAAGCGCATCTGCACCCACTTTACGGGCAATTTCTACTTGCGCTTTAGCAATGATAGGACGAGCCATAGAGGTACCGAGTAAGTACTCACCTTCGTATACGGCCCCAGTAGTAATGGTTGGATAGATATACTCAGATACAAACTCTTCTTTCAAGTCAACGATGTAACATTCGCTGGCGCCGGTTTTAAGCGCTTTTTCCCTTAAGCCAATTAACTCTTCGTCGCCTTGACCCACATCAGCCGCAAAAGCAATCACTTCACAGTTATAGGTTTCGATTAACCAAGGAATGATAGCTGAGGTGTCTAATCCACCCGAATATGCCAATACTACTTTTTTGAATTCTTTATTTGCTTGAATAGCCATGTTATTTCCTATCTCTTAATTTTTAATAAAACGCTCAAATATTTTGCGCTTTAATTATTCTTATTTTTATTTTTTTGTTGATACTTTGCTACCTAACTCATAGCTGTTTTTCTTAATTTCTTGGTTCGAAATCGCGAGCCAGCAATTGTACCAAAATAGCGTTTTGCCCGTGCATACGATTTTCAGCTTGTTGCATTAATAATGATGCATCGCTGTCGATCAAACTGCCGCTGATTTCTAAATCTCTGTGGGCGGGTTGACAATGCAAAACATATTTTGCTCCCGTTTTCGCCATCAAAGCTTCGTTAATTTCGTAACCTGAGAAGGTGTCTTTGATATCGGCCAATGGAGTTTCGTCGCCCATAGAAAGCCAAGTATCCGTGTATAAAACTTGCGAGCCATTTGCTGCATTAATGTCAGTGCTAACGGTTAGCTTTCCGCCAAACTGCTGGGCACGCGCTTGAGTTAGCTTTATAATATTATCATCAACCTCGTGACCTTCTGGTGTGATGATAACTACCTCACAACCTAGTGCTACGCCCATTAACATAAGTGAATGGGTGACGTTATTACCGTCACCGATGTAAGCCAGTTTAACTTTGCTTAAGTCGTCGTAGTTTTCGCTGATGGTTAGGTAGTCAGCGACCGCTTGACATGGGTGATACATATCACACAAAGCATTGATGACTGGCACGTTAGCTGATTCAGCTAATTCTTCTAGCGTGCTGTGAGCAAAAACCCGTGCCACTATAGCATCTGCCCAACAGGCTAAGTTAGCGCCCATATCTTTGACATCTTCTCTGCCAGCCAATTTATTTGATTGGGTGTCTAGATACACCATATGACCGCCTAACTTATTGATCCCAATGTCAAAACTCACACGGGTACGCAATGAAGGTTTTTCAAATAAGGCAACAATTGACAGGCCATCTAAGGCTTTGCGATAACCCGCAGGGTTGTTTTTGATGGTTTTAGCCAAGGCTAACAAACTGTGTAATTGGTCTGCGGTCCAATCTTTCAACGAAAGAAGATCTTGTTTCATAATTAAGCCTTGTGACTAGGTGTGTTAATTAAAGGTGAGATTTTGCTGCCTATTGTTTGTTGATGCAACAAACCGAGCAACTTTTCTGCATCTTTCCAACTGGCAATAGTGACACTGCGGCCTAAGCTATTGGCTGCTGTCAATGCAGCTTGTACTTTGACTATCATGCCGTCACGAATGACGTTTTCTGTAATGAGGGTTTCGATTTGCTCAGTGTCTAAGTGTTCAATCAGATTTTTGTTAGCATCTAAAACGCCAGGTACATCAGATAATAACAGTAATTCTGCATCTAATAACTGGGCAATAACTGTGGCCGCTTGGTCAGCATTTACATTGAGTAAGTTGCCTTTGTTATCCGCACCGATTGAACTGATAATGGGCAACATATGTGTTGCGGCCAATAGTTTCAAAAGTGTTGGATCGCCTGGCTCCACTGAACCCACTGCACCTAACTCTTCGCGCATAACAGTTGCATGACACATTTTTCCATCTAACAAACTTAAGCCTACTGGGCTCATTCCTGCTCTGATAGCTAATCCGCAGAGCTGTTTATTAGCAGTGCCCGCAAGCGCACCTGTGATGTAAGGCATATGTTCAGTGGGGGTAACGCGCAAGCCATCAATTTTTTGACTGGTGATATTAAGCGCACAGAGTAATTCTTCGACCATTGCGCCACCGCCATGGACTAACACTACAATATAATTTTTCTGTAGCGCGCTAATTGATGTTAGCAAAGCCATAGCCGCATTTTCAGCTTGCATGAATGCGCCACCCACTTTTATCACTAAACTATTTTTATAATTCTCTTTGTGGCTCATGCTGTGGCTCATAGTTATTTTACCAATCCCATATGAGATGCAAAACCAAAACGCAAATTAGCACATTGCATTGCTTGAGATGCTGCACCTTTTAATAAGTTATCAATAGCACTGGTTATTACAAGGTAGCCAGTTTTGCTATCTAGTTTCCAGAAAAGATCACAGTAAGGTGTACCCACTACATCGTCAATTTTAGGCCAACTATTTCTTAGCCTTACAATAGGGTTGCCTTGGTAGGCCTGCTGATAGGCGTCGGTAATCTGTTGCTCAGTCACACCGGCTGGTTTTTACGGTGATCGTGGCTAATATACCGCGCTTAAAATTGCCTAAATGTGGTGTGAAAATCACATCAGTGCCTAAATAGTCAGTAATTTCAGGCTGATGCCTATGCCCCAATACCCCGTATGCCTGCAAGCTGACTTCGCTAAAACTGCTATTCAATGCTGCTTTTCTACCTGCACCTGATACGCCAGAGACTGCGTTAATAATAGGGAAATGTGTAGAGTCAATTATGGCATTTTGCTGTAAAGGCTTAAGGGCTGTTAAAGAGGCAGTGGGGTAACAACCCGGAACTGCGACTAAGTCTGCATGTTTAATCTGCTCTTGATGCCAATCAGCCAAACCATATACAGCCTCGGCTAACAATTTATCAGCGTGGTGCTCGAAGCCATAATATTCTGCGAATTTGATTTTATCTTTTATTCTAAATGCACCTGACAAGTCCATTATTACTGCTTTTTTACCGTTTTCTTTACCACATAGCTCGTTCATCCATTTGTGGCTTGCTTCATGGGGCGTGGCTAAAAATATGAGATCAAAGTTGTCTTTTAAGGCAGATAAATTACCTTCATCGATAGGCTGAAAGGTAAATTAATTGAATTAAAAAATTGCGGGTGAATATCGCCCAAAAACTTCCCCGCATCAGCACTACGGGTGGAAACATACAAAGCGGCTAATTCAAATTGGCTATGGCGGTGAACTAACGCCGCCAGCTCAGCGCCGGTGTAACCACTGGCTCCAATAATACAGGTTTTGATCATGGAATTTCTCTATAAGCTCAATGTGAGTAGTGTACTAAATAATGGAAGCTGAAAATAAAAAGCACTCTTTGCTTAAACTATATAGTTTAAAGCAAAGAGTGAGCTATACGCTACAACGTCGACTATCGTCGATAAAACATGCTGGCGAAGCTAGGCAGGGAAAAAATTGGAATGTTACTTTTACAACAATTGAATACATATACGTTATCTAACCAAAACAAGTTACAGTAATAAGCGATTACACAAAACGACTCATTTATTTAGTCGTTTCTAGTTGGCCTATAGAATGCCATGTGTTATATATTTATGCAATAAAAGTGAATAATTATTTAATTGGGTGGTTATGTCAAATCTATCTTTCTTAGAACACTATCAAACTATCATTGAAACCCCGTCTATTAGCGCCTTTGATGAAAATATCGATCAAACAAATAGGCCTCTGATTGACATCTTATCCGGCTGGTTTAGTGATCTTGGGATTTTCCATAACTATTCAACAAGTGCCCGACACTCGAAACAAGTTTAATATGTTAGCCAAAATTGGCAGCGGCGAGGGGGGATTATTGCTTTGTGGTCACTCAGATACCGTGCCTTTTGATGAAGGGCGTTGGCAATCCGACCCTTTCAAAGTCAAACAAGCGGATGGTAAGCTGTTTGGCTTAGGCAGTTGTGATATGAAGGGTTTTTTTGCTTTTATTCTTGAAGCACTAAAAACTGACTCCGCTTAATAAGTTGAACAAACCTTTGTACGTATTGGCCACAGCAGATGAGGAAACGTCTATGGCAGGCGCACGATTTTTCGCTGAGCAACAAATGATTAAGCCCAGCATGGCGATTATTGGAGAGCCGACTGAACTGGTACCCATTTATAAACATAAAGGGCATATCGCTCAAAGTTTACATATTCAGGGTAAAGCGGGTCACTCCAGCGATCCTGACAAAGGTGTCAACGCCATTGAAATTATGTATCAGGCCATTGGTCAGCTGATGGACTTGCAAAGCTAACTAAAAACTCAGTTTCATGATGAAGCTTTCAGTGTGCCCCATGTCACCATGAATTTAGGTCACATCCATGGCGGCGATGCTGAAAATCGTATCTGTGGGCATTGTAAACTTAACTTTGATATGCGTGCTGTACCTGAGTTAAACGATGAACAGGCCCTTGCCATGATTGATGAGGCTTTGGCGCCAGTATTTGCTAAATATCCCAATCGTTTAAGTTTGGATTTGATGTATCCCACTGCGCCCGCTTTTGCCTGTCGTGATGAACAAAATATTTTGGCACTGGCTGAACAACTTACAGGTAAAAAATACCAAAGTGCCAACTACGCCACTGAAGCACCTTTTATCAATCAATTAGGTTGCGATACTATTGTTTTGGGGCCTGGCAGTATAGAACAAGCGCATCAACCTGATGAGTATATTTCTTTGGATTACGTTAATCCTACCGTTGTCATTTTGCAGCAAATGATTAACAAGGTGTGTTTTTAATTTAACTGATTGTTAGCTAATTATATTTCAAATATCGTCATAAGGTTTCATTCAAAGATGCAAAAAACTATAGCATTGGTTGCTCACGACCATAATAAACCAGATTTAGTGAAATGGTCATTGGCGCACAAAACTGAATTAACTAAATATAAATTAGTCGCAACAGGTACAACCGGTGGCATATTACAAAAAGAGTTAGATTTAGACATTCACTGTTTCAAAAGTGGTCCGTTAGGTGGGGATCAACAAATAGGCGCGTTAATAGCAGAGGGTAAACTAGATTGTTTGATATTTTTCTGGGATCCGTTAAACCCGCTCCTCATGATCCTGATGTCAAAGCGTTACTTAGGTTATGTTCTGTATGGAATTACCGGTTGCTTGCAATGTCTCTACAGCTGACATGTTGCTCACTTCGCCGCTATTTATAAATAACGACTACCAACGAGATATCCCTGACTTATAAAACTACAGGGCATAATTAATTTATGCCCTGTGTTGTTAATTGCTGACTAGTTATCTCTACTGGCCTGACAGTTAATAAGTGATTTAACGCTGAAATGATAAAGGTTGTACTACGAGCTGGCGATTGTTGGTAAAAACGCTCCCAAGCATGACTTTTATGTTCATCGTAGTGTGATTGCCTTTCTGGAAATTCTTCGATATATGCCAGATTAACGGCATGACCTATAGTCACGTCAATGACGATCGCTTCTTCCACTAATTAAGCTAGGATTTTGTTCGAAGAAACTGGCTAAGGCGATAAGAGTTTCAATAGTCAGTTGACGGTATTCTGCGGCATGAATGTTGTTAAACATATGTTCGATTAATAACGCGAAAGCTTTTTCTCCTTCGGTCATATCACTCAACACTAAGTCACTACTGATACGGTTCCGCTTATCCATTTTATTGCCAATAACAAGGCCACTAGTGTGTTTCAATACACTCCAAATTTGGGCTAAAAACTCTGCCGAACGACGATCGAGTATACCTTGATGTTGTCGCCAATCCAGCCAACCATCTTCCGGCGTTTCTAGCTGCTCTAAGCCCAGAGTTTTGCTGCCAGTTTAGGTGTTCAGTATTACCCTGTGCATGTAATGTTTCGAGTTTTTGTGGCAGGTCGGATAAACTTTGATAATTTTCCAGCACTGCTTCTAAGCGTGATTGAATTTCTGATGGCGGCATGTCCATCAAAATTTCGTAGGCATCATCAGTTGTGGTGTTGTGCTCTCGAGTAATTTGACTCGTTAGCAGAATGATCAACAGACTGACGCGTAAGGTTAATAATTCGCTAAATAACGCAGGCTTGGCTTTAATTAATAGACCCAGAGTAAAGTAAAACTTCTTGGGTTAGGACTTGATCACGCACATCTTCACGGCAATATAGCACAATACGTTGCATCAGCTCTTCGTCTGCTAAAGGGCGCGTGATCAGCGATTCGTCATGATAAGAACGCCCTACCTGAATAAACTTTTGTGCGACTAATAAGTCGCTAACCGCTAGGCCTATATCGCCATCAATTTTGCCCTGTAATCCAGATGCTTGTCGCAACACTGACCACAGTCTTAGTCGTCCAGCTTGGGTATACACTTCTTCAATTAAGTCGTGCAAGCTTCGCTGTTGATTATGGATGTGAATTTTAGTGTCAATCGATTGAAGCTCAACGAGTTTAGTCAGAAGCGCTATTTGTTCATAAAGATTCGTCGCTTGGCCCAGCCTAGCTTCTAATATGTTAGTTTCTTTTTGCAAGGCGATTTCAAGTTCTTCACTTGGTGATAATTGTTTGTGCTCACCCGCTAAGGTCAAAACACAAGATTGAGATAACAAACTAGCTAATGGCTGTTCGGGTAAAATTAGGTCTTTTAGGTGCTCGACATGCTCAACCGCTGCGGTATTGATTAACTGCGCCATAATGTCGTGCCTAACAGGAATGCCGTCAACTTCACCGCTGGCAATCTCTTTCATTAAGGCATAAAAGGTAGTGCGATCGGTATCCAACAAATTGTGAGTGAGTAGTACAGTCACAGTTGGTCGACCCAACTCAGTCCAATTTCGATGTAGATAACTAAGCTCTGATTTAAAACGACGCACTAAAAATTCGATATCATAACTGAGGAAAAAATCTTTTTGGATAAAAGAAGGTGTCAGGCAAATCGCCTGTTTTTTACCCATCATATAAACACGGCTGGTGGTTAAACTTTTCAGTTTTCTAGGAATACGCCCGGTAAGACCTAGTGCATCGCATTTACCGATTTGTGCATGTATGCTGGCAATATCTTCGGGACGATAAACTTGCACGGGTGAAACATCTTCAATTGTTTGTGTCCTGACACCATAGGCTTCCAGCTCTTGTTGTAACGCGTCATCCTCAGCCAAAAACATAAGTTGAACCACAGGTTTTTTGGGTATTTTGTGATGCCTACGTCCGAGAGGATCTAAATCGCCTGGGCGCAATAGCCCATCTTCGAGTAAACAACCGAGCAAATATAAGCTCTGTGCCCACACCAGTGGCACGTTTTCATTCGGGATACGCACTTGAGAGCCTGGATTGATACGCTCCTGTTCGACACGGTTTTGTGCAACAAAATACAATTCAGGTAGCAGTTTTTGACCATCTTTTTCTACTAGCACAGCATCAAGACGAGCTCGGTAATGACTTATCTGTTGTGTATCATCTCGAAAAATCGCATCTAAATATAAATACGTATAAAACAGCGGCCATTCTGACTCAATATGCTCAAACTGTTTTAGCTCCTGTTCTTCGTAATGCAGTCGGCCCTCATCTTCGAGAGCCGTTTGATGTCCATCACGTAAAAAACGTTTGAGGCCATAGCTACCTTCTAACTTATCAATAATGTCATTACGCACTTTATTGGCAAGTATTAGGTCGTCTACAGCAAAAGCAGGGTAGCCCACTATGCTGAGAAGGGATGCATCTGTTTCTTTAGTATTGGACTCACGTGGTAACATAGGACGTTAACGTAATATTAGACTGTGCAATGTTATCTGGGATGACATGAATGACACTTGAACGTGACCCTTTAGCGCCGAAAAGGTTAAAGCCAGACAGTGCCTCAAGTGCGGCCTTGGCCATACCTAACGAGCTGGCATTAAGCTCTACGTTCCCACTGTTGCTTTTTGCACCTCGTTCCCACATACCAAAATCTGGTGTGCGATAGGCGCGTTCAATGTAATACACTAAATTTTGTACAAAGCTGACTTCTTCATGGGTCCAAATTATTTCTAAACCAGAGGCAATCATCTGCGTAAGTGTCAGTAGAAATACAGAGGTTGCATCAACCTGTAAATGCCCCCATTCATCATCACCTACTACGCTATCACCTGTTGCAGTATCGTATTTGGCATGTAATGCGTCTATGGGTTGACGGGTTCGCTTAAATTTTTCCACTTTAGCCGATTGCGCCATCATCGAACGTAATAAAGCGCGCATTAATTTAACGGTACGTTGTTGCAGTTCGAATCCTCGACCGCCATCATCATCTAAGTTGCGATAGGCTAAGGCAAGTCCCCATACTGCCAAAATACTGTATACGTTGTCGCGCACCCAAGCGTCTTGGTAATTACCATGCACAGTCACAGCAGTGCTGGCGGGCAGTAATCCAGAGATTGGATGTTGTTTGTCCAGTATGACCGATTGTATTTGGCCATAATATTGGTCAAGACGACTACGTAATTCGATGTCTTGCATAATGGCTCCTAGTGGCCCAAATAAATAAAAAAGTTAGAGGAAACGGCCATCAGACCTTCGTAACTCTACCTAAATTATTGATCGCTAATGATTCTATTAGCTAGGTTTATTTGTTTTTTCAATCCAATTGTTGACCATTCTTTCTAATACTGGCAAAGGCACAGAGCCACCACCTAACACCACATCATGAAAGTCCTTGATATCAAACCTTTCACCTAGTGCTTGTTGGGCTTTTGCGCGCAATTTCAATATTTCTAACATGCCAATTTTGTAACCCGTAGCCTGACTCGGCCACACAAAATAACGCTGTACTTCTGAGATGATTTGACCTTCTGAAATAGGCGAGTTTTGTTTGAAATAGTCAATGGCTTGCTGCTCTGTCCAACCCTTGGAATGAATGCCGGTATCAACCACTAAACGTATTGCTCGCCACATCTCAGTGACTAGGCGACCAAAGTCCGAGTATGGCGTGTTATAGGCACCCATTTCCTTAGCCAGTAATTCAGAATACAAGGCCCAGCCCTCAATATAAGCGATGAAAAATGCTTGAGTACGAAATTTAGGTACGCCTTTTAGTTCTTGAGCGATAGATATTTGCATATGGTGGCCGGGGTTGCCTTCATGATAGGCAATGGCCTCCATTTCGTTTTTGGGCATAGCGGTCATATCTGATAAATGAGCATAATAGACGCCTGAACGAGAGCCGTCTGGTGTTCCAGGGTTATAGTGCTGCGCAGCACCAGGTTGCTCTCTAAACGCTTCAACACGTTTCACTACTAAGTCGGCTTTAGGTAATAATCCAAAGTATTCAGGTAATTTGTTTTTTATGAAGTCGAGATAGGCGGTTGAGTCATCTAAATACCCTTGGCGACCCTCATCATTGTTAGGATAGTAAAACTTCTCATTGCTAATATCACTTTTAATATATGCGAAAAATTCTTGTAAGTTACCTTTAAATTCAACTGATGTTTTAATGTCTTCCATCAAGCCTAAAATGCGCGCCACTTCACTCAAGCCAATATGATGTATTTCATTTGCTTTATAATCTGTAGTCGTCACATTAAGTAAAGCCGCATTGTAAAAGGCTTCACCATCGGGCAGAGCCCCTACACCAGTGGCTTGTTTAGCTACATTGACCAAGTCTTGTTCGAACCAAGTGATTAGATTTTCATAAGCAGGCAGAAAATGTGTGAGCAAGGCTTGTTGGGCTTGGGTTTGTAACTCTTTTGCTTTGGCCGCATCAATTTTTTTAGCATCGACTAAACCTTGAATTTCTTTTTTTAAGTCTGCTAACAATGGAGAGTCGGCTTTATTTTGGTCAAATGGTTGTCCTTGCAACAAATTTTTAGATTGCTGAATTACCCCCTCATAGGCAAACACTGGAGGGCGCACTCCTTCACTGGCGTGGATTTTTGCCCGTTCTAATAATTGAGTGATACCTCTGGCTAGTGCGGCAATACGTTTGATATAAGCGTTCATGTCAGACACATCATCAACACGATGAAAGTTAATTAAAAAGTTTGGCGTACTAGCATGTGGACCATGCATTTGCGTAAATACGTATCCCCTTCTACGATAAGGCACTTGTGCTTTCGCTGCTTCGTACTGAAAAATCCAGAGGTCATAAGAAATTTTAGCATCTTCATTTAAAGCAGTGTAATCAAAAGAGTTCTTTAACTCAGTAACAGAATCAGCCTGCCATTTTATACTTTTATCTTCAGCTGCTTCGCTGAAATCATCTAGTTCATCATAACGTTCTTTACGGCCTAAGGTCGTCAGAGTCATGGGGGATTGTAAAAGTCTTTCTTCGTACTTGCTCTCAAACCATTGATTGAGACGTTGGCTTTCTGTTAGTACCTTTTCTTGTGTAACACTTAGTCCGATGGGTGTATTGATCGCGCGCTCTTTTGCAACTTGGCCGCAAGCGGTCATCATGAGTAATGTAATAATACTTAGGTGTTTTTTCATGTGGAACCCTTATTAACTTTAAGCTGAATATTCGATTCAATAATGCTAACGCAGGATAAAACAATTAATCTTCGAATACTAAAGGAATCAAAAGTTTGCTCTTGGTACAAAATTTCATGTTGGGTATTTTTATGTCATACAATTCTCATGTTAAAATGTATGCCAATAATGATCAAAAAAAAGGCACCTTATCTGGCGCCTTCTTGTTATAAAAGTATGCTTGTTTAATATACCTATCCATGTCTTTTACCTTTCTTACCGCGCTTGTGTTTGTCGACTCTTTCTGTGGTTGCGGTTTGTTGTTCAGGTGTCATTAGGTTCCAAATGTCATGTTTGCTTTTGGTTTTTAAAATTGCCATGACCATAAAGTCGGCTTGATATTCAGTGTTCAGGGATTCCCAAGCCTCTGGGTTAAAGTTGGCACTCTGGATAAGTGCCCGTTCTGCTTGTTGATAACTTTTAAGCTTAGCTTTTACTTTTGCGCCATTTTCTTTAGCCGCAGTCTTGATGGCTTTGACGGCCGCAAGTTGATCTTCAGTAAAACCTAGCCGTTTTAGTTTTTTGTGTTCTCTTTTACTTTCAGCGCGCTTTTCCTTGCGAGAGTCTAATTGTGGTACAAATTCTGTTTGTTGAATTTCAGTTAACAAGCGCCACACTTGGTGTTTGTTGCTGGCCCGTTGTAGTGCTTTTTCTTGCATTAAAGCTTGGCGCTGGGTAATGGCACTTTCTACAGCTGTTCGATCCCATTCAGTCGATTCTATAATGCTGTGCAACTCTGTTCTAAGGGCCTTATCAACAGTCTTGAACATGTTTCTGTCTTCACGGGATTGTTTGAAAATTTGTCTGATATCTTGCTTTTGTGTACTGGTTAGCGATAACTCAGATAATATTTGACGCATACCATCACATTTTTGATGATGCCCTTTTTTAGCTATTGCAGGTACAGCGATGGCAAGGGCTAGACAAAGTGCAATAGGCGTAAGTGCAATAGGCGAAAGTGCAATAGGCGAAAGTGCAATAGGTGTAAGTGCTGTTTTTATTACGTCAGTAAATTTTGACATTTTTTTATCCTCTTTATGAATCCCTAATAAGTCTAGCGAATGCAATGCAAAGAAACGCAAAGGAAGTGTAAAGCTTGTGTAAATACACCATGCCCGACAATATGCTCTAAGTTATAGTGTACCAAGTGTTAATTATATAGGAGGGAACATATGTCGTCTAAAAACATATTATTGATCGATATAGTGTGAATGACAGAAGATGATGGTATTGGGATTGATGAAAATCAGTTAAGTAGAATATGTGAAGCCTTTTATCGCGAATCTACTGCACGAGATAGGAATAGTGGCGGAGTAGGGTTCGGTTTGGCCATTGCAAAACATGCTATAAATAAACATATAGGTTTTATTCAGGCAAGCACAACACGCCCCAAGGTGGATTGCTTGTTAAAATATCCATACCTTTCACAAAGCCATGAATAGCATTTAAGCAAATGTATTAATCATAACTTCATCTTAAAAAGTGTTGAACGCTTTGATTAATAATATTGTTACCTAGTATGACAGCCGCGGCTCTGTTGAATAACAAACTCATAATGTGGGTAAACGTTTTATCAATCCTGCATTATGGATTAAATTACAACAGTATAATGTGAGTAGCCTGTCGAAGACTTAGACTGCAATTGGTATAAGCGGCACATTTAGCATAGAGTTTTGATTTTTATTGCATACGACACACATTTACGGTTATATTTTTGATTGTAGTTTGGGGAATGAGGCAACACATGTTAGTTGAGCGGATCATGAGTAAACCGGTGGTATCTGTTACATTGGATGACACTTTGCGCACGGTTAAACAAATTTTTGTAAATGCTAAGTTTCACCATTTACTCGTAGTAGAAAATGGGAAGTTGTATGGTGTGATTTCAGATCGTGATTTGCTCAAGTCAATTAGTCCTTTTATTGATACAATTCAAGCAACTGCACATGATCAGTTTACTTTGGATATAAAGGTTCACCAAATCATGAACCGAAAGCCTATTACCTTGAAGCACTCAGCTGATGTGTATGAGGCAATTAGTCTATTCAATAAACACAATATTTCCTGCATTCCAGTCGTAAATGAAAAAGGTGCCCCAATTGGCATTATTAGTTGGCGCGATATCCTTAGGACAATTGAAACCAACCACAACAAAAAACTCAGTCAAGCCAAATAAGCCGACTTTAGTCATTGCTTTATAAATAATGAGTACTAGTTTGCGGCACGTATTTCATATCGAATTTCAAGGTAGGTTTCTTATATGTCTCACTTTACCCTTTGCTCTGAAGATAACTTAGCATCAAAGTATGTCACCGCTATTCAACCTTTTTGGCAAGAGACGGTTCAACACGGAAACTTTGATGGGGTTGAGGAACCGGGGGAAATGGAAAAAGTAGCTATTGCATACGCTTACGCACTGCATCCTCAGGCACTTGGAGCTGTGGTGATTTCATCAGGGCGTATCGAAAGTTTAATTAAGTATAAGGAGGTAGTGTACGACTTCTATCAAAATGGATATTCGGTATTTATTCATGACCATAGAGGGCAGGGTCTGTCAGGGCGTATGTTAGACAATTCACAAATAGGCTATGTGGGAAACTTTTCTGAATATGTGGCTGATTTCAAAAAATTTATTGATGAAGTGGTCACTGAAAAAACACCACATAAACCTAAGTTGTTGTGTCATTCAATGGGCGGGACCATCGGCGCTTTGACCGTTTTACGTTATCCGGAATTATTTGAAAAGGTAGCGCTTTGTGCACCTATGTTTGGCATTCGTCCACCTTTACCTGATTGGTTAGCTAATTTACTGCTGAATTTACACGCCAGTATCAATAAAAAGAACACCTATTTTTTTGGACAAAAAAATTATGACAATCAGCCTTTTGTATCCAATGAATTAACGCACAGTGAAATCAGGTATCAACTTTTTCGTCAAGAATATCAAGCCGCACCTCAATTACAGTTAGGTGGAGTCAGCGGGCATTGGCTAAAAATGGCAGCTCAAGCAATGAACGAAGTAGAGCAATATGTGCATCGTTTTCCCATTCCCGCTTTAGTCATTCAAGCTGGAGCTGATCAAGTCGTAGATAATAAAAGGCAAAGCAGGGTAGTGGCAAAAATGGCAAATTCTAAGCTGATGGTAATTGAAGGAGCTAAGCATGAATTGTTAGAAGAGCAGGATAAATTTAGAATAATTTGTTTAACTGCAATTTTAAACTTTTTTAGATGATAGCTCTCAAGATGATAGCTCTCAAGATGATAGCTCTCAAGATGATAGCTATCAAAATAAGCGCAAAAGATAAAGACCCACTAAGTGTTAAACCATCTAGCTAGATTTTGTTAATATACCAACACTATAGATAACTGAAATTATAACCATGCTCGATATTGTTTTATACCAACCTGAAATACCTCCTAATACTGGTAACATTATCCGCCTATGTGCGAATACTGGTTTTGCATTACATTTAATTGAACCTCTAGGCTTTGATTGGGATGACAAAAAAGTGCGTAGGGCGGGGTTGGATTATCACGAGTTTGCTAACGTACAACGTTATCCAAATATTGACACTTATATTCAAGTTCGACAGCCTAAAAGAATTTTTGCATGCACAACCAAAGGCAAGGCGTTCTTTGCCAAAGCTAAGTATCAAGCAGGGGATGCATTGTTGTTTGGGCCCGAAACCCGAGGCCTACCCGATGAGATTATTGAATCTCTGCCACCCGAGCAGCGAGTACGTATTCCTATGCTGGCACAAAGTCGTAGCATGAACTTATCGAATGCAGTGTCAGTGTTTGTGTATGAAGCTTGGCGGCAATTAGAATTTGATGGCGCGGTGTAAAAGATAATCAGGAGCTTTCTTTTGAAGCTCCCTTATTCCTTAAATAAATGCGAATGCATCGCCAAACAAAGACGTTATCGGTAATCCTTGTTTAACGAAATCATCACGTACCACTTTTGCCATCTCAAAACGTCCAGCCACGTAAACTTGATAAGTGCTCATGTCTTGAATGTCCTCAAGCACAGCTTGATGTACCCACCCTGTTTTGCCTGCCCAATCCTTTTCTGGAAGCTCTACCACTGGGATGAAGGTAAAAAAAGGATGTTTTTTGGCAAGAGAGCAAAGTTCGTTAAAGGCATACATGTCATTAATCGTACGTGTTCCCCAATACAAAATTACCGGGGCTATTAACGGTTTGTGTAGAAGTTGCTGCAATATAGATAAGGTATACGAAAATCCAGTACCGCCAGCCAACAAAATAGTAGATTGTGCAGTGGGTTGATTAAGATAGGCTTCCCCTAATCCCCCCTCAACTTTTATCTGTGAATCTTTCATCATTCTTTCTAAAACTTGCCCAGCATAATGATTGCCTGGTTCAGCTCCAATATGTAATTCAATAGTACCATCTGCACGAGGCGCGTTAGCTATAGAGAAGGGGCGCTTGTCATTTTCGCCCATTACTACTTGCAAATATTGACCAGCAATAAAACTCAGGGGAGAGCCAGGAATTAGTACAACACGTTTAATTGAGTCTGTAAGGGATTCAATTTTTTTTACCTTACATTGGGTTATTTGCATGGATATCTTCTGGTTAGATTAATAGGACTTGAATATGATTATTTGAAATAACCTTTGATATTCATCTGTTTGAGCTTTAGGCTCAGTAGAGGATTATAAACATATGACTGATTTTATACGAGTCGTAATTAACTGAAAATACTAGGTTTTGGTGGAAGTTCTATAATTGAATGCTTTGTTCCGCTTAAACCTAATATAAGCCCGCTCTGTGCACGGGAATTAAGTGCATAATTTATGAGGAATAAACATGACATTTTCGTCTGATATGGTTGCAGAACTTAACTTATTATTGAAATTTCCTAACAAAAGTTTGATGCAAGGTTTGAAAATTCACAATGACGCAGAACCAATGGTGATTGATGCTGCGAAGAGATTATTTGAAAAAGGTATCGTAACGTTACCTGATGGGGGATATTTAACCGACTTAGGCCATGATTTGTTTGAGCATGCCTTGGTTATAAAAATGGCGTTAACACATAAATAGAAAGTGGCCAAACAGTTGGTAACATAATAATTGGTCTTGCACATGGTTAGGGTTTAATGACCCTCAACCATTTATAAAAACCATTTTATTGCCGATATAGAGAAATAGTAAAATTCAGATGATTTTTATGCGCTTATTCAAATCTTTATCATTAGTCTGTTGTGTCTTATTATTTGTTGCTTCTACCAAAGCAGATGATGAAATTAAAGCTGTCCAGCTTTATTCACAGGATGAGTTACTGGACCTAATTAATAAAAATGAACATTTGAGCCGTGTGGTGTCAGATAATTGTCAGTTGGTGCAGGATATTCAGGCACGGGCGGAAGTACTCAAAATTCCTAGTTATCAGTTTTTGTGGGGCGACATGCTCGCTTGGGGAGTCTGCGTTGACGCAGAGCCCGATCGGGGCATAAATTTTATGCATCAAGCTGCTGAGCAAGGTCTCCCGTCTGGATTGGAGCAATTAGGTCGTTATTATTCTCAAGGTAAACTGGTCCAACAGGATAAAGAAAGAGCAGTCGTTTTTTTACGTGAGGCCTCTGTTCTTGGACACTTAAGGGCACAGATTCAATTGGCAGAATTATTTATTGAGGGGTATGGCAGTCCCTATGATTATGAAGACGCTTATCACTGGTTGTACAATGCAATTACCGCAGATAAACCCACTCACCGTAAAATTGCAAGCTGTATGCAAGGCTTAGAAAAACTGATGCACCCCAAAGCAATACGTAAGGCTAAAAGGCCCCTTAACTCTTAATTACAATCGGCTGCGGCTTCTGATTGTGAATAAAACACTGTGGAACCACTCGGACGCGATAAGAAAATAAGGTGTTTTCTGAAAAGAACATGTTGTTACCTTGAAACCATACTAATTCAAGCTTTCAATACTTATCGGAGGGAATGGTATACGACTCAACTTTATAGCCTTGTTTTAAGGCGTGTTCATTATATAGTTCACAACGTCTCTCATTATGGTAAATGTGTCGCCACATTATGAGACGTCTCCGTCATCGCCCCTAGATTGCCAAAACATTCGTTAAATCTCGTTTCGCCTAAAATACTCACACACTTAAGGCAGTTTTACCCAAAAAAGCATGGAGGTGAGTTTAATCGATTTCTTCACGATTTTGGGCGTTATAGTATTTTGCATTTAAAGTGCTTAGGTATGCTGTATTGTATGTGTTTTCGCTTCACAAATCTTTACTCCGTGCACAACACACTTCACTAGGGTTGAGGCGCAGTGCGCGATTTCATGAATAAAAACCTTGAATTGTTTGCTGAAGTTAGAGCGGACAAAAGATGGAAATAGTCATGGGTCAAAGGTGCAGTGAATGAATGGGCTATGAGTGAATTAGTTTTACTAATACAGTTTCTGTTAAAAAATCTTATTTGGGCTGCTCATTTAGTTATACTGCATGATTATATTTATTAGTTAGGAATTTCCTCGCCCTATGAGCGACGACCCATTTTACCAACGCGAAAAAGAAAAATACGAAAAGCCGGTTGCTAGCCGTGAATATTTACTCGAACTTTTAGTCGAAGCTAAAAAGCCTTTGTCTTTCATAGAGTTTTGTCAGTTGCTTGATGCAAAAGATGAGGACAGTCGCATTGGCATTCAGCGTCGCCTCCGAGCTATGGAGCGTGAAGGGCAAGTTGAGTTCAATCGTGACAAAAAGTATGCAAAGCTTAAAACAGAGGATCTTATTCAAGGCCGAGTAATTGGGCATCGTGATGGTTTTGGTTTTTTAAAACGCGATGATGGTGAAAAAGACTTATTTATTCATAATGCACAAATGTCTACTGTGTTTCATGGTGATAGGGTGCTTGTAAAAGAAAGTGGCACAGATAACCGTGGCAGACGAGAAGCCAGAATTGCCAAAATTGTCGAGCCTCGCACTGAACCCATAGTGGGTCGATACTTTTTTGAAAATAATGTGGGGGTAGTAATTCCCGATGATAGCCGCATTAACCACGAGATTATGATACCCAAAGAACAAACCAACGGTGCTCGTCAAGGGCATATTGTTGTCGTTGAAATTATTCAGCGTCCTCGTAAACGTGTAAACGCTATAGGTAAAATTATTGAAGTGTTGGGTGAACATATGGCGCCCGGCATGGAAATTGATATGGCGCTGCGTACTTTTGATATTCCTCATCATTGGCCAAAAGGTGTCGACAGGCAAACGAAGGGATTAAATGAACAAGTCCCTGAGGAAGCGAAGGAAGGTCGCATTGATCTCAGACAGTTACCGCTTGTCACCATTGATGGTGAAGATGCTCGAGATTTTGACGATGCCGTTTTTTGTGAACCCTTAGACGAAGGTGGTTGGCAATTATGGGTGGCGATAGCCGATGTCAGTTATTATGTGCGCCCGGGTACAGCACTTGATAGTGAAGCACAAAATCGTGGTAATTCTGTGTATTTTCCCGAACAAGTTATTCCCATGTTGCCAGAAGCGTTGTCTAACGGTCTATGTTCATTAAATCCTCAAGTTGACCGATTATGCATGGTGTGTGAAATGATTATCAGCAAAACAGGTAAGCTGCTGGAACATCAATTTTACGAAGCGGTAATGAACTCTAAGGCAAGGTTAACCTATACAAAAGTGTGGGACCTCTTAAAAGAGCAGGGAGCACAAGGTCACCCCGAACTGCACAAACGTTATGCTGAACAATTGCCTCACCTTAAAAATTTACACGAGATGTACCGTGCTTTGAAACGCACACGTAATCAACGTGGTGCGATTGAGTTTGAAACGCAAGAAAGCAAATTTGTATTTAACGCTCAACGTAAAATAGATAATATTGTGCCGGTTACCCGCAATGATGCGCATAAGCTAATTGAAGAATGTATGATTTTGGCAAATGTGTCTGCTGCGCAAACGTTAACTAAAAATAAAGCTGAAGCGTTGTATCGTATTCATGATGAGCCTGATACTGATCGTTTAGGCGCATTTTTGTCGTACCTGGGTGAAGTGGGGATCACTCATAAAATTGGCAGTGACGTATCTCCGCAAGATTTCACTGATGTGATTGAAAAGATTCAAGCTAGAGCTGACCAAGAACTTATCCAAACCATGTTGTTACGCTCGATGAAACAAGCGGTATACGATCATGAAAACATCGGCCATTTTGGTTTGGCATTAGAGGCTTATGCACATTTCACCTCCCCCATCCGTCGCTATCCTGACTTGGTGGTGCATCGCGCCCTAAAAGGCATAATCAATAAACAACATCAACAAAAGAGTCAATCAGGCGGCAAAGCCTATACTGCAGATGAAGTGGAGACGTTAGGTGAGCAGTGCTCGATGACAGAACGCCGTGCTGACGATGCCACTAGAGACGTGTCTGATTGGCTTAAATGTGAATTTATGCTCGATCATGTGGGCGATGTGTTTGAAGGTGTGATTGCTTCAGTGACTAACTTTGGTTTTTTTGTGCGTTTGAGCGAATTCCATATTGATGGTTTAGTGCATATTACGGCTTTAGAAAAAGACTATTTCCGCTATGACGAAGTTAAGCAGCATTTAATTGGTGAGAGCTTTGGTACGGTTTACCGATTAGGCGATCCTGTCGAAGTTAAAGTCGCTTCAGTTAACTTAGATGAACGAAAAATAGACTTTTTATTGGACGGGGTTGAAGGCAAAAATATTAAAAAAACTGCGGGAAGGAAACCTTCTAGGTCAAAAAAGTCAGAGCCAAATAAAAAAAGCACAGATGCTAAACCCACTTCCGCCACCAAACCCACTAAAAAGCCAGCGACTAGAAAAAGCCGCACTCCATCTAAAACTAAGTCTGCTCGAAGTAAGCCGGCAAGTACTTCAAGAAAGGGAAAAAGTTAATATGGCTCAACAAGAATGGTTATATGGTATCCACGCCATTGAATCAATTATCCTGCGTGAACCTGAGCGTTTAATTGAACTCTTTGTATTGAAAGGCCGAGATGATAAAAGCATTCACGACATCGTTAGCCAAGCAAGAAGCTTTGGGACTTCTGTGCAATTTTGTCAGCGTAAAACATTAGATGACAAGGTAGACGGTGGGCAACATCAAGGTGTAGTCGCAAAAGTTAAACCTGCTAAGCAATATAATGAAAATGACTTAGCCTTAATTGTAGAGTCAAGTAAATTACCCTTTTTGCTAATATTGGATGGCGTGACTGATCCTCATAATTTGGGGGCTTGCTTACGTACTGCCGATGCTGCCGGTGTGGATGCGGTGGTGGTACCTAAAGATAAATCTGCAGCTTTAACACCAGTGGTGCGAAAAGTGGCCTGCGGCGCAGCTGATGTTATTCCTTTAGTTCAAGTCACTAACCTCGCTAGAACCTTGCGAGACTTGCAAGACGCTGGAGTGTGGATAGTCGGCACATCAGGGGAAGCAGAAAATAATATCTACGATTGCAAATTTAATGGGCCAATGGCCCTTGTAATGGGCGCTGAGGGTAAAGGGATGCGCCGTTTAACCCGTGAGCATTGTGACGAGCTGATCAAACTGCCTATGGCAGGCTCTGTTTCAAGCCTTAATGTCTCGGTCGCGACTGGTGTGTGTCTCTATGAGATGGTTAGACAACGCATCTAACACACTCCTGCTTGCCGATTTTAAGTTCCAAACGCTGACTCGGGTTTATTTTCAATATTTTAATTAATTCCATCAAAGAATTCAGGCGGCAATTTTATGTTGTTGCTTGTATTCTTATCGGTATGTCTATCATAGGAAGTAAATAGTCTACCTCGTCTTGGCTTCTCAAATGCTCAACGTTTATAGCCGCTTTTGCTCAGATTTTAATCCAAGTTGTTATTAAACGGCTGAAAGCGCAAACATAAAACAGTCTTTGTATTATTTTTTTATCTGTATTTTATAGACTCACCTTGTTTCTCAAGGCGCTTCAAATTGTTCTCGTTTTTTAACCCTCGAGTAGTGTGTTTTATCGCGATTGGGAAAGGTTTAGGTTCCCCAAAACTCGCCCTGCCTAATAAATGTACTCGCCATTAGACTGACATCCAATAATTGTGAGTGACTACTGAGCTAGCACTGGTGAGTTTGTGTTTATCGCCTATGCTCAAAAGGATGTGAAGTTATCGTATTTATCTGAAATGCGCACTAAAACAAGAACTACAGCCAGCACTGGTGCCCAAATCTTTAATAGCATTAATAAGAAAACTTGATCTGTAACAATAGTTTTAACAGTGCTGAGATAGATAATCTATTGGGTTTATGAAATTGAGATTCATAGCCTAACGGATGGTTTGTGGTCAAACAGGGATAAGGTGAATGCAGGGGATATTATGAGCAAAAAAAAAGTCGCTAACAGGCCTGTAAATAATATAGACAAAGTGTCACCCAAAGTTAGCCGCGTGTCTGAGAATGAGATGTCTGCAAATAAAAATTTTCATATTGTCGGTATAGGAGCGTCAGCGGGGGGATTAAGAGCCTTTGAGGAATTTTTCAAAGGGATACCAGTCAAGGCTGATATTAATATGGCTTTTGTTCTCGTGCAGCATTTGGCACCTGATCACAAGAGTATTCTTGCCGAGCTCATTAGCCGATATACATCTATGCAGGTATTTGAAGTAGAGGACGGCATGAAAGTGCAGGCAAACTGCATTTATATCATTCCCCCCAAATTTGACATGGCCTTTTGCAACGGCACCTTGGAGTTACTGGACCCCATCGCTCCTCATGGGCAACGTTTACCCATTGATTTTTTCTTCCATTCACTCGCTCATGATCAGCAAGAGCGGTCCATTGGCCTTGTGTTTTCGGGCACTGGTAGTGATGGTACTCTGGGGATCCGGGCGATCAAGGGGGTAGGAGGGATGGTCATGGTGCAATCCCCCGAGACTGCAGAATTTGATGGCATGATTAAAAGCGCCATTGCGACAAGGATGGTCGATTATCAGTTGTCTCCTGCTGATATGGGGGTTCAACTTATTGCCTACGTTAAGCATATTTATAATAAAATGCCCCGTCGCTCCATTATTAATGAATCATATAACAACAGCGCCTTAAAAAAGATTTTTGTTCTGCTGCGCAACCATACCAGTCATGACTTTTCTCAATACAAACTAAGTACGATTAACCGTCGTATTGAGCGACGATTAGCGGTTCACCAGATCAAGGATATCAATAATTATGTGCTATTTTTACAACGCACACCCAAGGAAATTGATGCCTTATTTTATGACCTCCTTATCGGTGTGACCCATTTTTTCCGTGACGCACAGGCTTTTATGGATCTCGAAAAGCATGTCATTCCCCAACTCTTTGCTGATGCGTCAGCAGATAATCTAATTCGAGTTTGGTGTGTGGGCTGTTCCACTGGCGAGGAGGCCTATTCTGTTGCTATCCTCTTGCGGGAGCACATGGAGCGAATCAAGAAAGATTATAAGGTGCAGCTTTTCGCTACCGATATTGACAATCGTGCTATTACCACCGCCCGGACGGGGTGTTATCCCGCTAGCGCAGTAAAGGACATATCACCAGAACGTCTGCAGCGCTTCTTCGCGGTTGAAAAGGAAGGCACTACCTATCGCATCACTAAGGTGATCCGCGACATGCTGATCTTCTCAAAACAGGATGTCATCAAAGACCCTCCTTTCTCAAAGCTGGATTTACTCTGTTGTCGAAATCTGTTGATCTATCTGAATATGGAGCTACAGGAGAAGTTGATCTCTCTCTTCCACTTTGCACTTAGGCCCGGTGGCGTTTTAATGCTAGGGACTTCTGAGGGGGTGGGTAAAGCCCATGCAATGTTTGAGGTAATGAACCGTAAGCAAAAACTGTTTCAGCGTAAAGATAATAATTTTGGCATGGCCCAATTGGCCTATCATGATTATGTAAGTATCCCGCACAACAAAAAAAACAACATTGATAAGCAACCCATCCCTAGCTCACACACATCTCTCCGTGAACTCACCGAAAGAACCTTAATCAACAAGCTTGCACCGGCTAGCGTATTGTTTAAGGCCAACGGCGACATTCTTTATCTTCATGGGAAAAGCGGCGCTTTTCTAGAACTCCTTCCTGGTGAAGTCATAATTAACAATGTCCTGAAAATGGCCAAAGAGGGCCTTCGCTATCAGCTTAAGGAGGCACTGCATATTGCAGTGAATACCAAAGACATCGTGCGATGCTCTAATCTTAAAGTGAAGAACAATGACCATTTTCAGCACTTCAATATGACTCTCTGCCCGGTGATAGTGGATGCGAGCTTATCATTGGATTTGTACCTGTATCTGATGCTTATGGAAGACCAGCCATCAGAACAGGAGGCAATAAACCCAAATAAGACCAAACCCGCTAAATCCAAGACAGTTAACAGCAATGACTCTGAGCAGGTATTGCGCATCAAGGAATTGCAGGGTGAACTGCGCAGTAAAAACGAATACCTGCAAGTCACTGAGGAACAATTAGAGACGGCCAACGAAGAGCTGAAGTCCTCCAATGAAGAAATGCAGTCGATCAACGAGGAATTGCAATCTACTAATGAAGAGTTGGAAACGTCTAATGAAGAGTTGGAAACGTCTAAAGAAGAATTGCAGTCAATTAATGAGGAATTGGGCACGGTTAATAGCGAGTTACAGACTAAAGTGCTCGATCTGTCGATTGCTAACAACGACATGAATAACTTGCTGGCTGGGACCCGTATAGCCACAATATTTGTCGACCAGCGATTGCGGATCCTGCGCTTCACCCCCACTGCCCATATTATTATCAACCTGCTTGCCAGCGATGTTGGCCGCCCAGTAGGACATATTGCCTCTAACCTAATCGGCTATAAAAGTCTCGTCTCTGACATTCAGAACGTGCTGGATACCCTGAATTCCAAAAAAATAGAAGTGCAAACCGTCAATAACGACTGGTACGCCATGAATATGCAGCCTTATCGTACCCTTGACAATATTATTGAGGGAGCTGTGATCAGTTTTATCGACATTACCAAGGTTAAAAAAATACAGCTCGAGTTGCAGGACTCAGAGACCAAGTTACGCTGTTTATTCGACAATGTGCCCTTCGGAGTGGCTTATCATGCCATGATCTATGACAGCCAAGGCAATGCCCTTGATTACCGCTTCCTCGACACGAATGAAAGCTATCAAACACTCACCGGCATCAACCCAAAGGGGAAGACTGCAAGAGAAGCCATTCCAGGGATTGAAAACGCTCCCTTTGACTGGCTAGCCATATTCGACCAGGTAGTCAGCACAGGCAAGAGTGCTCGATTCGAAAAGCGTCTGTGGCCCAGCAATATTTTGTGTGACTGTCTCGTTTTCCGGTATAAGCCAGAACACTTCATGACTGTTTTCATTAATATTACTCAGCGAAAACAAGCCGAAGAAGCACTGGCAAATAGCAAAGCTCAGATACAGCAACTTAGTTCCGCTGCCCCAGTTATAAAGGATTGAATCTTTATCATGAGCGACCTACACAATAAAACGCCTAACACTGAGAAGGATCTGCGTCACAAAGCAGAGGCTATTGTCAGTGAATTAGAAAAGAACAAGACCGGTAATACTCCAAAGTTACAAGAGTTATCTGTAACGGAAATAAAGCAGATAGTACACGAGTTGCGGGTGCACCAGATCCAGCTGGAGATGCAAAATGAACAGCTTCGAACTGCGCAGATAGAGATTGACACATCAAGGTCACGATATTTTGAGCTCTATGATATGTCTCCGGTAGGGTATTGCACATCTAACGAGGCGGGCATCATCGAAGAAGTCAATCTCACCTTAGCCAACTTGCTTGGTATCCCCAGAAGTAAGCTACTCATGACGCCTTTAAGCCGTCTTATCAATAGAGACGACCAAGATAATTATTATTTAAAAACAAAACTGATGAAGGTAAATGGGCAACCTTTTTCCTGCGAGCTAAGAATGCTCACCTCAGAACGTGAGCTTTTATGGGTAAATTTGGTAAGCAGTAGTAGAAAAAAAGCCGACGGCACAGTGGAGTTTTACATCGGGGTAAGCGACATCACCGAACAAAGGATGTTACAACAACAACAACGGATCGCTGCGATTGCTTTTGAGTCACTAGATGGCATGGTCATAACTGATGCTCAGGGCCTGATTTTACAAGTTAATCGGGCTTTTATTAGTATGAGTGGCTACAGTGATAAAGAAATCGTCGGGCAGACTCGGGATATCCTCAACTCGGAGCGACATCCCACCTCTTTTTTTGTTGAAATAAGAAAAAATTTAAAACAGCAAGGGAAATGGTCAGGGGAAATATGGGAGCGCCGTAAAAACGGTGAGGACTATCCAATATGGATGACGATCAACGCAGTGAGAAATAACGAAGCAGATGTTTCTCACTATGTGTACACGCTGAGAGACATTACTGCTAAAAAAGTGGCAGAGGAACAAATTTTAAACCTTGCCTTCTATGATCCGTTGACTAAATTACCTAATCGGCGACTAATGTTTGACCGTCTAAAACATACGCTGTCAAGCCGTGTTCGCCACAAAAGATTAGGGGCAGTCATTATGATTGATTTGGACAATTTTAAAACCCTCAATGATACTTTGGGACACGATGTCGGTGATCAGTTGCTAGTCAGTGTCGCATCACGCTTGGAGTCATGCATAAGAGAGGGGGATACAGTGTCACGCATTGGGGGAGACGAATTTGTAGTGATTATCGAAGACCTAGATGAAACAATTTTGGTCGAGAAGCAAGCTGAGGCGGTGGCTAAAAAGTTTATTACTCACCTCAACGAACCCCATTTTCTGCAGCAGGGTTTAAACACAGATTCACAGAGCATGACCGAATACCACTGTACCTGCAGTATTGGCATATCGCTATTCAATGAGCAGACTATCAGCGTTGACGAACTGATAAAACAGGCTGATACCGCCATGTATGCTGCTAAAGCAGCGGGTCGCAACACCTTGCGTTTTTTTGCTTCTGAGATGCAGGCATTGATGATTATTCGTACAGCAATGGAGCATGATTTGCGTAAAGCAATCAAAAAAGGGCAATTCGTCCTTTATTATCAACCAATAGTCAGCTGTAAAAATAAGCTAATAGGCGCAGAAGCCTTAATCCGCTGGCTACACCCTGAACGAGGCATCATTATGCCTGCAGATTTCATTCCCATCGCTGAAGCAAGTGGTATTATTCTACCTATTGGGTCATGGGTACTGAAAGATGCTTGCGATCAGCTAGTAAAATGGTCATGTGTCCCGGAAATGGCAGGACTGACCATAGCTGTGAATGTCAGTGTTATGCAATTTCACCAGATTGACTTTGTTAGCCAGGTATTGACTGAACTTAAACGCAGCGGTGCTAATCCACTGCGTCTTAATCTGGAATTGACGGAAAGTGTGCTGATTTATGACATGAAAGATGTAATCGATAAAATGACAACCTTGAAGGCAAGTGGTGTCAGCTTTTCTCTTGATGACTTTGGTACGGGTTATTCGTCTCTGTCATATTTGAAACGACTCCCTCTGGATCGATTAAAAATAGATAAAAGTTTTATCCTAGAAATTCTCAAGGATAAGGATGATGCGGCGATCGCTAAAATGATTATTGATCTTAGCCAAAATATGGGGTTAGAGGTGAGCGCTGAAGGCATAGAAAGCCGGGCCCAGCGAGATTACCTTGAGGATCTGGGATGTCAAGTGTACCAAGGCTATCTTTTCAGCAGACCGTTGCCACTTGAGAAATTTGAGACCTTCGCTCGACAATCTTAAAAGTGTCATTGGACATCTGATTTATTTTTGAATTTTGATGGCCACGACTGTGGTGGTGAGTCTTTAGCTATAGCCACTAAGCCCGTCTAAGTATTCTTTTGGACATAGAGTATTTGTTTACAATTAATTGTTCAAAATTAGGATGAAGACCATCAGCAAAACGATTGAATGTTATTACCGCGAAGAAGAGTATTGAAGGTGCTTGTTGCATTGGTTCTTTCGAACTTATTAGTCAAGACCCGAGGGTTGGATCGCTTGAATTATGAGATCTACCTCCTTGTTGCGCAAATAAACAAAACACGCTCTTGTCAAAGATAGGTTCGAATATACCAGGTTTGTCCCGTGAGCCACGGTTCATATAGTATTTTATGTTTTGTGATAAGTTTCTAAATCTTTAAAAAACGTTCACTCACTTGAAAATTCACATTTGTGAAGGCTAAATTTTCAAGGCTTGAGCTAAGGTCGCTACTGAAAGTTATATTTTATTATTGAACTGTCTGAATCATAAACTTATTCAATCTGTATCGATGCTACTAATAGTAATTATGAAAATAATAAAACGCCTTCTATGCATAGATATTGACCTTCTGTGCTGCAATCGTTATAACTTTGTTAATATAAGAAAAAAATACCTCATGCTAACTAATTAAGGACAGACTATGTTGTTGAAAACACCATTGGAAATGCTTTATCACTGGGAAGATACTCGCGCTCAAAGCGTATATTTGAAACAGCCTATTGATGGCATCGTCAAAGAGTTTACTTGGCACGAAACTAGCCAACAAGCCCGAAAGGTTGCTGCAAGTTTATTGGCGATGGATTTACCTAAGGCTAGCAATATTGCCATTTTATCAAAAAATTGTGCTGAGTGGTTTATTACCGACTTAGCGATTATGTTAGCAGGTCATGTGTCTGTACCTATATATTCTACTGCCGGTGAAAAGACAATCCGTTATGTTATGGATCATGCTAAGTGCCCAGTAATATTTATTGGTAAGTTGGACAATACTGAAAAACAAGTCGCCGCTATCGATAATGGGATTGTAAAACTCGCATTTCCTTATCCCAATATACCTGCCGATAAACAGTGGGATGAATTATTACAAGTCGCTCCATTTGCCGACAAACCGATACCTGCTCTAGATTCAGTGATGACCATAGTTTATACATCTGGCAGTACAGGTAATCCTAAAGGTGTGGTGCACAATTACGAATCTATTTGTTGGGCAGCATCGAATTCTTTAAACGAACTAGGCGTGGATCAAAACGACCGTATTCTCAGTTATTTACCTTTGGCACATATTACTGAAAGGGTGTTGGTTGAAATTGCTAGTTTTTACTCCAGTTCACGTATCGACTTTATTGAGTCTTTGGATACATTTGCCCGTGATGTTAGAGCTACGCAGCCCACCTTGTTCCTTTCTGTTCCCCGTTTATGGACACGTTTTCAAATGGGTGTATTAGCTAATATGCCACAGAAAAAGCTCGATTTATTGTTACGAATTCCAATAGTGGCGTGGTGGGTGAGTAAAAAAATACGTACTAAATTAGGTTTGGGGCAAGCAAGACTATGCGCCAGCGGTTCAGCTCCGATTCCCGCAACGACACTTGAATGGTTTAGAAAAATTGGCGTCAATATTTCCGAAGGTTGGGGAATGACTGAAAATAGCGCATATGGCACTTGCTGTATGCCTTTTAGGTCTGACAAAATAGGCTCTATAGGACGTGCATATGCCGGTGTGGATATACGCATAGTTGAACAAGGAGAAATCCAAGTTAAGGGGCCTTGTAATATGAAAGAGTATTATCTGGAGCCTGAAAAAACGGCAGAAGTGATGACCGAAGATGGGTATTTGAAAACAGGTGATAAAGGTTCGATAGACAGTGAGGGGTACATCACCATTACCGGTCGATTAAAAGAAATTTTTAAAACATCAAAAGGCAAATATATTGCTCCTGTTCCTATTGAATCAAAATTAATGGCTAATTCCTTCATAGAACAAGTGTGTGTGACTGGTTCGCAATTAAAACAACCTATTGGTTTAGTTGTTTTGTCTCCAGAAGCACTTAAATTACCAGCGGAAGAAATTGAACAAAGTTTGCTCACAACATTAAACGAAGTGAATGCCACTCTTGAAAGCCATGCAGTACTTGACTGCTTAGTCGTGATGAAAGATGAATGGACTGTTGATAATGGCCTTCTAACCCCGACTCTCAAGGTTAAACGGCATGAGCTTGAAGAACAATATGACAGCCTCATCAATAGTGCGCTATCAGGGAAAATAGCTAGGCAATAGTCGGTAAAATTTATAATAGATTACAATCTTTACAAATAGCCCAGCGATTTAGAGCATAGGTTTGGTAAAGATTGTAAGGGGTATCCAAAAGCCAAAATTTTTCTCAAGTCATCCATCTTAATGGCAAACAATTTTTTGCCGATAGTAAATCGTTTTACCTAATTCTATTACCTAATCATTACAGTAGTTTTAATGATGAAGAAGAACAGGTCATTATCGAATAACATTTATGTGTAAACCCTAATGATTAAGGTCACACAGTTCTACTCATTAGAACTGTAATAATGGGATTGACGAAGAACTAAATTTTATAATCACTGTTAAAAAACAGATAACTCATACAGAGGGGGCAATATTTCGATACTTTAATGAACTTAACTTGCCCTAAAAAGTCACCTGAAGTGAACTTTTGATGCCAAGTAAAAAATACAGAGCCTTTAAATCAGGGTGCTATAAGCGCAACTTGTACGAAAACAGCAACCTAATAGGTAAAACGTGACCTTTAGTATTATTTTTTGAGATTACACTATCGCAGCATAGCATTTTCTGTTAGTATTTCGCGCCCTTTTAACTGGGGTATGTATAAAAAAGCAGCTAAACGCTGTTTTTTTGCAGCTAAACGGCTCGGAAGAGTCTTAAATTTAATAGCGGAGCACTAACATGATCCAAATGCAAACTAACCTGGATGTTGCCGATAATTCTGGCGCTCGCAGGGTTCAGTGTATTAAGGTTCTTGGTGGCTCGCATCGCCGTTATGCACATATTGGTGACATCATTAAAGTTACTGTCAAGGAAGCAATTCCTCGCGGTAAAGTAAAAAAAGGTGATGTACTAACTGCAGTGGTGGTGCGTACTAGAAAAGGCGTTCGTCGTCCAGATGGATCTTCGATCCGTTTTGACAGCAACGCAGCTGTTTTGCTTAATGCAAACAAGCAACCGATTGGTACGCGTATCTTTGGTCCGGTTACTCGAGAACTTCGTGTTAATAACATGAAGATTGTCTCGCTAGCCCCTGAGGTATTATAAGGAGTCACGATATGGCTAACAAAATTCGTCGTGATGATGAAATCATCGTTTTGGCTGGTAAAGATAAAGGAAAACAAGGCAAAGTGCTTAAAGTTCTTCCTGCTTCTAACCGTCTAATCGTTGAAGGTGTGAGCATGATCAAGAAACATCAGAAACCTAACCCTCAATTGGGTGTGACTGGTGGCATTGTTGAGAAAGAAGCATCGATTCACGTATCAAATGTAGCGATCTACAACTCGAAAACGGGTAAAGCAGATCGTGTGGGTTTCCGTCTTGAAGGTGAGAAGAAAGTACGTTTCTTCAAATCAGACGGCGAACTAGTATAAGAATTGGAGAGTACGATGGCGAAACTGCATGATTTTTATAAAGACTCAGTTGTAGCGGAACTTGCTAAGCAGTTCAACTATAACAGCGTCATGCAAGTCCCTCGGATTGATAAAATCACTCTAAACATGGGTTTAGGTGAAGCGGTAGCGGACAAAAAGGTATTAGAAAATGCCACGGCTGAGATGCAAGCAATTGCTGGTCAAAAGCCTATTGTAACCGTTGCTCGCAAATCTGTAGCGGGTTTTAAAATCCGTGAAGGTTATCCGATTGGCTGTAAAGTAACCCTACGTGGTGAACGTATGTGGGAATTCTTTGAACGTTTAGTTTCAATAGCAATTCCTCGTATCCGTGATTTTCGTGGCTTAAATCCTAAGTCATTCGATGGTCGTGGTAACTTTAGCATGGGCGTTCGTGAGCAAATTATCTTCCCTGAAATCGAGTTCGATAAAGTGGATCAGATACGCGGTATGGATATTACTATCACTACAAGCGCACAAACCGATGCGGAAGCACACGCTTTATTAAGCGCGTTTAACTTCCCGTTTAAAAAGTAAGGTGTAGGGTTATGGCAAAAGAATCAATGAAAGCGCGCGAAGTAAAACGTGCGAAGCTAGTTGTTAAGTTCGCGGTAAAACGCGCAGCGCTTAAAGCAACTATCAGCGATGTCAACTCTTCTGATGAAGAACGTTGGGACGCTGTTCTTAAGCTACAACAACTGCCACGTGACTCATCTGTAAGTCGTAAGCGTAATCGCTGCAACATTACAGGTCGTCCACATGGTTTCCTACGCAAGTTTGGCATGAGTCGTATCAAGTTGCGTGAAGCAGCTATGCGCGGTGAAGTGCCTGGCTTGAAAAAAGCCAGTTGGTAAGGGGTAGCTGATATGAGTATGCAAGATCCTATCGCGGATATGTTTACCCGCGTACGTAATGGCCAGATGGCTAGCAAAGTTTCTGTTTCTATGCCTTCGTCTAAAGTTCGTGTTGCAATTGCAGGCGTGCTAAAAGAAGAAGGTTATGTATCAGACTTCGCTGTTTCTGGTGACGTTAAGCCTGTGTTAGAAGTCACTTTAAAGTACTTCGAAGGCAAAAAAGTAATCGAGAGCATTGAGCGCGTAAGTCGCCCTGGTCTTCGCATCTACAAGAAAAAAGATGAGTTGCCAAAAGTAATGGGTGGTTTAGGTGTGGCTATCGTGTCTACCTCTAAAGGTGTGATGACTGACCGTGCAGCGCGTAAAGCGGGCATGGGCGGTGAAATCATCGGCTACGTAGCGTAAGGGGAATAATATGTCACGTATAGCAAAAGCTCCTGTTGACATCCTGTCTGGTGTAGAAATATCTATCGCTGGCCAAGAAGTCACAGTTAAAGGTAAAAACGGTACCCTAGTTCGTGTATTTAATGATGCAGTTGAAGTAGTACAGGAAGAAAACCAATTAGTGGCTAAGCCTCGTGAAGGTGAAGCAAATGGTTGGGCACAATCCGGTACAGCTCGCTCTCTATTAAACAATATGATTTTAGGCGTATCTCAAGGTTTTGAGAAAAAACTACTCTTAAATGGTGTTGGTTACCGTGCGCAAGCTCAAGGTGCAAAACTAAATTTAACACTAGGATTCTCTCACCCAGTAGCATACGAAATGCCTGAGGGTGTTTCGGTTGAAACTCCTAGTCAAACTGAAATCATCGTTAAAGGCGTTGATAAACAGTTGATAGGTCAGGTTGCAGCTAACATTCGCGCATATCGTCCACCAGAGCCTTATAAAGGTAAAGGCGTTCGTTACGCAGATGAAGTTGTGCGTCGTAAAGAAGCTAAGAAGAAATAAGGAGTCGGTACGATGGATAAAAAATCAGCTCGTTTGCGTCGCGCTACTCGTGCACGTAAAAAAATTAGTGAATTGGCCGCGCACCGCTTGGTTGTTAACCGCACACCGCGTCACATATACGCTCAGTTAATCGCACCTAGCGGTTCTGAAGTATTGGCGTCGGCTTCGACAGTTGAAACTGAACTAGCTGGTAGCCTCAAGGGCACTGGTAACTCAGCGGCAGCAGCGGCTATTGGCAAAGCGATCGCAGAACGCGCTATCGAAAAAGGCATCAAGAAAGTTGCCTTTGACCGTAGTGGATTCAAGTATCACGGTCGAGTTAAAGCATTAGCTGATGCAGCTCGCGAAGCTGGCCTTCAGTTCTAGGAGTTAATTATGGCTAAAGTAGAAGTTCAAAACGCTGGTGATATGCTAGAAAAGCTAATCGCAGTTAACCGTGTATCTAAAGTAGTTAAAGGTGGTCGTATCTTTAGCTTTACTGCTTTGACAGTAGTAGGTGACGGTAACGGTCGTGTAGGTTTTGGTTACGGTAAAGCACGTGAAGTGCCTGCTGCAATTCAAAAGGCTATGGAAAAAGCGCGTCGCAATATTGTGAACGTTGATCTTAATGGCAACACGCTACAGCACCCAATAAAAGGCCGTCACTCAGGCTCTAAGGTCTACATGCAACCAGCATCTGAAGGTACTGGTATTATTGCCGGTGGTGCAATGCGTGCAGTTCTTGAAGTTTCGGGTGTACAAAACGTACTTTCAAAATGTTATGGATCTACGAATCCAATTAACGTTGTGCGTGCAACCATCAATGCGTTGACAGAAATGAATTCGCCTGAGTCAGTTGCCGCAAAACGTGGATTGTCTGTATCGCAGATTTTGGGGTAATTGATCATGACTAAAATGATTAAAGTAAAGCAAACAAAAAGTTCTATTGGCCGTTTACCTAAACATAAAGCTACGCTTACTGGTTTAGGTCTTCGTCGAATAGGTCATATTCGTGAGCTAGAAGACACCCCTTCTGTCCGTGGCATGATCAACCGTGTATTTTACATGGTTGAAGTATTGGAGGAGTAAAAGATGCATTTGAATACTCTTGCTCCTGCACCTGGAGCGAAAAATTCTGGTAAACGTGTGGGCCGTGGTATGGGCTCTGGTCTTGGAAAAACTGGTGGCCGTGGTCACAAAGGTCAAAAGTCTCGCTCAGGCGGTTCTGTAAAACCTGGTTTTGAAGGCGGACAAATGCCAATCCAACGTCGTCTACCTAAGTTCGGTTTTACTTCACGTAAATCATTGGTTTCTGACCAAGTTACGTTAAGCGAAATCGCCAAGGTAGAGGGTGATGTGGTATCACTTGAATCTTTAAAAGCAGCAGGTCTTATTAAGAAAGAAATGCTGTTTGTTAAAGTTATGAAAAGTGGTGACATTTCACGTGCCGTTACAATCAGTGGTTTAAAGGTATCAAAAGGCGCTCTTGAGTCAATCAAGGCGGCTGGCGGTAAAGTAGAGGAATAGGCTAGATGGCTAAACCAGGACAGGATTCGAGCGCTAAAGGCGGCTTGAGCGAGCTTAAATCAAGATTGTTGTTTGTACTTGGTGCGATCATCGTATTTAGGTTCGGTTCTTATGTGCCTATTCCTGGTATTGACGCTGCGGTGTTAGCTCAATTGTTTGAGCAACAGAAAGGTACTATCGTGGAGATGTTCAACATGTTCTCCGGTGGTGCACTTGAACGCGCGTCAGTTCTAGCCCTAGGCATCATGCCTTATATTACAGCTTCCATTATTATTCAGTTGATGTCACATATGCATCCGCCGATGATGGAACTTAAAAAGGAAGGTGAAGCAGGACGTCGTAAAATTAGCCAATACACAAGGTATTTTACTTTAGTGTTAGCATCGTTCCAAGCAGTTGGAATAGCGACAAACTTACCTAACCTTATACAAGGTCTGGTAATTAATCCCGGCTTCGGTTTTTACTTTACAGCATGGATAAGCTTAGTCACGGGAACGATGTTCTTAATGTGGTTAGGTGAACAAATTACAGAGAGAGGTATTGGTAACGGTATCTCTATTCTGATTTTTGCTGGTATTGTATCTGGCTTGCCATCAGCATTAGGTAATGTTGCTGAAATGGCAAGGCAAGGCGAATTGAATTTATTGTTCTTGATGTTAGTGGGTGTAATTATTATTGCTGTCACTGGGTTTGTTGTATTCGTAGAGCGTGGTCAACGACGTATTGTTGTTAACTATGCAAAACGTCAACAAGGACGAAAAGTCTTTGCTGCACAAAGTACGCATTTACCTTTAAAAGTGAACATGGCGGGTGTTATTCCTCCTATTTTTGCTTCAAGTATAATTTTGTTCCCTGGTACGATTGCAAACTGGTTTGGTCAGAATGAGTCATTATCTTGGTTACAAGATGTGGCGCTTCAGTTGTCCCCCGGTCAACCTTTGTATGTGATGTTATATGCTGCGACGATTATCTTCTTCTGTTTCTTCTATACCGCCTTGGTTTTTAACCCACGCGAGACAGCAGACAACTTGAAGAAGTCTGGGGCTTTTGTTCCTGGTATTCGTCCTGGTGAGCAAACATCTAAATATGTTGATAAAGTGATGACACGCCTTACTTTGGCAGGTGCACTTTACATAACCTTTATATGTTTAGTGCCTGAGTTCATGTTGATCGCCTGGAACGTTCCGTTCTACTTTGGCGGTACATCACTACTTATTATGGTAGTGGTTGTCATGGATTTCATGGCGCAGGTGCAGACCCATTTGATGTCAAATCAATATGAGTCTGTTCTTAAAAAAGCTAATCTTAAAGGCTATGGCCGCTAAGATAGCGATTTACGGAGTGATGAAATGAAAGTTCGTGCATCAGTCAAGCGGATTTGCCGTAACTGTAAAATCGTTAAGCGCAACGGTGTTGTGCGTGTGATTTGCAGTTCTGACCTTAAGCATAAGCAAAGGCAGGGTTAATCGATTGGATTGAGGGTCGTCTAGATACACTAGCGCCTCAATCCTTATTTGCAATTTAGTTATTGGGTAAGTATCCTATCGGGCTTTTTAGGCTGATGACTATAAATTATAAGGAGTACTGTTAATGGCCCGTATTGCTGGCATTAACATCCCTGAACACAAGCATACTGTAATTGCATTATCTGCAATTTATGGTGTTGGCTCCACTCGTGCTAAAAGCATTTGTGCAGCCTCTGGTGTTGCAGAGACAACCAAGATCAAAGATCTTAGTGAAGAACAGATTGATAAACTTCGTGATGAAGTTGCTAAGTTCACAGTTGAAGGTGACCTTCGCCGTGAAGTGTCAATGAGTATTAAACGTTTGATGGATTTGGGTTGCTACCGTGGTATTCGCCATCGTCGTAGTCTTCCTCTACGTGGTCAGCGCACTAAAACTAATGCGCGTACCCGTAAAGGTCCTCGCAAAGCAATAAAACGATAAGCGGGGGATATTATGGCTAAAGCACAACCTAAAACGCGTAAGCGCGTAAAACGTCAAGTTGCTGATGGTATGGCTCATATTCATGCCTCTTTCAACAACACAATAGTGACTATTACTGACCGACAGGGCAATGCTCTGTCATGGGCAACATCAGGTGGTTCAGGTTTTCGTGGTTCACGTAAATCAACACCATTTGCTGCTCAAGTAGCTGCTGAACGAGCTGGTACAGCCGCTCAGGATTACGGTTTGAAAAACATAGAAGTGTTCGTTAAGGGCCCAGGTCCAGGTCGTGAATCTGCGATCCGAGCTTTGAACGCTGCTGGTTATAAAATCACTAATATTACCGATGTGACACCTATTCCTCACAACGGTTGTCGTCCACCGAAAAAACGTCGCGTTTAATCGACGGACAGTTGGAGAAAGATCATGGCAAGATATTTGGGTCCAAAACTCAAACTTAGCCGTCGCGAAGGAACAGATTTATTCCTTAAAAGCGGCGTTCGAGCAATCGAATCTAAATGTAAAATTGATACCGCACCTGGTCAGCATGGCGCTCGTCGTGGACGTTTGTCTGATTATGGTGTTCAGCTACGTGAAAAGCAAAAAGTACGTCGTATGTACGGTGTATTGGAAAAGCAGTTCCGTAACTATTATAAAGAAGCAGCACGCTTAAAAGGCAACACAGGTGAAAACTTGTTACAGCTTTTGGAGCAGCGTCTAGACAACGTTGTATATCGTATAGGTTTCGCAAGTACTCGTGCTGAAGCACGTCAACTTGTAAGCCATAAAGCCATATTGGTAAACGGTAAAGTTGTTAACGTTCCTTCATTTAATGTTTCTGCTGATGATGTTGTGTCCGTTCGTGAGAAAGCGAAAAAGCAAGCGCGTATTGTTGCTGCACTGGAGCTAGCTGATCAGCGTGAAAAACCAGTTTGGATTGAAGTAGATAACAAGAAAATGGAAGGCACATTTAAACGTGTTCCTGAAAGAACTGACTTGTCCGCTGATATTAACGAACAGTTGATTGTCGAACTTTACTCTAAGTAAAGCTTAAAGAAGAGAGGAAACAATGTCAGGTTCTGTAACTGAATTTTTAAAACCAAGATTAGTTGAAATTGATAACGTCTCGTCAACTCGCGCAAAGGTCACACTAGAACCTTTAGAACGTGGGTTTGGCCATACGCTAGGTAACGCGTTACGTCGCATATTATTGTCTTCAATGCCAGGATGTGCTGTAACAGAAGTTGAAATCGATGGTGTGTTGCATGAATACAGCACCAAAGAAGGCGTTCAAGAAGATGTTATTGAAATATTGCTTAACCTCAAAGGTTTAGCCGTGCGTCTTGAAGGCAAAACTGAAGCAACACTAACTTTAGTGAAATCCGGTGCGGGACCAGTTTTAGCTGGTGATATCCAGCATGATGGCGATGTGGAAATTGTTAACCCCGACCATTTGGTTTGTACTTTAACTGGCGAAGCTGAGCTCAGCATGCGTATTAAAGTAGAAATGGGTCGTGGTTATGTTCCTGCATCAACTCGCCGCTCTTCAGAAGAAGATGATCGACCTATTGGTCGTTTATTAGTGGATGCTTCATACAGTCCAGTTGATCGTATATCTTACAACGTTGAGTCTGCTCGAGTAGAGCAAAGAACTGACCTTGATAAGTTAATTATTGATATGGAAACAAATGGCACCATAGATCCGGAAGAAGCTATACGTCGTGCAGCTACTATTCTTGCTGAACAACTAGATGCTTTCGTAGAACTCCGTGATATATCTGAGCCAGTTGAAAAAGAAGAAAAGCCGGAATTTGATCCGATTTTACTTCGACCTGTTGATGATTTAGAGCTAACTGTACGTTCAGCTAACTGCTTGAAAGCTGAAGCTATTCAATATATTGGTGACCTAGTACAACGTACTGAAGTGGAGTTATTAAAAACTCCTAACTTAGGTAAAAAATCTCTTACTGAGATTAAAGATGTGCTAGCTTCTCGTGGACTGTCTCTAGGCATGCGCTTAGAAAACTGGCCACCAGAGTCAATCGCTGAAAAAGATTAATCGGGTTCTTGGACCTGATTTGTAAAGAAGGATAAAACTATGCGCCATCGTAAAAGTGGTCGTCAGTTAAATCGTAACAGCAGTCATCGTCAGGCCATGTTTAAAAACATGGCTGGTTCTTTGGTTAAACATGAGTTGATTAAGACAACTTTACCAAAGGCCAAAGAGCTGCGTCGCGTTGTTGAGCCTCTAATCACACTTGCTAAGCAAGACAGTGTAGCTAATCGCCGTTTGGCAATGGCACGTACTGGTGACAAAGAAGTTGTTGGTAAATTGTTCAATGAATTAGGACCTCGTTATGATGAGCGTCCTGGTGGTTATATTCGCATATTGAAATGCGGGTTCCGTACTGGTGATAAAGCACCTATGGCCTATGTTGAATTGGTTGGTCGTCCTGAAGTAGAAACAGTCGTAGAGATTGAAGAAACTGAAGCGGAGTAACAACTGTACTAAATAAAAAAAGCCAGACTATGTCTGGCTTTTTTATATCTAAAATAAATTTACTGATTACTATCTAAAACCTGAGAAACTTCCTCATTTGTTGCACCACCGTTAATTGCGTAAGCTTCAAGTTTTTCTATATTCACTCCAGCATTCTGTGCAATCTCAATAATCCTTTTCACATACTCTCTGTGGTCGCCAGATTCTCGAACTGCTGTAGTGATAACAAGCTCGGCATCATTTGGATAAATAGCCAGTAACGCTTCAACAACATATTCACCAACATAAGGTACTGCGCCTATTGCGGATGTTAATATATCGACAATTTTATTTGGATGTTCTTTAGCAAGAGATTGCACAATATAATCTGCCGAATCAGGCTCTGAAATGATAGCAATCCGCACTATTTCATTTAATTTTTCAGGAGTCGAATGCGCTGCTGCTGTTACTACAAAGTCTATGTAGCTTGGATCTGCATTTATTGCGGTTTCAACAATACTAGATAAGTTGCTAATACCTTTATTGAGTGCCATGGTGACCACTTCATCAGCTAAAGTGGGTTGTGCAGATATAGCAGCATGCATGATCTCTTTATATTGTTCTGGATATAAATCTAGCGCTGTACCTACTATTGATGCTGCTCGTTGCGGGTAATGTCCTACTATGGTCTTGATTGCTCTGCCTATCGTGACATTCTGATTAATTTGTTTTTGAAGAAACTTTTCACTGAATTGAGTATTGCTTGTTTCAATCTTTGTTTCGATTGAAAATGTATCAGGTATATAAGCTAGAGAACTAAAAACTATTGCCAATGTAACAACCTTCAACATACCTTTATTACCACTTCTTTATAAATCTATTGAATACGACATGCATAAAGACAAAAAATTCAATTTATTAACAACTGAGTAGAATTCATACATCTTGAGTGAAAAACAACCTGATTATAGCATTAAAACATTTTATTTAATTATAAAGGTTGACGCCTAAGTATAAATCTATAGGATACCGGATCGCTTCAAGGACAACCGGTTAGGTCAACCGCAATAAACAGGATTTCCTAATTTGTTGCTTATACGGTAAACGTATATTTGGTGCGGGATGTAGCAAGGTTTAATTGAAAAGAAAAATAAATTAAATCGTTGACATCAAAAGGGAATGACGTAATATACGCCTCCCGCTTAAGAGGGTCTACGGACAACTACTTAAGCCGCTAACGCAGTTAGCATGCTCTTTAACAATTAGAACAAGACAATCTGTGTGGACTCTCACGAAGTGAGAGTTCACCAAAAAAAATTCATATTTTTAATATTTAATTGAAGAGTTTGATCATGGCTCAGATTGAACGCTGGCGGCAGGCCTAACACATGCAAGTCGAACGGAAACATGTCTAGCTTGCTAGATGATGTCGAGTGGCGGACGGGTGAGTAATACTTAGGAACATGCCTTTGGGTGGGGGATAACTATTGGAAACGATAGCTAATACCGCATAATGTCTACGGACCAAAGGGGGGAGCTTGCTCCTCTCGCCCAGAGAGTGGCCTAAGCGAGATTAGCTTGTTGGTGAGGTAAAGGCTCACCAAGGCGACGATCTCTAGCTGTTCTGAGAGGAAGATCAGCCACACTGGGACTGAGACACGGCCCAGACTCCTACGGGAGGCAGCAGTGGGGAATATTGCACAATGGAGGAAACTCTGATGCAGCCATGCCGCGTGTGTGAAGAAGGCCTTCGGGTTGTAAAGCACTTTCAGTTGTGAGGAAAGCTTGTTGGTTAATACCCATCAGGTATGACGTTAGCAACAGAAGAAGGACCGGCTAACTCCGTGCCAGCAGCCGCGGTAATACGGAGGGTCCGAGCGTTAATCGGAATTACTGGGCGTAAAGCGCACGCAGGCGGTTTGTTAAGCTAGATGTGAAAGCCCCGGGCTCAACCTGGGAATAGCATTTAGAACTGGCAGACTAGAGTCTTGGAGAGGGGAGTGGAATTTCTGGTGTAGCGGTGAAATGCGTAGATATCAGAAGGAACATCAGTGGCGAAGGCGACTCCCTGGCCAAAGACTGACGCTCATGTGCGAAAGTGTGGGTAGCGAACAGGATTAGATACCCTGGTAGTCCACACCGTAAACGCTGTCTACTAGCTGTTTGTGGATTTAATCCGTGAGTAGCGCAGCTAACGCGATAAGTAGACCGCCTGGGGAGTACGGCCGCAAGGTTAAAACTCAAATGAATTGACGGGGGCCCGCACAAGCGGTGGAGCATGTGGTTTAATTCGATGCAACGCGAAGAACCTTACCTACTCTTGACATACTAGAAACTTTTCAGAGATGAATTGGTGCCTTCGGGAATCTAGATACAGGTGCTGCATGGCTGTCGTCAGCTCGTGTCGTGAGATGTTGGGTTAAGTCCCGCAACGAGCGCAACCCTTGTCCTTAGTTGCCAGCCTTAAGTTGGGCACTCTAAGGAGACTGCCGGTGACAAACCGGAGGAAGGTGGGGACGACGTCAAGTCATCATGGCCCTTACGAGTAGGGCTACACACGTGCTACAATGGCGAGTACAGAGGGAAGCGAACCTGCGAGGGTAAGCGGATCCCTTAAAGCTCGTCGTAGTCCGGATTGGAGTCTGCAACTCGACTCCATGAAGTCGGAATCGCTAGTAATCGCAAATCAGAATGTTGCGGTGAATACGTTCCCGGGCCTTGTACACACCGCCCGTCACACCATGGGAGTGGGTTGCAAAAGAAGTAGCTAGTCTAACCTTCGGGAGGACGGTTACCACTTTGTGATTCATGACTGGGGTGAAGTCGTAACAAGGTAACCCTAGGGGAACCTGGGGTTGGATCACCTCCTTACTATTACGGCGAGCCTTGCTTCGTTGAGTGTTCACACAGATTGTTTTGTTTTGATGAGAAGAGCAAAAGAAAGAAATAACGTTCTACTGGATAGCAACCCTGCCATACGTAAATGTGGCGAGGACAGCCTAGTGAGTACAGCTCATAATAGGCTTGTAGCTCAGCTGGTTAGAGCGCACCCCTGATAAGGGTGAGGTCGGCAGTTCAAGTCTGCCCAAGCCTACCAAATCTTTCCTACTCTGCGTTGGAAACCTTGTTGTGTGCAAATGCATGCGTCCTCGGTATCCGCCTTGATTAGAAGAGATTAGATGTGAAAACATCGACCTGCTTTACAGCGGGGCCATAGCTCAGCTGGGAGAGCGCCTGCCTTGCACGCAGGAGGTCAGCAGTTCGATCCTGCTTGGCTCCACCAATTTTATTAATTGGATCTTTTGCTCAATAGGAAGACGAAGTCCTTAATCAATATGTACTGTTTCAGTATGAATTTATTAAGGTTTTTTTAAGCCTTAATTGTAGCCGGCGTTAAGACGCAGGACACAATGTTCTTTAACAATATGGAAAGCTGATAAAATAGTAATCGAAAACTAAAAGAGTGTTCTTAGGAACTTACTCTATCTGATTTTGTGATTAGAACTTGTCACGCATACAACAGTAATATTCTTTAAAAGAGTGTTGCACCTAACTTTGAAATAAAAGGTCAAAGGGTGGACGAGTTGTTTGGAATTATTTCTGACGTTACTGAGATGATGACGAATAACGCACTATTACTTCGGTAATGGAGAGGTCATTTGGGGTTGTATGGTTAAGTGACTAAGCGTATACGGTGGATGCCTAGGCAGTTAGAGGCGATGAAGGACGTGTAAGTCTGCGATAAGCTGTGGAGAGCCGACAAAATGCTTTGACCCACAGATTTCCGAATGGGGAAACCCACCGCTTCGGCGGTATCTTATAGTGAATACATAGCTATAAGAAGCGAACGAGGGGAACTGAAACATCTAAGTACCCTTAGGAAAAGAAATCAACAGAGATTCCCCTAGTAGCGGCGAGCGAACGGGGAGCAGCCGAGTAGTAATGAAGTAGTGGAATGTGTTGGAAAGCACAGCGATACAGGGTGATAGCCCCGTACACGAAGCGTCATTATTGCCATATTAAGTAGGTCGGGACACGTGTTATCTTGACTGAAGATGGGGGGACCATCCTCCAAGGCTAAATACTCCTAACTGACCGATAGTGAACTAGTACCGTGAGGGAAAGGCGAAAAGAACCCCTGTGAGGGGAGTGAAATAGAACCTGAAACCGTATACGTACAAGCAGTAGGAGCAGACTTGTTCTGTGACTGCGTACCTTTTGTATAATGGGTCAGCGACTTATATTTAGTAGCAAGGTTAACCGAATAGGGGAGCCGTAGCGAAAGCGAGTGTTAACTGCGCGTTTAGTTGCTAGGTATAGACCCGAAACCGAGTGATCTAGCCATGGGCAGGTTGAAGGTTGAGTAACATCAACTGGAGGACCGAACCGACTAACGTTGAAAAGTTAGCGGATGACTTGTGGCTGGGGGTGAAAGGCCAATCAAACTCGGAGATAGCTGGTTCTCCCCGAAAGCTATTTAGGTAGCGCCTCGGACGAATACCACAGGGGGTAGAGCACTGTTAAGGCTAGGGGGTCATCCCGACTTACCAACCCTTTGCAAACTCCGAATACCTGTGAGTACTATCCGGGAGACACACGGCGGGTGCTAACGTCCGTCGTGAAGAGGGAAACAACCCAGACCGCCAGCTAAGGTCCCTAAATATTACTAAGTGGGAAACGAGGTGGGAAGGCTAAGACAGCTAGGAGGTTGGCTTAGAAGCAGCCATCCTTTAAAGAAAGCGTAATAGCTCACTAGTCGAGTCGGCCTGCGCGGAAGATGTAACGGGGCTAAGTAATATACCGAAGCTGCGGACGCAAAGTTTACTTTGCGTGGTAGGGGAGCGTTGTGTAAGTGGCTGAAGGTGAGCTGAGAGGCGAGCTGGACATATCACAAGTGCGAATGCTGACATGAGTAACGATAATGGGGGTGAAAAACCCCCACGCCGGAAGACCAAGGTTTCCTGTCCCATGCTAATCAGGGCAGGGTAAGTCGGCCCCTAAGGCGAGGCAGAAATGCGTAGTCGATGGGAAACGGATTAATATTTCCGTACTTGGTATATCAGTGAAGGGGGGACGGAGAAAGTTATGCAAGCCTGGCGTTGGTTGTCCAGGTGAAAGTGCGTAGAGTTGGCTCTTAGGCAAATCCGGGAGCCTACATGCTCGAGACACGAGACGAGACACTACGGTGTTGAAGTTGCAAATACTATGCTTCCAGGAAAAGCCTCTAAACTTATGATATATCGAACCGTACCCCAAACCGACACAGGTGGTCAGGTAGAGAATACTAAGGCGCTTGAGAGAACTTGGGTGAAGGAACTCGGCAAAATCGTACCGTAACTTCGGGAGAAGGTACGCCCCTGTTTGTGATTGGACTTGCTTCATGAGCGAACGGGGGCCGCAGTGAAATGGTGGCTGGAACTGTTTATTAAAAACACAGCACTGTGCTAAATCGAAAGATGACGTATACGGTGTGACGCCTGCCCGGTGCCGGAAGGTTAATTGATGGGGTTATCTTCGGAGAAGCTCTTGATCGAAGCCCCGGTAAACGGCGGCCGTAACTATAACGGTCCTAAGGTAGCGAAATTCCTTGTCGGGTAAGTTCCGACCTGCACGAATGGCGTAATCATGGCCACGCTGTCTCCACCCAAGACTCAGTGAAATTGAAATTGCAGTGAAGATGCTGTGTACCCGCACCTAGACGGAAAGACCCCGTGAACCTTTACTATAGCTTGGCACTGAACATTGACCCTACATGTGTAGGATAGGTGGGAGACTTTGAAGCATTGTCGCTAGATGATGTGGAGTCTACCTTGAAATACCACCCTTGTAGGTTTGATGTTCTAACATGGGTCCCTTATCGGGATTGTGGACAGTGTCTGGTGGGTAGTTTGACTGGGGCGGTCTCCTCCCAAAGCGTAACGGAGGAGCACGAAGGTTGGCTAATCCTGGTCGGACATCAGGAGGTTAGTGCAATGGCATAAGCCAGCTTAACTGCGAGACAGACACGTCGAGCAGGTACGAAAGTAGGTCATAGTGATCCGGTGGTTCTGAATGGAAGGGCCATCGCTCAACGGATAAAAGGTACTCCGGGGATAACAGGCTGATACCGCCCAAGAGTTCATATCGACGGCGGTGTTTGGCACCTCGATGTCGGCTCATCACATCCTGGGGCTGAAGTCGGTCCCAAGGGTATGGCTGTTCGCCATTTAAAGTGGTACGCGAGCTGGGTTTAGAACGTCGTGAGACAGTTCGGTCCCTATCTGGTGTGGGCGTTGGATGATTGAAGGGAGCTGCTCCTAGTACGAGAGGACCGGAGTGGACGAACCGCTGGTGTTCGGGTTGTTTTGCCAAAGGCATTGCCCGGTAGCTACGTTCGGAATCGATAAGCGCTGAAAGCATCTAAGCGCGAAGCGAGCCCTAAGATGAGTCATCCCTGTACGTTTAACGTACCTTAAGGGTTGTTGAAGACTACGACGTTGATAGGCAGGGTGTGGAAGCGTAGCAATGCGTTGAGCTAACCTGTACTAATTGCCCGTGAGGCTTAACCATACAACGCCCAAGTGGCTTCATAAAAGAAGTGCTGAGTGTTTGATGAGTGGCAAGTATTAACATAAAATTAAGAGTAAGACTGAAGACATTCTTTAGCCTCGATTACAGCGCGCTTTTACCTAGGTAGGCAGTGAGCATCAGCTTTTACATATTGATTTATTGAGTGAAAGCTCGATAGATAACAGTTTTTGTCTGGCGACAATAGCGATGTGGCACCACCTGATCCCATTCCGAACTCAGAAGTGAAACACATTAGCGGCGATGGTAGTTTGGGGTTTCCCCATGCGAGAGTAGCACATTGCCAGGCTCCCATTTAGAGAAAGGGCTATCCGCAAGGGTAGCCCTTTTTTGTTTCTGCGGATTGATAAATCCAGAGTAGACATATATACATCCCTGATGATATGCACCCAAACTCGCCTTCCTTGGCTCGTTGTTCAACAGGGCGCTGCAGTGCAGCAAATATACCTACTGAACACTTATGCGAGAGTAGCACAGGGTGCCCCGCACATTGCTGGATGCCAGCCCCGCATTGGATATCCCGCTGTCCCCCATTTAGAGAAAGGCTATCCGCAAGCGTAGCCCTTTTCTGTTTCTGGTGTTTAGGTTGGTTACGCTGCTGAGTAGCTACACGCAAACCTTAACAAAGTGGATTATCTTGACACACTGAAAGCTTGGCTATGTCTTTGTCACAGAATCATGCTGATTGGTATTAAGTCATGTTGGCTTTAAATTTTTATTAGTTTTGCCTATGTTGTTAAATTTATTATTGGGGGAATAAATGCTTAAACAACGAAAAGGATCTAAGGAGTACAGAGAAGTGCTACTACTCAGATGTTTGATCTCTGCCTAGTAGTGTTAACGCGGCTTCTTTGGCGGGTTTATGGTTGTAGAGTACTTCATAGATCTGTTCACAAATGGGCATTTCTACACCCATACGTTGCGAAAGAATGTGTACTTCTTTGGTATTTTTGTAACCCTCAACTACCTGGCCAATTTCGGTCATGGCTTCTTGAATACCTAGGCCATTACCTAATGCCAACCCGAACCGTCTGTTACGAGACTGATTATCTGTACACGTTAAGACTAAGTCACCTAAACCTGACATACCCATAAATGTGGCCTGTTTAGCACCCATCTTGATCCCAAGCCTTGTCAGCTCAGCTAAACCTCTAGTAATAAGGGCTGTCCTAGCGTTAGACCCAAAGCCTAAGCCGTCAGATAAACCGGCGCCAATAGCTATAACATTTTTGACGGCTCCGCCTAGCTGTATGCCTATGAAATCATCATTTCTGTACACTCTAAACGATTTTGAGCAATGCAGTTTATTTGCAAATTCAATGGCTAGGTTTTCATTTGTAGAACTTAATGAAATCGCGGTAGGTAGTCCTGCCACCATTTCTTTAGCAAAGGTGGGGCCTGATAATGCTGCAATAGGGATATCGTCGCCCAAAATTTCTAGAGCCACCTCTTGTAAAAGCCTACCTGTTTCAGGCTCTAATCCTTTTGTTGCCCAAATTACTCTATGCCAAGGTTTTAGGTATGGTTTTGCTTGTTGTAACGTGCTGTAAAATGCATGGCTTGGAACAACTATTAGGATGTCTTGACTGTTGTCTATCGCTTTGCAAAGTTCAGATTCGAGTGATAATTCTTCCGGAAAAATAGCGTTGGGTAGGTATTTTTGATTACGTCTGGTGTTAGCCATCAATTCAATTTGCTGCTTATCTCGCCCCCACAAGACAGTTTTCAAGCCATTGCGAGAGAGACAAAAAGCCAGCGCAGTACCATATGATCCTGCCCCTAATACACACACCGAGTTCATTTTAAATCAGCCGTATTATGCATCTAATTTTTGCGTTGCTGGTGCTTGTTCTTGAGCTTGTTGAGCGCGTTTTTGCATGTAGGCTGCAAATATTGAATTGAAATCAACAGGTGCCAAGTTTAGTGGTGGGAAAGTGCCACGATTCACTAGATTAGAAATGGTCTCCCTAGCATACGGGAACAAGGTATTGGGACAAAAAGCACCAATCATTTGAGCCTTATTCTGCTCTGGCATTTCGCCAATCATAAATATGCCAGCTTGCTGTACCTCACATAGAAAAGCTGTTTCTTCCCCGATTTTGGTAGTGACAGTGACTGATAATGTCACTTCATACAGGTTTTCACCTAGTGCATTGCTCTTTGTGTCTAAGTCTAATTGTACTTCTGGTTTCCATTCTTTTTGAAACATTGCAGGTGAGTTAGGTGCCTCAAAAGAAATGTCTTTAGTGTATATTCTTTGAATTGAAAACTGTGGGCCTTGTGCCGTTTCTGGCTGCGTTGCAGCCTCGTTTGGTTGATTCTCGTCAGCCATGATACTTCCTTAAATTGAGTTGTTAGTCAGCTAATAAACTGTCTAGTTGGTTTTTTGCTTCTAATGCAAACAATTCATCACATCCACCTACATGATAATCTTTGATGAAAATCTGTGGAACAGTCGATTTACCTTTTGCTCGTTCGATCATTTTGCTTCGTAATTCAGGCATTATATCGATTTCAATTTCATTAAAACTAGTTTTTTTTTGGGTCAATAAAGCCTTAGCCCTATGACAATAAGGACAATGCCCTTTAGTATAAATATCGACTTTATTCATATTTATCTCCTGGCATTTATTTGATGACGGGTAAACTTGCAGCTTGCCAAGCACTTATACCACCTTTCAACGTCACTACATTTTCAAATCCTGCTTTAAGCATCTGAGATGCCGTACGTTTTGACGTCATGCCCATAGCACAGACAACAATTATGGGCTTGTCTTTTGATTTTTCAAGTGTAGAAAAGTCGCCTTTTGTGACTAACTCCGCTTTGATCTGTTTAGATCCTAAAATATGGCCCTTTTTAAACTCTGCCACAGGGCGAATATCCAGAATATAAGCATCTTCTTTGTTCATTAATAGAGTTGCTTCATGTGTACTTAATTCTTTTAATGATGAAAGCTGGCTTGCCACAGTGGTATATATTAGTGCAGCTAGAAGTGCAGCGAACAAACCAGATAAAATATAGTGATTAACGACGAATTCTACCATTTGATCCATAACAGGTGACCCTTAAAGGTGAGTAACTTAAAAAAACGAGGCCAAAGTATATAGATTTTGTGTGTAGAAACCAGTCCTAGGGTGTATTCATCCGTGCGACAAGGAATAACTTATTGTTATACATTTGGTTTTTAAAAGGATTTAGCCGTGACGTGCGCTGCGAGTAAGGATAATATTAGCCGATTATCATGATACTAGGCCATATAAATACACATTATATTTCACCTTAGTATGACTCACAAAATTAATAAATAGTTTTATCTATAAGGGCTGCACAATGACTCAAACTAAAAAGACCACCGCATTGATTATTCTTGACGGTTGGGGTCATCGGGAAGAATTGGAAAGCAATGCGATTGCACACGCCCATACGCCAGTTTTAGATGGATTGTGCCATGCATACAGCCACTCTTTAATATCTGGATCAGGATTAGACGTTGGTCTTCCTCCGGGGCAGATGGGTAATTCTGAAGTAGGTCATGTCAATTTAGGTGCAGGCCGTGTGGTGTATCAGGACTTTACGCGAGTGACCAAGGCCATTGAAGACGGTGATTTTTTTGAAAATCCTGTATTTATAAAAAACCTAGACAACGCTATTCAAGCAGATAAAGCCATCCATGTTATGGGGTTATTATCAGCCGGTGGGGTACATAGCCACGAAGATCATATTTTTGCCTTTTTGAAAATGGCCGCAAAGCACGGCGCAAAAAAGTTATATCTACATGCCTTTTTGGATGGTCGCGATACACCACCACGAAGCGCAAAGGGTCCATTACAGTCAGCTGATGCAGTGTTTGCCGAATTAGGCTTAGGCAAAACGGCCAGTGTCATTGGTCGTTATTATGCGATGGACCGAGATGCCCGTTGGGATAGAGTCGAAGCTGCTTACAATTTGATTGCTCATGGTAAAGCAAATAAGGTTGCCACGAGCGCTACTGAAGCCTTAGTTGCTTCATATCAACGTGACGAAAATGACGAGTTCATGCAAGCCACCACCATTGGTGAGGCAGTTCCATTGGAAGATGGAGATGCTGTTTTCTTCATGAATTTTAGAGCCGATCGAGCCCGCGAAATTAGTCGACCTTTTGTTGAGAAAGATTTTAGTGAATTCGATAAAGATACACACATTGAGCTAAGTGCTTTTGTAACCTTAACGCAATATGCAGAGAGCATTAATGCTCCAGCAGCATACCCACCTGTACCATTAGTGAATGTTATGGGTGATTGGTTAGCTCAGCATAATAAAACGCAATTGCGTATATCTGAGACTGAAAAATATGCACATGTCACTTTTTTCTATAGTGGTGGCCGTGAAGACTTGTATAAAGGTGAAGAGCGTATTTTGATCCCATCACCTAAAGTCGCCACTTATGACCTGCAACCAGAAATGAATTCGGCTGAGTTAACCGATAAGCTTGTAGCAGCAATAGACTCTGGGAAGTTTGATGTCATTGTTTGTAATTATCCTAATGGGGACATGGTTGGGCATACGGGTAACTTTGATGCAGCCGTCAAAGCTTGTGAGGCAGTTGACACCTGTGTTGGCAGAGTCGTTGAGGCTATCAAACGTAATGGTGGTGACTGTTTAATTACAGCTGATCACGGTAATGCTGAAAAAATGCAAGATGAACAGACAGGGCAATCACACACCGCACACACCAGTGAACTCGTTCCCTTTATTCACGTAGGACAAAAATCAACGGTTAGACTAGGAGGCACATTAAGTGATGTGGCCCCCACTATGCTGTATCTAATGGGGATGGAACAACCTCCACAAATGACCGGTACTTCTCTAGTCACATTGGACTAATCAATTGAGATTGATACTGCACACATTATTCCAAGCTAAAAGCTTAGCTAGTAGGTCTTCCTTATTAATAATGTTGTGTAGTGTTTTTTTTGTATTTGTTGTAAACGCCCAAGAACAGTCAGATCTTAAAAGTATTCAACAACAAATAAAAACCAAACAGGTGCAAATCAATCAACAACTTGCGACTGCCAAGACGCTTCAAGATAATCTGAAGGTTATTGAAATACAGATTGCGAAAGCTGCAAGAAAACTCAATAAAACACAGAGGTTCCTCGACAATAATCAGCAAAAACTTAAAATATTGCGCAAACAACAAAAGGATTATTTGAGCTCCTTATCACAGCAAAAAATAGTGTTAGCCAAACAGATCCGAAGCGCTTATATGACAGACAATTATGATTTCGCAAAAATGTTGTTGAATCAACAAGATGCTACTAATTTTGAACGGACTATTACTTACTATCAGTATTTAAACAAGGCCCGTAAATTGCAAATCGATAGCTTTAACTTGTTAGTCAAAAATCTGCAAAAGGTGAATGCCAAGTTGATTAATAATCAAAGTGAGCTCGAGCAGTTAAAAGGTAAACAGCTTGAGCAACAACAAGTGTTAAAAGCGAATCAAACTGAAAGGGCAGGAACGCTTATAGCGCTGCAGGACGCAATAGAGTCTGAAGAAGTAAAAATTGCCCAACTACAAATCAATGAAAAGAATTTACTTGAAGCATTAACTCAAGCGCAACAACTCGACCAACAAGACGTAACGTTAAGTGGTCTTGGTACCCTTAAAGGCCGTTTATTAATGCCTGCCAAGGGTAACCTTAGAAAAATGTTTGGTAAGTTTAGGCAAGGTCAAATTAAATGGAAAGGAGTGGTGATAAATGGGACTCCAGGAGACGCTGTGATTGCCATACATCATGCTAAAGTACTTTACTCTGATTGGCTTAGAGGCTTTGGGTTAGTGACTGTACTGGATCATGGAGACGGATTTATGAGCCTCTACGGCCATAACCAAGCGTTGCTAAAGCAAACTGGTGAGTCTGTTCAGGCAGGTGAAGCCATTGCCCTTCTTGGGCAAAGTGGAGGACAAAATCGACCTAACTTATACTTCGAAATTAGACATAAAGGAAAGCCAATCAACCCTGTTAATTGGTTAAAGCTTTAGTTCCTTTGTGCATATAAACGAACCAATCCTAGTAAAAATACTTGTTGTGATTATAATTAAAACGAAATGCTGTCGGGTAAAACAATAATAAAAACATGCGTTTATTTCTAATTAGTTGCCTGTTGTGTATCGGTTGTTCTGTTAGAGCATCTCAAATCGCCTTGATCATTGACGATATGGGAAACAACCAACAAGATGCGCTAGCCTTTGTATTACCTGCCAATGTCGCTTTTGCGATTTTACCGAATAAACCTTTATCTGAGACTTTTTCAAAGCGTGCCGCAGCCCAGCAACGTGAAGTCATGTTACATATGCCAATGGAATCGTTGGCGGGTAATAATCAAGAAAAAAATGTATTGCTTGCTAGTATGCCACCCCATCAAATCGTTAATACGTTAAAAGTTGCTTTATCTACTGTGCCCGATGCTGTGGGGGTAAACAATCATATGGGCAGTAAGTTGACTCAACTTTCCTTACCTATGTCGATAACGATGACGTTTCTGTCAAAGCAGGGCTTGTTTTTTGTTGATAGTCGTACCACCAGATACAGTAAAGCAGAAGACATTGCCAAACAACATGGTGTGTTAAGCACGAAACGTAATGTGTTTATTGATCACACTCCAAACTTTGAGCAGATTGATAAACAATTTCATCGTTTACTTCGTCTATCCAAAAAGCATGGTTATGCGGTAGGTATTGCCCACCCCTATCCACAAACCCTTGAATATTTGAAAATACATTTAGGCAGACTTCAACAGCATGGCATTGAGTTAGTTAAATTAAGCGACATAGTCTCTTCAGGTGTGGCCTATACTTATCATCCTAAAGCTGAGTTAAAACCCACTCCTCCAGACTTATAAGGAAGTAACATGCCTGCAGCTAATCTACTTACCCTTAAAGATGATATTGCCACTATTTTGGATGATGTGGCTATTTTGTCGAAAGTGACGGCTAAAAGACAGCTGGCGTGTTGGGAGATGACTTAGCTCTGAACACCGAGCAAGTCTCTGGGGTGAGAGCAAACGGGAATTAGCTGTTGTATGGGCAGTAGCAAAAGGCTCTCTTCTAAATAAACTGATTTTCGTGCTATCTGCAGTATTGATAAGTGCATTTTTACCATGGTTAATCGTGGCGTTGCAGGTTATTGGCGCGCTGTATCTATGTTATGAGGCTGTAGCCGATCCTAATATTGACTTAGTGATCCTTGAAAAAAAATTAAAGGAGCCACTAATACCGATTTTATCCTATCCGCCGAAATTGTGGTAATTTTACTCAGCACTTTACAAGCAGAGTCCTTTGCAACCCTAGTGACAGTTTTATCCTTGCTGGCCTTGGCTATTACTGTTGGTGTGTATGGGTTAGACGCTTTCATTGTAAAGCTGGATGATGCAAGTTTATGCTTATTAAGAAAATCTCTAATTGCAAATTATAACAGTATTCAACGAACCGTAGGATGGGGACTATTGATTTTTACCCCAATTCTGATGAGGGCATTCTCCGGAGTAGGTACAGCAGCTATGTTTTTGGTTGGAGGTGGTATTTTGGTGCACAGTATCCCCTTCATACACCCTTCGTTAGAACCCGTCTTTCAAAACATCGAATCCATAAGGTTTGTGGCATCTATCGTGCCGATTTTACTTGAAGGATTAGTGGGTATTATTGTTGGTGCTCTGGTTTACTCGCCACTATATTAGGCCTTAAATTTATTAAAAAGCCTCAGTCGTCTTCCCTTAAATTTTTAATTATTTATTGGTTGGAATAATAGTTATGGAGTGAGTGAATTTCTACTCGCCTGTTAAGATGTTTTTCTTGTTCCGTCTTAAAATTTTAGGCAGAAATACTTGTAAATTTTATGGAATGTTATATTATAACGTTCGATGAGGTTGAGGATTTACTGATGCAAGTAACCAAAGATAAAACGCTATTAGACCGACTAGGCATTTGGGCCTCGAGTTTGTGTGCGTTGCATTGTTTATTACTCCCTATTCTTATTCCTCTGATCCCTTTTGTGAGCGCCTCTTTTTTTGCTCAAGATTGGTTCGAGAGAAGTATTTTATCACTTTCGATGATCATAGGTTTTTGGGCATTGTTCTCAGGATTTTATCGTTATCACCGACAGCTCTATCCTTTATATAGTCTGGTATTGGGCGGTTTAATTTATTGGAATAAAGATATGTTTGGCGAGTCTTACGAGCCTTTCACCATTGCCGTTGGGGCTTTTTTAATTGTAGGTGCGCATTTAGTGAATTTGAAATTATGTCAAAGTTGCGAAGATTGTGATTCTGGATGTGCGAGTTCCTAGATACATTACCGAATGGCTTTATTAAACCTTATTGGTTAATGCCACTTTAGCCTTCGCGGGTCCATTACTAAATACTCCATCTACTCCCCAAGATTGCAACCTTAGCAGGTCTGCAGGTTCGTCAACGGTATACACAAACATTTTCAAACCACGATTATGTGCATCTATAACAAAAGCTTGATCAACAAAATTAATCTCAGCATTAACTGAGTATGCTTGCAGTTTTTGTGCAAATCGCGCGTAATCTAAAGGATTACTGCCCGTTAGCCCTCCAATCTTGGTATTGGGCGCAATACTTTTAAAAGCCAACAACAAATGGTGGTTGAAAGATGAAACGATAAATTGCTCAGGTTCGAAATTTAACTGGTTTAGCGCTTTGTTAATGCATACATTCACTAGTGAAACATCATCCACACCCTTCATTTCAATATTTATCAAACATTGCCCTTGTACACGTTCCAATACTTGCCAAAGTGTTGGCACAAATTGGCCTTGGCCTGCGTCTAATGTTTGTAATTCTTCGAGAGTATAATCAGATAATAGACGATTGCCATTGGTTGTCCTACTTACCCATCTGTCATGGATAACCACTAATTCATCGCCGAGTTGATAAACATCTATTTCAATACCATCAGCTTGTTGAATCAAGGCTTGTTCAATAGCTAATAAGGTGTTTTCAGGGGCATCAGCACTGGCACCCCTATGGGCGAATATCAGCATTGTGTTAGCCCCCTAAACATTATTATTTACTGTGAAGTTTTTGAGCGTTGATGGTTTCATAAATGGCGGCTGAAATCACTAACAAACCACCGACTAAGGTTTGCCATCTGGGCTGTTCATCTAACACCAGTATCGCAAGGGTTACACCATAGAGTGGTTGCATACAGGCAATCAATGAAAATGTTTTGGCTCGAAGATGTTTAAGGCTTGCAGCAATTAAAGCATGAGGCACCGCTGTTAAAAATATACCCAGTATAACCAGACCCACATAGGTTTCTTGGCTTGCTTTAAATAACTCATCACTTGAGAAGAAGCTAAGTGAGATGAAAATTACCAAGGTTTGGTAGGCCATGGCGTGGGCGCCAGAATAGTGGGAGAAATGTTTGCGATGCACCAAGTTTCTAAAAGAATACAACACGGCTGAGCTTACACCAATCAACACACCTTGCGTAATTTCGTTATCTAATGATACTTCTGGTACTATCAGGAAAATACCAAAAAGCACAACAATGGCGCTGACCAAATCTTGCCACACCAAACGTATGCCCTCAAAAAAAGGTTCTAAAAGTACTGTCATTACGGGGAATGTAAATAAGGCTATCATGCCAACAGATACTGATGAATACTGCATGGCAGCAAAATAACTAACCCAATGCGCCGCCATGAGTAGACCTAAAAAAAGAGCAACAAAATAGTCTTTTTTACGGTCTAATAATATTGATTTTCTGAATATTTTTACAATGCCAAACAACATGATGCAAGCAATAGTGGCACGGCCAAAAGTAATGTCTATTGCAGATAAGGGCAGAAGTTTAGAGAATAATGCCGTGGCACCTAGCAATATCATAGTGACGTGTAAAGACCACAGACTTTTTTTAACGGGATCCAAGTTGATTAGTTCGTTATGTTTGCGAAAACGTCACCGAGACGCGTTACGTCTCCTGCACTTAAATCCGAAAAATCTATCATGTCAGCTTCGAAGCAAGCCACTATGGTTGAGCCGAGTTTAAACAAACCCATCTCATCACCCTTTTTGATAAATACAGCGTTGTCACCTTGGGCAGGGTACTGCCAATGCTGTACATTTTTACCAACAGGTGGTGTCACAGTACCTGCCCATGTTGTTTCAATGCTGGCCACAATAGTCGCCCCTACTAATACCATGGCCATTTTACCTATTTCAGTATCAAAAATAGCCACTACTCGTTCGTTTCTAGCAAATAATCCGGGTACACGTTCTGCGGTCAGAGGACTCACTGAAAATAGCTCGCCAGGTACATAAAGCATATCGGTAAGCTGCCCACCTATAGGCATATGAATACGATGATAATCTTTAGGAGAAAGATAAATCGTAGCAAATTTACCATCTAAAAAGGGTCTTGCAAGTTCAGGTTTACCACCCAGCAACGTAGTTAAACTATAGTTATGGCCTTTCGCTTGGAAAATAGCATCATGCACAATATCGCCTAATTGACTCACTGCACCATCGACAGGTAAGGCAAGTTGTTTTTTATCTTGGCATATCGACCTCACGTCGGTTTTAAGTTGCCGAGTGAAAAATGCGTTAAATGATGAATAGGACTCAGGATCAGAGTCGAGTGCTTCAGACATATCAACTTTATATTGCTTAATGAAGAGTTTAATCATAGCTGTAGTCATAACACCGGCTTGCGCTGCAGCTAGCGTACCCACCAAACGAGATAGTAGGTGTTTTGGGGTGATATACTGTAAAGCAATTTTTAACGAGTCTAACAAAGTAACTTTCCTAATAATCTAACGTTCCACTTACAATTGTAACGTAATATTCTTAGTAGTTTGCTCTTAACTAAGTCTAATAGGCTATATGCTAGTATTTTTTGCAGGCTAATTTATGTTTCAACACAGAGACATTACACTTTTGTATGTGCTGGGCGAAGCTCATCCATATTCAACAATATTTTATGATAGCTTTGATAACGTTGCGGGCTTATTTTACCGTTTTCAACTGCAGCATTAATGAGACAACCAGGATCATTACCATGCTTACAATCTCGAAATTTACAGCCACCTAAATAGTCTCTGAATTCCCTAAACCCATTCGTCAGCCTTTCTGCAGGCAGATGCCATAACGCAAATTCACGTACACCAGGTGAATCAATCAAATCACCACCAGCAGGGAAGTGCAGTAGTTTTGCTGTGGTGGTGGTGTGCTGGCCTAAACCAGAGTTATTGGATATGTCGCCAATGATTTCATCTGCTTCAGGCAATAACTCATTAATTAAACTTGACTTCCCTACCCCTGATTGTCCAACAAATACACTGACCTTATCTTTTAAGCATATCGCAAGTTCATCAAGCCCTGTCATTGTTTTACAGCTGGTGTAGACAATTTGATAGCCAATATCACGATAAATATTTAGCTGATTTTCTACTTCTTTTAACTGTTGTGAGTCAAGTAATTCGACTTTGTTTAATAATATTACCGGCATAATTTCTACGTCTTCTGCCGCAACTAAATATCTGTCGATAATATTCAAAGATAAGCTTGGTAAAACTGAACTGACGATGATTATCTGATCGATGTTAGCCGCGACTGGTTTCACCCCATCATAAAAATCAGGGCGGGTGAGGACTGATTTTCTATCTTGGACAATCTCGATGATACCGCTGATCGTTAATGACTGATCTTTCCCTGGCCTAAACAACACTTCATCGCCACATACCACACTATTTATGGTTCGGCGCATGTGACATCTGTGAATAACGCCTGCTGGGTCTTCAACATCTGCATGTTTGCCAAAACGGCCTATGACTCGTCCACTTTGTTGCTCACCAAACTGATTATCTTCAATTTCGTTTGATTTGACACTGCTTGAAATTCGTTTGGTGCGGTTTACTGAAACTTGTCGTTTCTGCTTGTCTGTTAACTTTGGTTTTTTAGCCACGTTTTATCTTTGCTGTAATTAATACCATTTCTTGTATCATATTAACGTTTGCAGAGGTGGATACCAAATTATTAATGTATTTGTTGTTCGCACCATAATGTTCATCAAGGAGTCTGTATGTTTGTAAATAACGAAAACTTAGTTTGGATTGATTTGGAAATGACAGGGCTAGATCCACAGACCGATGTGGTTTTGGAAATTGCTACCATAGTGACAGACAAGGATCTTAATATATTAGCCGAAGGGCCAGTGTTAGCGATCTATCAGCCTGATGATATACTCAACGGTATGAACCAATGGTGTGTAGATACACATGGTAAATCAGGTCTTACCAAACGCTGCCGCAATAGTGACGTTAACGAACAACAAGCTGTCGAACAAACCATCTTATTTTTGCAAGGCTTTGTTCCTAAGGGAATATCTCCATTGTGCGGAAACACCATAGGCCAGGATCGTCGCTTTTTAGTCAAATATATGTCTGAACTTGAACAATATTTTCATTATAGAAATATTGATGTCAGTACGATTAAAGAGCTAGTTCGCCGTTGGAAACCAGAATTGTTAGATGGTTTTCACAAAAAAGGTGTGCATCTAGCGTTAGATGATATCCGTGAGTCCATCGCCGAAATGGTTTATTACCGCCAACATGTATTCACTATTTAATGAAGCACATCAAAATATGCACACATTTTCATCAATAGTGTGTCTTTTTTTGAAAAAAGCATGAAATTTGATTTTAGGGCTTGCATAGGCGTTTTATTTTTGTAAAATGCGCCTCCGTTTTAGGCGATTATAGTTTGAGACGTACATTCATTATGCGGGAATAGCTCAGTGGTAGAGCACAACCTTGCCAAGGTTGGGGTCGCGAGTTCGAATCTCGTTTCCCGCTCCAAATATAAAGTATCAATGTTTAATGTGATTAACAGCCTGTTATGAGATCCCAAGGGGTGCACGACAACGCAGTTGTCGGTTACAAATCTCGTTTCCCGCTCGAAATACGAAGTATCAGTGTTTTAATGTGTTCAACAGCCTGTTATGCGACTCCAAGGGGTGCACGACAACTCGGTTGGCGCAACGCGGTTGGCGGTCACAAATCTCGTTTCCCGCTCGAAATACAAAGTATCAGTGTTTTAATGTGTTCAACAGCCTGTTATGCGACTCCAAGGGGGGCACGACAACTCGGTTGGCGATCACAAATATCGTTTCCCGCTGCAAATTCAACGTTTCAACTGGCAATTATGTGAAACGTGCAACCATCTATATGCACGCTGTTGCACGTTTATCAGATAAACAAATTTTTTGATTAAAAAACATTGATGAAGGAACAGTGAATGTCAAAGTATAGGTCACTGATGCTAAGGGGATAGAGCCGTTAGAATAGGAAATGATTTGGGCATGGGTGCCTAAAAGATAATGGTAGTTAAGGCTAAAGTTAATATGTGATTTGTAAGGTCATTTTTAGCTTTTAGATTCATTAGTAATACCCAGCAAGTGAATTAGAAAACTCATGTAAAACAGTTGACAGAATTTTGTTTTAAATCATTAGGCTGTTAAAGCAGACGAGAAAGCTGGGGTTAGATATCAAGAAAAATCGCCCTAGACTGAAAAGAGTAAATAGTAACTTGTTAATAAAATGCAATTACATCCTAATAATACTCATATAAATACTCTTTTTGGTATTTCTATCCTAATATTTTGCTATATTAGGATAGAAATCTCACTTTTGTCTGTTTTTATGTTTAAATTTTCTAATCGCTCACGTATAGTGCTCGCTGATTATTTATTTAATATATTTTTGGAGTGATTCTGATGGAGATGATGTCAGGCGCCGCAATGGTTGTGCGAACGCTAAAAGATATAGGTGTAAAGCATGTGTTCGGTTATCCAGGTGGTGCCGTGCTGGATATTTATGATGCGTTATACGCACAAGAAGATGTCGAACATATCCTCGTCCGTCATGAACAAGCCGCTGCTCATATGGCTGATGGCTATGCCAGATCAACGGGGCAAACAGGTACTGTATTAGTGACATCAGGACCAGGTGCAACCAATACTTTAACGGGTATTGCGACTGCCTTTATGGATTCAATCCCAATGGTGGTATTATCGGGTCAAGTGCCTTCGAAGCATATTGGTGAAGATGCATTCCAAGAAACTGATATGGTGGGATGCTCTAGGCCTATTGTTAAACATAGTTTTCTGGTCAAACGTGCAGTCGATATTCCTGAAGCCATTGCAAAAGCATATTATATAGCTAATACCGGCCGTCCAGGCCCAGTGGTGGTCGACTTACCTAAAGATATAGTGAATGTTTTAGAAGAATATCCTTATCAATTTCCTGATGATGTCACGATGCGCTCTTATAATCCGACGCTGAAAGGACATAACAAACAGATTAAAAAAGCAGTCAAAACGTTGTTAGAAGCAAAGCGGCCAATCATATATGTAGGTGGTGGTGCAATTACTTCTGAAGCCAGTGAGTTAGTTACTGAGATTGCTGAAAAATTGCAGGCGCCAGTGACATCAACATTGATGGGGTTAGGTGCGTTTTCATCTGTACACGAGCAGTTTGTGGGTATGTTAGGTATGCACGGCAGGCTTGAAGCGAATAAAGCCATGCATAACGCAGATTGTATATTAGCATTAGGCGCGCGTTTCGATGATCGAGTGACTAATAATGTGGATAAATTTTGTCCTCATGCCAGCATTATCCATGTTGATATTGACCCTGCATCTATTTCTAAAATTATAGGGGCTCATGTTCCTGTAGTGGGCAGTGTGGATGAAGTTTCTAAACAGCTTCTTAAAGAGATGGGTCCAATCGATGCTAAGGCACAAACAGCTAAACTTACCGACTGGTGGGAAGAAGTTAATCAGTGGCGGTCCCGCAAATGTTTAGACTATAAAAAAGATACACATTTAATCAAGCCACAAGAAGTGATTGAGTCCTTATATAAACATACTAATGGTGATGCTTATGTCAGTTCTGACGTAGGTCAGCACCAAATGTTTGCAGCACTTTATTATCCTTTCGCTAAACCTAGACGTTGGATCAATTCAGGTGGTTTAGGCACAATGGGTTTTGGTTTACCAGCAGCAATGGGGGTACAAATGGCTCATCCAGAAGCGGTGTCTACTGTTGTCACTGGTGATGGCAGTATCCAGATGAATATACAAGAGCTGGCCACTTGTATGCAATATAATTTACCTATCAAGATCATTTCTTTGAACAACCGTGCTCTAGGCATGGTGCGCCAATGGCAAGATATGAACTATAAAGGTCGTCATTCCAGCTCTTATATGGACTCAATGCCTGACTTTGTTAAATTAGCCGAAGCTTACGGACATATCGGTATCAGGGTCACAAAGCCTGAAGAGTTAGATGACGCAATGGCCAAATGTTTTGCTGCCAAAGATAGATTGGTATTTATGGACATAGAAATAGACCAAAACGAGCACGTCTACCCCATGCAAATAAAATTTGGTGCAATGGATGATATGCGATTAAGTAAAACGGAGCGCACATAATGAGAAGAATTATTTCTGTATTAATGGAAAATGCTCCGGGTGCTTTGTCACGTATAGTGGGTGTGTTTTCGCAACGTGGATACAATGTTGATTCTTTGTGTGTGGCCCCAACAGATGATAAAAGTTTGTCACGTTTGACTATTGTCACAGAAGCCGATGACAAAGTTATTGAGCAGATCACCAAACAAGTCAACAAGCTGATTGATGTGTTAAAAGTGTCTGATTTGTCTGATGGTCATCACGTTGAACGAGAGTTGATGTTGGTGAAAGTAGCAACTCGCAGTGAGCTGGTTCGTGCAGAAGTTAAACGTATTGTTGATATATTTAGAGCACAAATTGTTGACGTAGATACCAACAACTACACAGTTCAGGTGACAGGTACAAGTGAAAAGTTAGATGCTTTCGCACATACATTGAGTCAAAGCACTGAAATTATTGAAGCTTCAAGAACAGGTGTATGTGGATTGGCTAGAGGTGAAAAAGCGTTACGTCCATAAAAGAAAAGGTGTATCTTTTTAAAGTAAAAAAGCCCTGACGGGCTTTTTTACTAAATGTCTTTCAAAAACTAGCTGAAATAATGACTTCTAGCCCTTCAAAACCAAGTAATTTGTAATTAAAAGCCAAATAATGTAACTAAATTACATTATTTTAATATCAAATTGTTCTATCAATATTACAAATAAGAATATTAATAAAAGATAAGTCCCTATAAAACAATGATAATTTTCTTCCTTCCTCTTTATTTTTATGTTCTTTACAATTCATTAATCAAATAAACTCAGAAAAAAAACAATATTTTTTTGTAATTTAATTACACTTAATTTCATCAGGTTGAGGCAACAAGCTCACCGACTAGTTTCAAACAATTTATATTACTGGGGTGTTATTATGAAAAAGTTACTATTATCTACTATTTGTGCCGCTACATTATCATTCAACGCAAGTGCATCATTGAAAAGTGCTAACAACTTTAAGTTTGTTGGTGACACTCAATACGCTGAACTGTGCCAAGCAGCTGCGACTAACGATTTAGGTTTGTTTAAAAAAAACGTAAAGCAACACAGTTTTCGTCTAGGCACTAGCAGAAGTAAAATGCTGATGCTTTTAACAAGTGAAGATAACTTTCAATGCGCCAGTCAAAGTTTGGTAGCATTTTCTGAATCACGTGGCTCGCAAGATGTGGCTGACTATTTAACGGGAGCTTCGGCTAAAGTTGAAACGGCATCATCTAGCAAGTATAAATTTGTTGGTGACAAAAACTTTAAAAACTTCTGTAAATCTGCAGTAACAAATAACGTTAGTTTGTTTAAACGCGCAGTTAGTAGTCAAATTGGTAACTTAGGTTTTTCTAAGAAAGAAGTCATAAACAAGGTACTCCAAGCTGATAATGTAACTTGTGCTGGAGAAAGCTTAGGTGAATTCTTTCAATCACGTGAAGCGAATAGTGTGATGAGCTACATAGCTGAAAAAGCTGCACAATAAATAGATTTGTTAAAAAATTAAGCATTAAATAAAAAGTAAACAGTGAAGGCTGTTTGCTTTTTACGTGTTTAATAATTTAAAAAATGTCATCTACCAAACAAGCTCAGCGAAATGCTGTCTGCACATTGATTCGTATCTGTCATTACCTCCTACTTCAACCTGTTCGCCTTCTTTGACCACTTGTCCATTTTCGTCGATGCGGACCACAAATGCAGCTTTTCGTCCACAATGGCAGATAGTTTTCAACTCTATCAGTTTGTCAGCCCAGGCCAAAAGGTAGCGGCTACCTTCAAAGGTTTCTGCTAAAAAGTCTGTGCGCAGGCCATATGCTAGTACTGGTATGTTGAGATTGTCGACCACATAAATGATCTGTTGGACTTGCAGCTTAGTTAAAAATTGTGCCTCATCAATAAAAAGACAATCTATTTTGCCTTTTGCAAGTAGAGCTTCTACGACTAATTGCATGTTGGTTTCTGGAGTAAAAAGATGTGCCGCAGACTCAAGGCCTATTCTAGAAGCGACTTTGCCTTGTCCAAACCTATTGTCTAATGCGGCAGTGAAAATTTCAGCATTCATACCTCTTTCGGCATAATTGTAGGCTGACTGAAGCAAAGAAGTCGATTTTCCAGCGTTCATCGCCGAGTAATAAAAGTAGAGTTGAGCCATGAATCATTAATCTCACTACAAAAGTGGCTATTTTGCCCTGATTAGAGGCAAATTAAAATCACCAAACAAAAGTTACATAAACGTTTAACAAAAAATACTGTCGAAGGGATTTTTCCAAACGATTAACTCTTCGTTTTTTATGGGGTGTCAAAATAATATCCTTGCAGATAATCAACTCCCATAGCCCCTAGAGCAAAGGTTTGTTCCTTGTTTTTATTCCTATTCCTTTAGTTAAATAACCTTAGCATTTGGTTAGCGGCAATAAACGGGAGGCATTAATGATAGGCAGAGCCGACAGCCAATGATAATAATCACGAATAGCAGTCCAATACTGTTTGTAAAAAATGACAATGCATAATGACCAAGCAATCGCAGTAGTAACACTCTAAGCACCATAACGTTGTACTCCTAATAAACCAGACGAACCTGTTTGATTACTTGAGATTTTATCCTTCAGGTGTTGAGGTAAGCTTACATTGCTGGAAAATCACGCTATAAGTTGATTTGTATTGGTTGCTGCATGGCTAAGTCCCTATATCATCACATTGCTAGCTAGTGCATTGATGAGTATCGCTAACTAACCATTTCATACAATCATTGAGCCGCGTCTAAGTAACAGGTTTTTGGATAGTGATAATGACTTTGGTATAGATACCCTACAAAAATCTAACAAAGAATGATGAGTATTAAGATATAAAGTCTTAAATACCATTAATATCGTTATATGCAGTCTAATATTAATTATAAAAATGGGCTTAGCCATATAATTTACGTATTATTTATATTATCTGAATTGGAGTTGAATGATGAAAAATGATATCGATAGCAAGTTTGTATTAACTGTATTTGACAAGATTATTACGCATGGTGAAAAGAATGGCGACGAGCACTTCTTAATGGGTATCAAAGTGTATACAGATTTTGATGGTTACACTTTGTTCATTGAAGATGCACTAGTAAAATTGAATTTCGGTTTTCACAATCAATATCACTTTGACTACGAGAAAGAGGAACATTTCGAAAAATTTGTTAAAAAACTTAAAGCGATACAGCAACAGTACTAAAACTGCAGTCTAGTTGTTTCTCTTAGAATTCATGTTTTAGTTGCATAAGTCCCAATAGCTTTTTATAAAACTTAAAATTGCTTTAAAATACTCTCATCGTAATCATCTAAATTTAGCGTTAAATGATACTCTAAGGCTATTCTATCAAGTTCCACTTGTTGAACAGCTAACTCTTCCATAACGATGGTGTTATCGTCTAGTTGCCACAATAATCGTGATGCTGCGTAACTATAATGAATGGCTAATACCGCATTGAGATTGCCTTTGAGGCTAGCGGCTTTAAGTTTAGACATTCTTCGGTTTATTTTATTAAGCGATTGTTTCAGATCCCATACGTATACTACTTCGGTCATGAAGTCGTGAGTACGATATTTATTCAGTAGCCAAGCAATCGTCACACTAGCCATAACAACGCCTAGCAAGTTCCAATTAAAATGACTACCACTTTCATCAGGAAATAAACCAATAAGCGTTTGAGAAATAACTAAACTACCGATTACTAAGCCACAGATACACCCAACTATTACAAGGTTTAAGTGCCGCCGATAGCGTGCTTTACTAATTTCAATGAGTTGCATATGGGCCTAAATTACAAATATGATGGTCATTGGCGACCAAAGAATGACAGAACTATACACCGGCTAATAATACCTTTGTATTGAAGTCGCTTGAGAAAGTCGCTTCGAAACGTTATTTAAAAAAATCGTAAGCTAATTTGGATGTTGACTTGACCATGTAATATCACTCACTCCGAAGTATTCTCATATCTTCTTTCAATAAACACCCACTTGTGAAGCATATTGGCTAATTCTTCAGATAAAATAGGTTTAGTTAAATAATCGTTCATTCCCGCTTCGAAACATTTAACATCGTCACCTTTCATTGCATTAGCAGTCAATGCAATTATTGGGATATTTTCATCAAAATGCTCATCCTTGCTTGCTCGAATGTATCTGGTGGCATCGTAACCATTCATTGTTGGCATTTGGCAGTCCATTAAGATCAGATCAAACGATACACCATGGTTTTTGAGTACATCAAATGCTTCTTGACCATTTTCGGCAAGGTGATAATCACAATTCAGTTTATTCAGCATTGATATAATAACTTGCTGATTAATATAATTATCTTCTACCACTAATATATTAGGTTTGTTCTGATTATCCGTGTTGGATAATATAATTTGTCGAGATTGTCGAGATTGTCGAGATTGTCGTTGGTCAATCCTAGACTCTGAATGTTCTAATGAAAGGAGTAAATCAATAAGCGTATCGGGTCTGAGTGGTTTTGAAAGGTAGCCCGAGATTTTTACAGGCAAGCTTTGATCTGTAATCGTCTCCCCTGTTTGTGCTGTTATTAAAATAATATATAAATGAGAAAAGCGTGTATCCGCGCGAATTGCTTTACTTAGTTCTAAGCCATTCATGCCGGGTAGCGCTATATCAATCAGCACATAATCGACAGGTTGATTTGTGTCATGGGCATGCCTTAATGTCTTGATCGTTTCTGGCGCATTACTCGCACTTTGCACTTCGATTCCCCCATGCTTCAGAAAATTCTCCACCGACTGCTGAACACGTACATTGGTGTCGACAATAAGCAGCCTTTTTCCATGCAAGGGGGCAAGTATACTTGTAGTTGTTGGGACAGAAATTTGGCAAGAAGATTCTGATTTAACAGTAAAACTAAAAGTAGAGCCTTGTTGCCAAACACTATGTGCAGTAATTTTCCCGCCCATCATCTCCGTTAACTTTTTACTAATGGCCAAGCCTAATCCAGTGCCGCCATATTGACGAGTGCTTGAACTATCAACTTGCATAAATTTTGAAAACAGCTGCGATTGTTTATGTTTGGGAATACCTAAGCCAGTATCAATCACCGTAAATTTCAGTATTTCGTTGGTATTGTTCTCAACTTTTAAGAGGACCTCTCCTTTTTCTGTAAACTTAATCGCGTTACTCAGCAAGTTGATCAAAACTTGTTTCACTCTGTCGGGATCAATTTTTATCCATCTAGGCAAGCTGGGAGTAATATATAATACTAGTTCAAGATTTTTGTCTTTGGCTCGCGTTGACATAGTGTCCATAATGTCACCCAGTAAGGAGTATAGGTTGATGTCTTGTATTTCAATTTTAAGTTTGCCCGCTTCAATTTTTGAAAAGTCCAAAATATCATTAATTAAATGCAATAATGAATGGCTACTCACTTTGACCAGTTGCGCAAAGTGACGCTGATTTTCGTCAAGATCTGAATTCAAAAGTAAATCATTCATACCTAATATACCATTCAGGGGTGTGCGGATTTCATGACTCATATTTGCCAAAAACTCACTTTTGGTAAGACTGGCTTCTATAGCCAGTTCTTCGGCACGCTTAAGCTCAGTGATATCCTGAAATGCCCCCCTTAATGATGTAACAATGCCATGAGTAAATACTGCCGTACCTACCGAGCGGACCCAAATTTCATTGCCTTTTGCTGTGATAAAAGGAGTTTGGATATCCCATGGTGTGCCGTCTTGTATAGCCAAAGCAATCGATTTTTGAATGATTGGTCTGGCTTCAGGCGCGTAAAAGTTGATGGCGTTTTCTAAGTCCACTTCAGAACCAATAGGCAATTCATGAATGTTGTATACAACATCAGACCAAATGACCTGATTATTCTGTAAGTTGAGTTCCCAACCTCCGAGCTTTGCCATGTCCCCCGTCCACTTTAATAGCTCCTGTTCTGATTGAAGCTCTTGTTCAATATTTTTTATCTTGGTAATGTCGGTTTGTATGGCCATAAACCCAATGAGCTGATTTTGCTCATGCAATGGCTGACAATTAATTCGCAGCCAATAAGGAGTGCCATTTTTATGGTAATTCAACATTTCTACGTTAATATTTTTTTCATTTTTAAGCGCTAAGCTGAACTCTTTGATGGTTTGAGGATCTGTATTTTTGCCTTGCAACACAGAGCCTGGGGTTAAACCTTTAACCTCGTCTAACGAGTACCCACTTATTTGAGTAAACATCTTATTGACCCACGTGATGCTGCCTTTTTCATCGGTAAATATCACAGCATCGAACGTTTCTTCAGCCACCCTGGCCAAGGTTCGATTGTTTTTTAGACTTTGCTTAAGATTCTCTTCAACAGTAAAGTTCTCAGTTAGAACGCAGTTTACGCCAATGATTTTGCAGACCTGTCCGCTGCTATCGATTATCGGATGCCCGTAGGCCCTTATATAGCGAACTTGTTTGTCTGCTGTCATTATCCTAAAAGCGGTATCAAATTTTTTCTTTTCCTCGATCGTTATCCCAATTGTTTCTAATGCTTTCTGTTTATCTTGTGGATGTAATGAGTTGTTCCATTCCGAGAGGGTTCCGTTAAATTTTTCGGGATCAATGCCATAGAGAAGAAACATCTGTTCATCCCAAAAAAGTTCGCCGGTTTTAACGTTTAATTCAAATACACCTATTTGCGCCGCCTCTTTTGCCACTTTAAGCCGCTCGTTACTATTATCTAATTGAACTTGTGTGCTTTTTAAATTTGGCGATTCATAGAAGGTGGCAATAACTGAGTTTTGTAGGCTATTAACTAATGGTTTTAAATCTATTGTGACAAGTAATTCTTGGCCATTTTTATGTAACAATGACAGAGCTTCAGCCTTGACTGTAGGCTTTTTAATGTTCATCTTGAGAAAAAAATAAAGGTGTATTTGATCCCTTCGATTATATCTTTCGGGAACCAAATCAGCGACACACCTATTTTTGAATTCTGCCTGGGAAAAACCAAGCATTTGAACTGCAGCCTGATTAGCGTAAACAATATCACCCTGTGCAGATATCTCAAGTACGGCACTTGAGACTGAATCTAATATAGTCTGTAATCGCCGAATCTCTTTGTCTACAAGGTCACTTGAGAACGGTGTATTATTAGATATCATGAGAACTCCAACTTACTGTGAAAGCTTTTTTGTAACCATATCGAGCTTAACACTTTTTTTTATGTTGCCAATCGGCTTTCCGTATTAAACTAAGACCAATGAATTTGTTGGAGAGCAGTTTGTCAATAAAAAAAGTAGTCGCCCCCGAGTTTGAGATAGCGTTTTTGTTACCTAAATACTGGTTAACCTGGTTGAGTGTTTTCATTCTTTACAGTGTGTCTTGGTTTCCTTATTCCGTGCAAAAAAGTATTGGGAAATTATTAGGAAAATTACTCAAAATCATTGCTAAAAAACGTTATAACGTGGCCAAGCGTAACTTGGAATTGTCTTTTCCAGACTTTAGCCAAGAAAAGCGCCAAACTATATTAGATGCCAATTTAGATAACGCTGGTATGGCAGTTCTTGAAACAGGTATGGGATGGTGGTGGCCTACTTGGCGTGTTACACAAAAGGCTGAATTTGAAGGTTATGAGCATATTGAGGCTATTTTAGCCAAAGGCAATGGTGTGCTCGCATATGCAATTCATAATATGAATCTTGAATTTGCTTGCCGTATGGCTGGCCTTAAATATCCATCAGTGGTGTTTTATCGTAAACATAACAACAGGTTAATGGAATATATTTCATACCATGGTCGTAAACGTAGTAACAAATATATGGTACACAAACGCAATGTTAAAGGTTTAATCAGCGCTTTGGATGATGGTGAATTGTGTATGTATTTACCAGATCAAGATTATGGTCGCAAAAAATGTGAGTTTACACCATTTTTTGCTGTGCCTGAGGTAGCCACAACGACAGGCTCTTTGTTATTTGCAAAACAAGCAAATTGTGAAACTGTTTTTTTGGTCTCGGTTAGAACAGATAACGGCTACAAAATAATTGTACAACCTGGACTGGATAACTTTCCATCAGACGACGATAATTATGATGTAACACGTATCAATCAAATGATAGAGAAGATGATTATGTTGGCCCCTGAGCAATACCTTTGGATGCATAAGCGTTTTAAAACCAGACCTAATACTGATGACCCCTCTTTATATGATTGAAGGCAAAAATGAGGCTAAACAATAGTTTGAATGTGTCATGAAAAGTGTTAAAAAAATGTCCAATCCTTTATTTTGGCTCAAGCATATCATGCTGGCAATTATAATCATTGTCATTGCCGCCTTAGTATTGATTATGCAATACCGTAACGAATCAACTGTGCGCCCAGAAGGTAACACAGGCATAAAAAGTATTGCGAATAATATGAGTGATTTTTATGCGAATTACCGTTTATCGTATCGCCATCCCCGTGAGGAATAATGAGGAGACTATGTTAAGGGTGTGAAAATACCTAATAAGCCATTGGGCGAGCGTTTACAGAAAATGGAAAGCTTACAAAAAACTGCGTTGATAGGTTGGGTAGGGGAGCAAAAACATCGAACATTCAAAGTAGGAAGTACTCTTCGAAGTGCCATTACTGATTATGCACAGTTAGAGGGTATGCAGGTGATTTGGGAGTTTGACAGAGACTTTATTATTAAATACCCCTTTCAAATTGATGATTCGCTTTTGGGCAGTTTAAAAATGATCGGCAAGGCTATTGATGCTCACTTTTATGCTGAGGTAAAGTTATATATGTGTCCTCGCCAACGATCTCTGGTTATCACTTCAAAATCATCTGAGTATTTAGAAAAGCAATGCGACGAGGCTCTACGATAAAGTCTTTTTTTAAAACTATTACCTAATATAGACTAAATATTTATCCCAAATCGCTTTAACCTTTGTTTGAAAATCAGCAATCGATGGATTAATTGCTGCTAATTTTGCATTTTGTAATGCTAGTCGATGGGCATAGTTTCGGTATTCTAGGTATGCTTGGTTGAGAATATCCGCTTCAGCTTTGGTGATCAGAGATAACCTTGCTAAGTTGGCTAATATTCTCACATTATCAGGCCATTTGGCTAAGCTTGGAAAAGCATTCGTGTGGGTCAGCAGCATAAACTGCACAATAAACTCTATATCTGCTATGCCGCCGGCGTCTTGCTTTAAGTCAATATTTTCAGCGTCTCCTTTAGCTAAGTGGGCTCGCATTTTTTCACGCATAGATACTACTTCATTTGCCAATTCCAATAAGACTCTTGGCTTCGAAAGAACTGTTAACCGTACAGCAGTAAAACATTCCAATAATTCATGACAGCCCAATATAAATCTTGCCCTACAAAGCGCCTGATGCTCCCAGGTCCAAGCGTTTTCAGTTTCATAGGTAGCAAAACCATTTACATGACATACCAGTAAACCGGCATTCCCAGAGGGGCGTAATCGCATATCAACATCATAAAGTAGCCCTAAGCCCGTTTTAATGGTGAATATATGCAAAATACGTTGGGCAAGTTTGATATAGAAACCACTCGCTCCAATTGGTTTCTTACCATCGGTGAGCCGTTGCCCGTCACAGTTATGTAAAAAGACCAAATCTAAGTCTGAGCCATAACCCAACTCCCATCCTCCCAGTTTGCCAAATCCCAATACCGCAAAACCTTTATTTTGAATGTTTTTAGGGCCTTGGGTTTCACATACTGGCACACCGTGTTTGGCAACGATTTGTTGCCATGCTATGTCTACCACTTGAACAATAATCGTTTCGGCCAAATGTGTTAAATGATCACTGACTTGCATAACGGGTAAAGCATTAGAGATGTCGGCCGCTGCGATTTTTAATTGCTGACTCAGTTTAAATTGGCGCAACGTTTCTATTTGTAGTTCTAAATCTTCTGGTTCTACCCGCAGTAATGCTTGGCGCAGTTCATCCGAATATTGGTGAAAGGGCACGGGTTGATATAAAGAAATAGGATCCAGTAGTTCATCTAACAATAATGGAAAACGCGCAATTTGTTCTGTCACCCAGGGACTAGCAGCGCATAATTTAACTAAGTGGAATAATGCCCCTTGGTTTTCAAATAATAACTGCAAGTAAGCCGTTCGCCCTAATACTGCATGTAAGACAGTCAATATGCGTCTGAATAGCTCTGCATGATCTTTAGCTGATGAACTCATAATATTATGGATGATCACTGGCATCAGATTATTGAGAATGGTAAGGCCTCTCTGACCAATTCGCTGCTTAGTTAAACTTTGTTTAAATGCACTGATTTGCTGACACACATCTTCGCTGATGGATAAACCCGTTTCGAACACTTCATCAGCTAAATGCCAATAATCCAATATGCTGTGTGTTTCTTGTGCATTTAATTGCAACTGCCAAAGGTCCTTCGCCCCCTGTTGCAATTCATCTGCAACATCAAGCGCCAATGCGGGGTCCTCTTTGATCAATAACGAAAATTGCTGGTGGACAGCATTGCAGTGTTGAGCTAACTGTTGCATAAAATCTTGATAGTCAGTCATGCCTAGTACATATAACAAACGTTTTTTGTCAATGTCATTGTTGGGTAGCACTTGTGTTTGTTTATCTGCAAACTGCTGCAGGCAATGTTCTATTTTACGCAGCCATAAATAACTGTGTAGCAAATTTTTGGCGCTGTCATCGGGTAATATGTTTAGATTGACTAGTTCTAATAGTGCCAATTGCAAGCTCTGAACTTTCAGACTGGACTCTCGTCCACCATTGATTAATTGCAAGCTTTGCACAATAAATTCTGCTTCCCGGATCCCGCCTTTGCCCAACTTAATATTGTTGGTTAGTCCACGTCTGCGTACTTCTTGCTCGATCATCGATTTCATACTGCGCAGCGACTCAATGGCACTAAAGTCCAGATATCGACGATAAATAAAAGGTTGTAGAATTTCTGATAACTGTTGTGTGTAGGGGCAAGGAGTATTTAAGATCGATGCCTTAAGCATCGCGTAACGCTCCCAGTCTCGCCCTTGTTCTTGGTAATAATCTTCCATCGCATCAAAATGCATCACAAGCGGACCGCTGTCACCAAATGGCCTTAAGCGCATATCCACTCTATATACTTGACCATCAGCGGTAATCTGATCTAGCGCAGTAATGATTTTTTGGGCCAATTTAGTAAAAAACTGTTGGTTCTCGACCGACTTCTTGCCGCCGGAAGTGACACCCACTGCGGGGTAGGTAAAAATTAAATCGATATCTGAGGAAAAGTTAAGTTCTCCTCCGCCCAATTTCCCCATACCCAAGATCAACATGGGTTGCGGCCCAAACTCTCCTTCAGGCAAGCCTAATTGCGGCTGTAAAGATTGATATAACCAGTTGTTAGTTTGGGTGATTAATTGGCGTGCAAGTTCTGATACTTGTGCTAACGAATCCTCAATCGATTGCATGTTGAGCAAATCGCGCCAAGCAATTCGCAGCATATGAAAATTTCTAAACTGTCTGAGTTTTTGGTGTAAAACAGCTTCACTATCAATTTCAGCCAATTGCTTGGCAAGTTTGCCTTGATAATCAATCTGCTCCGCAAAAAGCAGCTTTTCGAGTAGTAGCTCTGCTAACCAAGTCGGATTCTTTCTACATTGCTCAAAGATAAAATCGCTCAATGAAAAGGCCATTTTGATTTGTTCTTCAAATATTTCGAATTGAGCGGAAAATTGCCCATGGGAATGTAGATCCTGCCAGCGCTCATTACCAAGTTCGATGAGCTCGTCTGGAAGTGGCGTAAGTGGATTATTATTCATACTATTTTCCTTCATCCAGCAGCATATTTGATATTGGCGCATCACAAAGGCAGTTGTTGACCAATTTAATTTTGTTGGCCTTGCTTAGTTTTTTAATCCAAATTTCGATTTTTAATGCCTCAGAATGATTGTCCACAATACACCACAACTTCAATATCAACGGACCTTTGCCTTTTAAAGCTTTAGCACATTTAGGACCACTGGACTGATGTTCCGCAAATCGTCGTTCAATGTTGGTGCAAATGCCAGTGTAATATTGGTTTAATTTGTTTTCGACAATGTAGATGTACCATGGAGTCACTTTGTTTTACCGTGGTGGTTGTTTTTGGGATAGGGGAGGGATTGTACATGATAGGGAATATTATGCCCTAGCGGGCACTGCCATCCCTCGCGGCGGCCGTATGGCATTTTTCTCACAGCATCCCTTTTGTGCGATTTAATTTTTATACCTCAATAATTATAAAGCATGCGCTAGCGCTTACCGTCATTCCGCGCGGCGATTGCCCTACTAAATTGAAGGAATAGTTGGCGAGCCTTGAGTCGAGGGTAAGTCAAAAGAAAAGGCATCGACTTCGCCGACTAAACTCTTTGGTGGCTCTGCCACTGCTTTTCCGCCTTTAAAGTTTCAGCAAAAAATGGCTTATTCTTGGAGCAAATGACATGGGTGAAACTGGTGTTTTTAATAGCTCGGCTTCGCTCAGTTAAACAGCTCAACAAGCGACCGCCATGGACGGCGGAAGGAAGAACAATGCAGGAGCAATTGTCGAGAAGTCGAGATTAGGTGGCGATCATCATTGATGTGCGAGTGACTAAGTTAAAGCGTTTGCATCGGGTAGGAAAAGAACATTTGTAACGACAACTCGGCTGGCGCCCCTAAAATAAGCCATTTTTGCGGTTAAGAGCTTTAGCAGTGGCGGCATTGTTTCAAAGCAATCTGCAGATTACCGAGCGGGGCGCTGCTGTTTGTACTTATTAGTTGAATTCAAATATAAGGTTCTCTTGAATCGGCGCATCATTAAACAAAGAATTTGATTTAAATCAAATTCTTTTTGGTGAATGGTTTTATTCTTCTTATAGTTTAAATTCGATTAGATAAGATAAGTAGTTGCCTTTAGAACAGGGAAATAATGGAATTGTAAAAAGCTCTATTTTTTAAGGTCATAATTAAGAGCTGAACGTTCCTATTCTAATCAATGAGCAGTACCTGCATAAATGCAACTCGCGAAGGGTGTTTGATATTTTGTTTCGCGACTAATAGGTTTTACTTTGAGGAACATAAAGTGAAAAAACACCTCCTACTGCCACGTTCTCTCTCTATTCATAGCTGTGCACCTGTATGGCTGACTGATGGGACCTATTACTCCACGGAGAACATTTCCGTCTCACTCTGTATTGCCCCTAAGGAATATTTACTATGCTGAAAAAGTACGGCATTACCTGCCTGATATTAATTTCCAGTTATTTGCCATTTGGATCTGCTTCGGCGGTGATGATCGGTTTTTCACCTAGTAGTATTACCGTCAATGTGGGTGATACCTTTGATGTCGATGTGGTGATTTCTGATTTGTTTGCCTCGGGTGAAATTGTCTCTACATTTGATCTTGATGTAACTTACGACGCTGCAATATTAAATGCGACGGCAGTGAGTTTTGGATCGTATTTGGACGATGCTTTGGGTTTATCATTTCAGGATGCAGAATTCACCTTAGGACGAATCGATTTTTCTGAACTTTCCTTTCTGGGCGACTCTGAATTACAAGCTATACAAGTCGATAGTTTTACCCTAGCAACCTTGTCATTTGAAGCACTTGCTGCAGGCGTCAGCTCACTTTTCTTTGATCCAAACACCTTACCAGGTGTCTATGTCATTGGTCTTGACCCATCGACCTCATTAGATCTAAGTGCGTCCATCGGTACGGGTGACGTAAGGGTTGCAGCGGTAAAGGTCGCTGAACCCAGTATCCTGTTTGTGATGATTACCGGTTGGCTGGGATTCGCTATTACACAGCGTAAACGGTTTAAGAGATTGACTAGTTAGAATGATTTTTTATTGCAGTAATTTATTAGAGACGTTTAATCAATAAAATAAAGCCTAACGATAAGCTAAGCATTAAGAGTCTAATCCATCAGGATTAAGTAGCGTTAGCCAATCGTTATTGAATGACACTACATTTTCATAAGGATGGATGTCCCAATGAATGCTTACCGTACCAATATTTTCGCCTTACTATTAATCATACTATTGTGTCCATTCTCGGTATCTGCTCAGGTCTGTGATGTGGACAACGACGGCGATATCGATCGCAATGATGTCGGTCAAATATTTGCGGCCCGCAATACTCCAGCCTCTGGCCCTGATGATCCCAGGGATGCGAACGGCGATGGCATGATTAGTATAAACGATGGGCGATTTTGCACCCTGCAATGCACTTTACCCCGCTGTGCAATTGTCACGCCTCCCGCAGATGTAGCTATCATCGATATTGCGCCTTCTCCATTAAATTTTGGCGAGGTTTTTGTCGGCAGCTCGGTCAATTTACCCCTAGTTGTTAGCAATACGGGTACGGCAACTCTGAGTGTTAGTAATATTACTAGCAGCGGTGCAGCGTTCACCGTATTCCCGCCCACCGCCTTTGATATTGCTGAAGGTGGTCTAGCGCGCAATGTCGAGATTGGCTTTAGTCCAGATGTGGCTGGCCCCTTCAACGGTGTAATCACTTTTACCAGTAATGCCGATAACGAGGATCCGGTACTTATCGCTGTAAGCGGTCAAGGCGTCGATCCTACGCTATTGCTGGAGCCGGATATTGATGTCAATGACAGTATCGATTTTGGTGCGATTGCCGAAGAAGCCAGTGTTGAACAACTGCTGACTATACGCAATGTTGGCGATGCGCCCTTAGACGTTAGCGATATCTCCAGCGACAACTCGGCGTTTGTGGTATCTGCGCTGGGTGGCGATAGCATTCCTTTTACCCTTGACCCGGGAGCCGCACAAAATGTGTCCGTGGTTTTCACCGCCCCTCCTGCCACCGCTGGATCGACCATTAAGGGGAAACTGACCATCATTAGCAATGACCCGGACGAATCCCTTCGCGATGTATTGCTGGTTGGCGATGTATTACAAACCTTTGCTGCGCTGGTGAATAATCCAATCCTGGGTGCCAATGTCGATGATGTGATTGGCAACGGGAATTGTGCCAATGTTAGCGGTGAAGTTCAATTTTCTGCCAGTGGCAGTGCCGATACATTCAACGTGACCTTGATGGATCAAGGTGGTGTTTCCACTAGTAGTGGTTCTTTTTCCTACGGTGGTAGTGGAGGCGTCGTCGTTTTCGATGGTATTGATGCCTGTGGGCTGGACGACGGCATTCTTGAACTGAGTGTAAATCTGGGCACACCCGATCCATTTGTGGGCACGCCCGCAATCAAGCTGACATCCACATTCCCCGCACCGGTTCTTGCCCCAGTGGAACCTGTCAGTGTCTTGTCGACAATCGAGGTTTGCGGTACATCCCGTGAAAACACAACGGTCAAAATTGGGGGTGGTGCCAGCATTGTATCGACCAGGCTAGATGCATTCACTACCAGTTTCTGCCTCGACGTACCCTTGCGTGTTAATACGCAAAATACCCTAATCGCGACTGCGATTGATAATCTGGCCGCTCCCCCCAGACCGGCAGCGTCGGCTGTTCCTGTGCAGGTGGTCCATGTTGATCCATCATCAATCGTTATTGCTGAGGCCTCATCACGCCCACTCACTATTGAAGAAACCGAGTTGCTGGTGGAAAACGGCGTTATAAATCTGGATAACCCGAGCAACTTCAATGTTTCGATGTTTACCATCGTGATCACCATCGGTCAGTTTCCGGTCACCTACAGTCAACCAGTTGCGGTACCCACAACGCCTAGTGTTAGTTATGGCAGCCCGGGCGGTGGTGGCGGATGGACTACCGGCGGTGGAGGTATCCCTAGCGGCACTCCAAGGCCTGTCACCGGCTGCGTTACCGGCTGCTCCAACATAGTCGTGATCAAGACACCGACAGGACAGACTATCCCCGGAGTCATCATCATCGATGGTCGTATCAAAACCCTTAAAGAATTCTTCCAGGTTACTATTGCCATACAGAATACATCTAGCGGGTTTGTACTTGCCGATATGCAGGCGAACATCATACTGCCAGCAGGTTTGTCGCCAGTGCGTGCGGGTCCTGGAACCGATGTTGCCGATGTTAATACCGCTGGTGAAACCGATAGTGTTGTGATTGGTGATATCGGCCCGATGGGTACGGGTACCGGTCAATTTATCATCCGCGGCGACGGCATTGGCACCCACAATGTCGATGTTGATTTCAACGGTTTTCTCACCGATGGAGGTCTGACCACGCCATTTCCAATCAGCGGTTCGGCCGGTACTTCAGTGCAGGTTTATGGACCGCCCACACTGGATGTGGTCGTGCGCCATCCGAGTAAGGTTGGCGAAGATGATGTGGTTGCAGGAGAGATTTATGAGCTGATTGTCGAAATCACCAACACTTCTCCCCGTCCAGCCCTATATAGCAGTCTGGAATTGTTTGTCGGTGGGCAGGCTATACTGGTGGATGCCGAAGGCAATGATATTCCGAATTCTAATGAAATTCGCAGCTTCGGTCATATTCCCTCAGGCAGAACTGTCTCTGCAGCATTCCGGGTGAAGTCGTCACTGCAAGGTGAAATTATTGCCTGTCAGGCGATTGCGAGTGAAAACATCAGCCTCACGGTTGACACGGGGCCGGATGGTACGGCCTGTAATATTGCCAATACCTACCCAGCTAACTTCGAAGCCTTACCAGCAGATCAACCACCGGTAGTGATCGGCATTAATCCCTTGAACGGTCAGCCGAATATTCCGGTAACCAGTTCTGTACTGGCTACTCTGACACCAGAAAGCGCCTGTATTGTTGGCGATACTTTTAATAATGTTCTGGTAGATCAGATCGATCCAAGTGATGCTAGCAAAGGTCTGCAGGTTATTGCCTATGATCTGCTGCAGGCAGGTACCTTTTACCTCGAAGAGTTGGATGCTTTTGGCAATCCGCTCAGGCATATCCCAACCGACCTGACGGTTGAAACTCCGCCTGCCGGCGGCACTACCATTGCGGTATTGCGTCTCGGTCTAGATGCACCACATCCCAACAGCCAGTACTTTCTCCGTGACAATACAACGTATAGGGCAACTCTGGTGAGTGGTGATGGCGTGGCGGGGGGTAATGATGGGATCTGTAGCGAGGCGTCCGGGGCTGAAATGGAGGAAAACTTCACCTGGACTTTCAGCACCGAGCAAAGCTGTAATGCGCTAGACGCACCCATCGCCTCAATGAGTGCGCCAATAGACGGTTCGATTGATCAACCACTGAATCAATCAATTGTGCTCAACTTTAGCAAACGTATGAACCCGGCCAGTTTTGCTTTTGTTCCTTTCGATCTATCAAGCAGCAGTTTCAGTGTCTATGCTGATGCTGTCGAGTCGTCTGGTGATATTAGTGGCGGCTCGCCGGTGGCCGGCAATGGCGTATTTAGCAACCTGAACAGAACGCTGACTTATGCGCCGCTGAGTAATTTTGCAGAAGACATACCGGTTCATGTTCGACTTACCGATGGTCCGCGCGATGTTTGTGGCAATCCCTTGCAAACTCCCCCGATTGGTGTGCAGTTAATGAGTTTCCGGACTATTCCACCGGATACCCTGGCACCTGTTTTACCGTTGGTTAACCCGATCGTTGATATTACCAATCTATCATCGGTACAGATCAGTGGTGAGGCAGAAGCAGGTAGCATCGTGACTGTCCTGGGTGGTTTAGCGGCGGTTGATACACCTGCCTCGGCAGCTGGATTTTTCAATGTCTCGGTTCCGCTAAACTTAAATGCGACGAATAGTTTGTCGGTGCTGGCAACCGATGCCTCTGGCAATATCTCAACCGCCACCTCGGTCGATAGTAATGGCCAATCACTCGCAATTATAAATGACAATGTCCGGCCACAGCTTGCTACGGTTTCACCTGCCAGCGGCAGTCTGGATGTCGCCAGAGACGTAGTGATCCAAGTTGTATTTAATGAGCCGATCAAAGCCGATACGGTAAACAATCTAAACTTTACCTTAGAAGGTTCAGCAATTCCCGGATCTCTGGCGATTGTAGGCGACAGCGGATTCTCGTTTACGCCTGACGAGCTGCTAGATTTCAACAAAACCTACACAATCCGAAACCGCGCCAACGGTGTGCGCGATCTCGCGGGTAATGGCTTGCTTAATGAAAGTGTGGCCAGTTTCACCACGGAAGGTTTTCCATTACCAACCATCTCCAGCGTCGCACCTGAAACAGGCGTTCAGGACACGATTTTTTTAGTCACTTTCAACGGTAATAATTTGTCAACTGCCTCGGCGGTAGTATCGAATAATCCGGGCGTTACCGGCAGCATACTCAGCGCCAATGATAATACTGCGACGGCTGAAGTCACTGTTAATGCCCTGGCAACTACTGGCTTGACCACGCTCGGACTGACAACACTCGGTGGTAGCGCCACGGCAACCTTTACGGTATTGCATAAAGCGCCCGTGATCAGTGCCATTGTGCCTAATAGTGGCGATCAGGGGACTACCGTCAATGGGCAAATCCAGGGCATTGGTTTAAGGGATATCAGCAGTATTGTTATTGATGGAACTGGGGTGACTGTAGTAGACCTCACGACCGGCAATGATAGAGTGCGTAATGTACAGTTTGTCATTGATGCTGCTGCATCTGTGGGCCCACGTATTGTAACAGTCACTACCCCTGGTGGCAGCGACACCGCTGGGTTTACTGTGATTGAGTTCACTCCGGTGATCCCTACTTTGACCTCAGTGACACCAGATAACGGCGAGCAGGCATCAAGTTTTAACCTTACATTTGCCGGTAGCGCCCTAGCTGGGGTAAGCGCAGTTATTTCCCCAAATCCGGAGATTAGCGCTACCATTGTGAGTACTAGTAGTACCTCTGTCGTCGCGAATATAAGCATCTCTGCATCGGCAACTGTGGGTACCACTAGTTTGTCCCTTGTCTCGCCCCAGGGTACGTCGAACGCCTTGCCATTTACCGTCAATGAAGCTTTGAATATTATCACCCTGTCCCCGGCCTTGCTAAATTTAGACACTCTGGAGAGCGCTAACCTAAATGTTGCAATAGCTACAGTGGCGGGTGCTGGCGGTCAGCTTATCGAGCTGTTAAGCAGTGATACCACCGTAGGGACTGTGCCGGCTTCGGTGACGATCCCAGAGGGTAGTAATAATACGGCGTTTGTATTAACTACCTTAAATCTATCTGGGATCACAAACATTACAGCTTCTGCTGGAGGATTTGCTTCCGATACAAGTCAAATTAATGTAAATGCCCGGACGATGTCCCTAGATCTGCTCAGCCCGTTTATCGGTGTTGGCCGTCGCAGCAGCGCCAGTGTGATATTGACCCAACCGGCGCCCGCCGGCGGTGTGACAGTTAATTTATCTACCGGAAATGCATCGGTGGCTACGGTCACTCCGGCGAGTGTCTTTATTGCGGCAGGTGCAACGACCAATACATTTGATATAGATGGTTTAATCATCGGCACCACACCATTAACTGCTTCTGCCACTGGTTACAGTGATGTAGTTGAGGATGTGTTTGTCACCAGCACCAATATCATTAACTTTGGCTTGATACCGGATGTAGCGCCAGGGCAAAGTGCCAGTTTGCCCACCAGTCTTGGTCAAGCGGCTCCTGCAGGTGGATTAATCATAAACTTTACCAGCAGTAATCCGGCCATTGCGACTGTTACATCTAGCGTATTTATTCCTGAAGGATTGCAGGTTCCCGCCGCGAATCCACAAATTACTGGCATATTGATCGGATCGGTGCAAATAACCGGCACAGCAACTGGCTTTGCACCGGATATAAGGGTCGCTGATGTTACCGTCGACTCCAGCTTCTCCCCAGCGGCTATATCCGTTATCGAAGCAGGTACCCAAAATATTAGCTTGCAAATCTCTGCCCCCGCCCCTGTGGGGGGGTTAACATTCAGTCTCACTACCGATAACACCGGTATTGCGACCGTGCCGGCCACAGTAACGGTGAACGTGGGTGAAACTTCAGCTCAAGTTCTCGTCACGGGTGTTGCAGTCGGTACGACGACGTTAAGAGCTAATGCACCGGGCATTAACGAATCAAGCGCAACAATAAACGTTAATACTCTACCCGCGATGAATATCGGAAATACGACCGTTGGTAAGGACTTACAGGTGGGTCTTTCAGGTTCGCTGGGATTAGTTGCTCCTGCGGGACATGTGCAGGTGACCTTGACTAGCTCAGATCCGAGCAAAATATTGCTATCCGCGAGCCGCACGACAGCAGGGAGTGGAAGTATAACGATCCAGGTGAATGCTGGCAGTTCCTTTATCCCAACATTTTATGTTCAATCTCTGACAGATACCGGTACCATTACAATTACCGCATCGGCGCCCGGTTATGCTACCGATACGAGCACTGTTACTTCGGCACCCTCGGGATTCTGGCTCAATGCCAATGACTTTACGCGGGATGTGTTTGCGGCTAACGTGGGTATTCAATTACGTTCGGCACGCCTAAATCCGACCACCCTGAACTTTGCTAGCCACGAAGAATTACGGGCCGGACAATCGATAAGCGTGGATTTAACCAACAGTGATCCCGCGGTTGGAGCACTCACGGTTAATCCTGTGGTATTCAATGGTGGAGCAGGTACAGCCCAAAATACTGCGTTTGACCCGATAGCTGGGGGTGCGACCACCATTGCGCTGGTGCAACCTGCAGGTTTTGATGTACCAGCCAATGTGAATAGCAGTCTTGTCGCCACAGTAACGGCGCCTAATATCAATATAGGTAACGTGACCGTGGGTAAAGACTTGCAGGTAGGCACCTTTATATCGTTGTCCAATGCACCGCCGAGCCCAGTCGATGTCACTGTGACGATAGCCAACAGCAGTGTTGCACTGATATCTACCAGCAGGACCGCAGTGGGCAGCAGCACAGTGACCTTTAGCGGGGTGACTTCGACCTCCGTTGGTACTATATACGTGCAGGGTTTAAATATCGGTTCCACTCAGATCACGGTTCAGGCCGCAGCCTACAATGACGATACCGGCAACGTGACTGTTGACCCCTCGGGATTCTGGCTCAATGCCAATGACTTTACGCGGGATGTGTTTGCGGCTAACGTGGGTATTCAATTACGTTCGGCACGCCTGAATCCGACCACCCTGAACTTTGCTAGCCACGAAGAATTACGGGCCGGACAATCGATAAGCGTGGATTTAACCAACAGTGATCCCGCGGTTGGAGCACTCACGGTTAATCCTGTGGTATTCAATGGTGGAGCAGGTACAGCCCAAAATACTGCGTTTGACCCGATAGCTGGGGGTGCGACCACCATTGCGCTGGTGCAACCTGCAGGTTTTGATGTACCAGCCAATGTGAATAGCAGTCTTGTCGCCACAGTAACGGCGCCTAATATCAATATAGGTAACGTGACCGTGGGTAAAGACTTGCAGGTAGGCACCTTTATATCGTTGTCCAATGCACCGCCGAGCCCAGTCGATGTCACTGTGACGATAGCCAACAGCAGTGTTGCACTGATATCTACCAGCCGGACCGCCGTGGGCAGTAGCACAGTGACCTTTAGCGGGGTGACTTCGACCTCCGTTGGTACTATATATGTGCAGGGTTTAAATATCGGTTCCACTCAGATCACGGTTCAGGCCGCAGCCTACAATGACGATACCGGCAACGTGACTGTTGACCCCTCGGGATTCTGGCTCAATGCCAATGACTTTACGCGGGATGTGTTTGCGGCTAACGTGGGTATTCAATTACGTTCGGCACGCCTGAATCCGACCACCCTGAACTTTGCTAGCCACGAAGAATTACGGGCCGGACAATCGATAAGCGTGGATTTAACCAACAGTGATCCCGCGGTTGGAGCACTCACGGTTAATCCTGTGGTATTCAATGGTGGAGCAGGTACAGCCCAAAATACTGCGTTTGACCCGATAGCTGCAGGTGCGACCACCATTGTGCTGGTGCAACCTGCAGGTTTTGATGTACCAGCCAATGTGAATAGCAGTATTGTCGCCACAGTAACGGCGCCCAGTATCAACATAGGTAACGTGACCGTGGGTAAAGACTTGCAGGTAGGCACCTTTATATCGTTGTCCAATGCACCGCCGAGCCCGGTCGATGTTACCGTGACGATTGCTGCGAGCAGTGTTGCACTGATATCTACCAGCCGGACCGCCGTGGGCAGTAGCACAGTGACCTTTAGCGGGGTGACTTCGACCTCCGTTGGTACTATATACGTGCAGGGTTTAAATATCGGTTCCACTCAGATCACGGTTCAGGCCGCAGCCTACAATGACGATACCGGCAACGTGACTGTTGACCCCTCGGGATTCTGGCTCAATGCCAATGACTTTACGCGGGATGTGTTTGCGGCTAACGTGGGTATTCAATTACGTTCGGCACGCCTGAATCCGACCACCCTGAACTTTGCTAGCCACGAAGAATTACGGGCCGGACAATCGATAAGCGTGGATTTAACCAACAGTGATCCCGCGGTTGGAGCACTCACGGTTAATCCTGTGGTATTCAATGGTGGAGCAGGTACAGCCCAAAATACCGCGTTTGACCCGCTGAGTGCTGGTGCGACCAACATCGAACTGTTGCAACCGGCGGGATTTGATGTACCGGCCAATCTGAATAGCAGCATTGTGGCAACGGTGACAGCACCCTAATATTTGCTAGATTAGGCTGAGTTAAGGAATAATCCTTGAGGGGAAAAGATGAGATCTATTTATTCAATTATTTTGTTTGTATTGGCAATGGACTGCCATGCAGATTCAGTTTTTCATGTGTCGCGATTAACCGAGAATATAAATAATTCTTCTCATCTTGGTAATCTACATATTCAGGGAGTTGGAACCGTGAATCTTTTCGCTCGTAAGAACGGAAACCAGATAATTATTCGTGCTCAAGACCCGGATGGAAAAGTAATTGGTAAAGCAGAAACTGTTGCAGGTTTGAAAGAGACACCAATATACATTTCAGTTTCCGGTGGCTTAGAAAAAGTCACCATTTATTGGGGCACTACTAACTGACGTGTTTCACTAACTTTGCCTACCCCAGTTTATATGATTATCTCTTAACTGGGGTGACCGTATTTAGTTGATCACGTCACACACAGCGTGAGTGATATTCAAAATTTGACATAAGTAGTCAAACGGCTATTCAATTCATCTGATTTCGATAACTTGACCGAACTGCTAAAAGGCATACCCAAGTTCGTCAACCAAAGTTTCATGGACTAGATACTGTAAAGATAAACCCTTAACAGCGAGGTGAACCCCATTCGATTTGAAATGGGGTTTGGCAAATGGGCTGAGAGGTGTTGAAGATAGATTGGATGGGCAAACATATAGATCTGGAAATCGTGGTTCCTCGGACGATAAAGACCAAAGGTTAGTCTGGTTACTCGTGAAATAGCACTTATACTCCCCCTTATATTATGTCGCTCAGCCGACATTATTGTCCCAGTTTAGTGAGTGGATGTGGATGTTAAAAATTCGAAGAGGTAAAAAATGAATGAACATGTACCCTCCACTTACCCTACCAAACGCTATTATCTCGATTGACTATCCACCTCAAGCCAAGCATTAACAAATGTATGGTCAATATTTAATGATGTGTATATTTGAACTCAAACTTTTAGGCTACTCAAAAATTTAGGACCTAATTCTGGCGTTTATTAAACCGACTAAGCTTATTTTGTTTTTTTATTACTGCTATACATTTCTGGCCTAACAGGCGGGAGCACGGCACTGGCAGAAGAGCTTACTAAACCACAAGCCCTAAAAATCGCTTACCTGCCAGATTATCAGCCATTTTCCTCGAAGCTACCCAGCGGTAAACCCATCGGCTTATATATCGATATATGGCGTTTATGGTCAGAAACCATGGGTATTCCGGTCACCTTTGTGTCCTCAAACAGCTTTACTGAAAACATCGATAATTTAAAGTCCGGAGAAGTAGATTTCCTGTTGGGCCTTTTTATTAATGATGAAAGAGCCGAATGGGCAGATTTTTCCTTGCTTATTCACAAGGTAGATACCGGCTTATTTTTTCATGGCGATGCGATAAAGCCTAAAAAGCTCCGGGATTTGGCCAATAAACGGATTGCAGTTCAAGAAAGTTTTTTTCAAGAAGGTTATTTGAAAAAGAACTATCCCGAACTAGACATAATTGCATTTGACAACATTGCTGATTCGATTGACGCTTTGTTAAATAAAGATATTGATATCATCTTTCACGAAATTCCTGCAATGGATGCACTCCTTGGCCGAAAGGGACTAACAGGTGCGTTCACCTTAAGCGACGAGATACTCCTGAGTAATTCCGTTCACGCTATGGTTGTCAAGGGCCGTTCTGGATTGCTAAAAAAAATCAACGAGGGTATCCAGTTTATCCCGATTTTAAAACTAATCGAATTAGAGACACGATGGTTGAGAAGTAAAACCCCTTTTTTCCAGAAAAACAGTTATTGAATGTTCCCTCATTGAGCAGTAAACAAGTGGAGTGGTTACGTCTGCATCAGAGTTTTAGTTTGGGGATATCGCCTCTGTTAGAGCCCTTTGAGACCTTGAATGAAGATGGGGATATTAGTGCCGATTATATTGGGATCTAAAAACAAAAGTTGGCACTTGATTTGACACCGACACTAGGTTTGTCCTGGACACAGCTAATAGAGCAAATCAAAATTGGAAAAATTGACATCTTACCTTCGGTTGTTAAAACCCCAGAACGCAGCAATTTTCTGGTTTTCACAGAGGCCTACATTACCTTGCATCTGGTTGTTGCAACCCATATAAACTCAGGGTTTTTGACAGATTTGGACGATCTTGAAGGCAAGGTGGTAGGTATTGAAAGAAGCACACCCGCGAAAGGATTGCTGTAGGAAAATTACTCAGGGCTCCGGCTTCTGGAGGTTGATGATGCCAGGCATGGTATGTTATTGCTGCAGCAGCGGAAAATAGATGCTTTTATACACATTTGGGGGTTATTCAATACCTATTAAATACGGATGATTTTGAGAATATAAGAGTGGCAGCATATACCCCCTACAAGCTGGAAATAGCCATAGGGGTGCGTGCCGATACTGGATAAAGCGCTAAAGACGATTAGCGCCAAACAACGGACCTCAATCACTAAAAACTGGCTGGCGATCCAGGTTAACGTTGGCACCGATATAAGTACGTTTTACTCTACACCGCGTCCAGGTTGAATATTCGCTTGGAATAGCCAGGGACAGGGCTGAAAGTGCCAATAGGCTAAGGATGAATTTTTAGCCAATATGAGCCATGAAATTAGAACACCGATGAATGCAGTGCTAGGTATGTCTTACATGTTAGGTGAGTCGGGATTGACAGAGGCACAAATGAAACTTAATCGAACCTTGAGCAGTTCCGCCTCGTCCTTATTAGTGATAATCAACGACATTTTAGATTTATCCAAAATCGAAGCGGGTAAAATTGAGTTCGAGTCCATTCCCTTCAATTTGACAGAGGTCTTCAAAAACATCGAGGCACAGCTCCAGTCCTACTAAAAGATGTATTGGTTGTACTGAATATTGGCATTGACTCAGATATCCCAAGTCGGTTAACCGGCGACCCTCTAAGGGTTTGACAAGTCCTGCTAAATCTGGCCAATAATGCGGCGAAATTCACCCATCAAGGCCGTGTTGCAATCAGCGCTAAACTGCTTAGCAAAGGGACTCAACGGCTGAAAATTGAGGTTAAGGGAGTGATACCGGTATAGGAATGCCCCTTGAACAGCAAACAAACTTGTTCAAAACATACAATCAGGCTGACTCCTCTACCACCCGTAATTACGGTGGAACAGGCTTAGGTTTATCTATTAGTAAAAAATTGTTTGAGTTAATGGGGGCGGTGATCTCGGTAAAAAGTGAGCAAGGCGTCGGCAGTCATTTTTCTTTCGTGCTGCCGCTCAAGTATCAGCTCGAAGATGAAAAAATTGATAGTTCGACCGAAAATAATACATTGCCAGAGGCTTCGCTTTTAGTTCTAAAGGGCAACCAGGTGTTACTGGTTGATGATAATATAATTAACCTGACTATTGCTGAGGTAATGTTAGACCATGCAGGGATAGCTGTCGTCACCGCTGAAGATGGGCAGCTGGCGATAGATGCCGTTAAGCAAAACAGTTTTGATGCAATCCTTATGGATATTCAAATGCCCGTGATGGACGGTTACGAGGCAACTAAATATATCAGGACCCAGTTAGAGCTCACCCGTATCCCGATCATAGCACTGTCAGTAAACGTGATGCCTTCCGATGTTCAGAAATCGCTCGATATAGGAATGAACGCCCATATAGGTAAGCCGCTTAATCTGGATGTCTTAATTAAAACCCTTGTTGAGCAGATAGACATCCACTTACATAGAGAAGATACACTGGCGAAATACCGCTCACCAGAAGTAATTGCCCACTCAGAAAGCACCAGCCGTTTTTGGACAAAGCGTTGCTGCGAATGAATGGCATTTCCCTTTTCAAGTAGCGAGAACGCAGCACAAAATCGGCTGGTGCTTTCCCAAAGGGTGAGCTTTAAAGCGGCTTTAAATCTCAATTAGAGGGTCAATACTTATGGCGATTAGTATAAGTTCACTAACCTTCAATCTCACAATATACTCGGTAACAGGTTTTAATTAGAATATATATTTGAGTGTACAACTGTACGCTCAAAATATATGATGAAATCCTGTTTTTATCATGATCCAATTAATGAATCATTCTAGCACTTTGCAAACAACTTATTCGCCACTTGAAGAGAGACTCAATGCCATAAGTCATGGCGTTGGGGTAATCGCTGCCACTGTAGGTTTGATTTTTTTGTTGTTAAAAGTCGAGGGCATATATGGGCAATTTGCTTGTTTAATTTATGGCCTGTCGATGATCTTGATGTTTCTATCATCAACCCTTTACCATTGGGCCAAAAGCCCTAACCTAAAAGCCTTGCTTAAGGTCGTAGACCACTGTGCAATATACTTATTGATAGCGGGTACTTACACACCATTTATGCTTTTAGCCATTGGTGGTTGGGTAGGGTTGGCTGGGATGATAATAGTCTGGTCGATTGCTTTGGTAGGCATAACCTGTAAAATTTTTGCCAATCAACGGTTTCCGAAGTTATCGGTTATTACGTATTTATTAATGGGTTGGATAGCCATCTTCTTTATCTATCCCTTGTATAATGCATTAACCACCCAAGGATTATGGTTATTGGTTGCCGGTGGACTCTGTTACACGGTAGGTGTGCTGTTTTATGTGGCTAAAAAAGTCCAGTTTACTCATGCAATTTGGCATGTGTTTGTGGTTGCTGGGTGCATATGTCATTTCTTTTCTATCTATTATCATGTCATTTAATCGGCTCTAGAAATAATACAGTCAACCTTTAAAACTCATACTCTTTTTAAATGTAATTGCGGTATTTGATTGCTAAGCCTTGGGCAGATAGCTTATGCTAAGAATAGGATTTTTATTTTAACGGATTAGGTGTTTTTTATTATGTATGAAAATTATTACGGACTGACTTCTAAGCCCTTTCAACTGACACCTGATCCTAACTTCTTCTTTGGCAGTAAATGGCATAAACGTGCCTTATCTTATTTACAATATGGTTTATCTCAAGCTGAAGGTTTTATTATCATCACTGGCGATATTGGTACGGGTAAAACTACCATCGCGAACAGTTTATTAGATAACATGCAACAAGATATTGTTGCCGCACAAATTGTCACGCCAAAATTATCACCAGATGAATTAGTGAAAATGGTTGCCAGCAAATTCAATGTGCCAGTCAAAGGTAGTTCTAAGTCAGACATTTTGAATGATCTTGAAGCATTTTTGATGGACCTGCATAAACAAGGTAAACGCGCATTGTTATTGGTTGATGAAGCACAAAATTTGCCTTTAGAAACCATCGAAGAATTACGGATGCTATCTAACTTTCAAGCCTCGGGTAAACCCTTGTTACAAAGCTTCTTGCTGGGACAAGAAGAGTTACAGCCTATTTTACGTGCGCCTAATATGGAGCAATTTAGACAACGTATTGTGGCATCATGTCATTTAGTGCCTTTAACCGATGAAGAGTGCCAAGCTTATATCGAATATCGCATGCAACACGCAGGGTGGGATGGGCAGACATTGTTTTCAGCTGGGGCATATGATCGAATTTTTCAGTTTACTCATGGCATTCCAAGAAAAATCAATACTTTGATGGACAGGATCTTGCTTTTTGGTTTTCTTGAAGAGCTAAAAACCTTAGACGAATCAGCAGTTGAAAGCGTGATCAAAGAAGTGTCAGAAGAGATGTTTCTACCGGAAAAGCAACTCCAAACTCAAGCAAAGCCTAGAAATATTCTAGATGTGGCTACCGAAGATGGGCAAGTTAAAGACGTAGAGTATTATAAAACTATGCTTACTGAATTAGTCGATGCTTTAGATAACGCTATTAGTCAAAAAATTAAACTCACTCGTTATATCGATCGCTTATTACAAAAGAAGTACAAAACGTATGTGCGTTTGAAGTCCGATGATTAAAATAAATGTTCTTGTAACGCTTTAAGGTAAAAATAATGTTCGATCAAGTAATTTTTTGTTAAAGATTCAATTGAATGATAGAACTTAAATTTAATATTTTACTGTAAGGTTGTACATTGCAAAAATACAGAATTGACCTTTCTGTATTTATTTTATTCGGGGTGTTTGCTGACGGACCAGTTTTCAAGGAACGACGCAAAGCTAATCATCACAGCAAGTTCAGCAAAAATAGTTATTTGTTTTGTTATTGATAAGTGTTATGGCCTTTATTTTAGTCAGGCAAGGCACTCAACTCATAGTCATAAAAAAATAGTAAGCACAAAAAAACCTTAGCTATTATTAAGTTAAATAATAGCTAAGGTTTTTTATTTTTTAATACTCAATCAGTTCGATTTCGTTAATCTCGATTGAATAAATTCTGCTAATTTGCCACTAGCCTGTGGATGTTGAGACTTTCCAGTTAATAAGCATATCTTTATCGCACCTAATTTTGGCAGATAATTATACCGAATAATATCTAGCTGTTTGGGTACACTGCTTTTAGCCAATGCGCTAATCCCTAAACCCTGCTTAATGGCAGCAGTGATACCGCTTAAGTCAGCGTTGGTATAACTGATCCGCCACTGCTGAGTTTGCTGCTTTAATTTACTGATGACACGGCTTCTATACACACAACCATCAGGTGCTAGTACTAACGATAAAGTGGATGGTAAATTAGGTAAGCTTCTATCGCCCACCCAAACTAATTCATCTATCAGTAATACTTGTCCGTCAATTTGAGTGTCAGGGTGGACGAGTGCCATCACTAGGTCAAAACCATTAAGCGCTTCTTCCTCAAGTAAGGATTTGCTCAATGCAGAGGTGACTTCCAGAGACACATCAGGATATAACTGACCAAATTCGCCAATAATACTGGGCAGTAAGGTGGTGGCAAATTCACTAGGGATACCCAGACGTAATCGGCCCTTCAAAGATGTCGGCTGAAATTGGCGAAAAATGCTATCGTTTAAGTCCAGCATAGTTTGTGCTGTTTTATATAAACTTAAGCCATCTCGATTAACAATCTGTCTTTGCCCTTGTTTAGCAAAAAGTCGTTTTGATAATTGTTGCTCTAGGCGTTTTATTTGCAGACTTACCGCAGGTTGTGAAAGACCAATTTTTTCGCCTGCTTTCGCATAGCCACCAACATCCACGACAGTGACAAAAGTGCGCAGGTTATCAAGAGAAAGTTGTTTCATGCAATCTAATCTAAGTGATTTGTAAACAAGCCTTTTAAATAAGACTTTTAAATGATTCTCTTATCATTCATAAGAAATGTAAATGTAAACATTAAATATTTCAATTTGTTGTACTTGGTTACTGTCATTATAGTTAATGAATACTTTAGTCATGGTCACAATATTTAATGCCAAATAAAACTGTTTTACATGCCAAACATTTGGAGTCGGGGGCCAAAATGGTCGATTTTCATGGTTGGGAAATGCCTATTAATTATGGTTCACAAATAGAAGAACATCACGCAGTGCGCAAAGATGCGGGAATGTTTGATGTATCTCACATGACGATAGTGGATGTAACTGGCAAAGATGCAAAAGCGTATCTGCGGTTTTTGTTGGCCAACGACGTGGTTAAACTACAAGATAAAGGTAAAGCATTATACAGCGGCATGATGAATGAAACGGGTGGGGTGGTGGATGATCTAATTGTTTATTATTTTGACCAAACCAATTATCGCTTAGTTGTGAATTCTGCCACTCGTGAAAAAGATATGGATTGGTTATTACAACAAGCCAAATCATTTGACGTGATGATCACCGAACGCCCAGAATTCGCTATGATAGCGGTGCAAGGCCCTAATGCTAAAAGCAAAGCCGCACAGCTGTTCTCTGCGGCACAAAAAGAAGCAGTAGAGGGTATGAAAGCCTTCTTTGGTGTGCAGGCAGAAGATTTATTTATTGCTACCACTGGATACACAGGTGAAGCAGGCTACGAAATTATAGTACCTGCTGCTGATGCTGCAGATTTCTGGCAAAAATTGTTAGACGTAGGTGTGGTACCTTGTGGTTTGGGTGCCAGAGATACACTGCGTTTAGAAGCTGGAATGAATTTATATAGTCAAGATATGGATGAGACTATTTCACCATTAGCAGCGAATATGGCTGGGACAATTACCTGGGAACCCAAGGATAGAAAGTTTGTGGGGCGTGAGGCGCTAGAGCAACAAAAGATGGCAGGCACAGACAAGCTAGTGGGCTTAGTGATGACCGACAAAGGCGTGTTACGTGCTGGCCAAAAAGTGCAAGTTACCGGCGGTGAAGGGGTGATTACCTCAGGCACTTTTTCACCCACCTTAGGTCACAGTATTGCTATGGCGCGCGTGCCCTCAACCGTTGGCGATAGTGCTGAAGTTGAAATACGCAAAAAGTGGGTTACAGTAAACGTGGTCAAACCTAGTTTTGTTAGACATGGTAAAAGTGTTCTGTAGCCCACAGAACAAACATTCAAGATTAAATATATAATTATTAGGAACAAACATGAGTAATATTCCAGCAGATTTACGTTACGCTTCAACTCACGAATGGGTGCGCCCTGATGGCGATGGTGTATTTACTATAGGTATAAGCGACCATGCCCAAGAATTACTAGGCGATATGGTGTTTGTGGAGCTACCGGATATAGGTTCTCAAGTCGGTACAGGCGATGATATTGCTGTTGCAGAGTCAGTGAAGGCCGCATCTGATGTATATGCACCCATCAGTGGTGAAGTTTTAGAAGTGAATGCAGGCCTAGAAGACGCGCCAGAGTTGGTCAATTCTGACCCATATGGTGAAGGCTGGTTATTTAAAATTAGAGCCGAAGATCCCAAAGAAGTAGAAGCTTTGTTTGATGCCGAAGCATATGAAGGCAACATCGAAGACGAGTAAGCTGCTCACAAGGGAGGACTATTCAGTCCTCAAGCCGTTTTAAACGTTATTAAAATCAAAGTGCGTGGGTAAATCTTTTGCTCGCATTCTTTGCTCCCATTTTTTGTACACATCAGGAATGCTAGCTAGCCATGTCATTATCTCATTTTTCATTATCAGAGCTTGAACAAAAGCAGGATTTTGTTCGTCGTCATATTGGTCCCAGTGAAGCAGAAATGGCAGAAATGCTTGCTTCAATTGGTGCAGAGTCGTTAGATGATTTAATGCAACAAACCGTGCCTGAAAGCATACGTTTACCGCAACCGTTGAAAGTGGGTGAAGCACAAACAGAAGCTGACGCCCTGGCCTACTTAAAAACAGTAGCGAGCAAAAACAAAGTCATGCGTTCTTTTATAGGAATGGGCTACTACGATACACTCACCCCTAATGTGATAAAGAGAAACGTACTAGAAAATCCAGGTTGGTACACCGCTTATACGCCTTACCAACCAGAAATTGCTCAAGGCAGACTAGAAGCCCTACTTAATTTTCAGCAAGCGACCATCGACCTTACTGGTATGGAACTCGCATCAGCTTCATTGTTAGATGAAGCTACCGCTGCTGCTGAAGCCATGGGATTGGCTAAACGTGTCTCTAAAAATCGCAATGCGAATACGTTTTTTGTAGCAGACGACGTACACCCACAAACATTAGATGTCGTGCAAACTCGCGCAGATATGTTTGGTTTTGATATCGTTGTGGGTAAAGCTCAAGACGCCAGTCAGCACGATGTGTTTGGCGCACTATTACAATATCCCGGCACATCGGGCGCAGTAAATGATATCGCAGATATCATTGCTGCCGTGCAAGCCAAAAAAGGCATAGTAGCAGTGGCATCTGACCTACTTAGCTTGATTTTACTAAAACCACCCGGTGAAATGGGCGCTGATGTAGTATTGGGCAGCGCGCAACGTTTTGGCGTACCAATGGGTTACGGTGGCCCTCATGCTGCGTTTTTTGCCACCCGTGACAGTTACAAGCGCTCATTGCCAGGGCGTATCATCGGTGTGTCTAAAGATACCCGTGGTAAACCCGCTTTACGTATGGCACTGCAAACTCGTGAGCAACATATTCGCCGCGAAAAAGCTAACTCAAACATTTGTACCGCACAAGTATTGTTAGCTAATATGGCGTCTTTTTATGCGGTTTATCATGGCCCGCAAGGCTTAAAAACCATTGCTTCACGTATTCACCGTTTTGCAGACATTCTTGCTGCTGGTTTAGTTAAAGCAGGTTTTGAGTTAGTAAATAACACTTGGTTCGACACGTTAACGGTTAATGTGAGCAGCAATAAACAACAGATAATTGATGCCGCTTTAGCCAACAACCTTAATTTGCGTACCGACGTTGATGGTTCGTTGGGCATAAGTATTGATGAAACAACGTCACGTGACGATTTGCAGGCCGTATATCAAGCGTTTGTTGGTGCTAATGTTGAACTAGATATCAACGCCTTCGATAAAGTGATTACCGATAACGGCAGTGGTTCAATCCCAGAAGAGTTAGCCAGAACATCCGGCTTCTTAACGCATCCAGTATTTAACAGTTATCATTCTGAAACTGAAATGCTACGTTATATCAAATCACTAGAAGACAAAGACTTAGCCTTAAATCACTCGATGATTTCGTTAGGCTCTTGCACCATGAAACTCAATGCCACCGCTGAGATGATCCCCGTGACATGGCCTGAGTTTGGTCAACTACACCCATTCTCACCTCTTGAGCAAGCACAAGGTTACACACAAATGATTGATGAGCTCAGTGAATGGCTCATCAACATTACTGGCTACGATGCTTTGTCTATGCAACCCAACTCAGGTGCTCAAGGTGAATATGCAGGTTTGATCACTATTAAGAAATATCATGAGAGCAGGGGAGAAGGGCATCGTAATATCTGCTTAATTCCAAGTTCTGCCCACGGTACCAACCCCGCGTCAGCGCAAATGGTGAGTATGAAAGTGGTTGTCGTAAATTGCGATAAAGACGGCAACGTCGATTTAGATGACTTACGCACTAAAGCCGCCGAAGTGGCCGATAACCTATCATGTGCCATGATCACTTACCCCTCCACCCACGGTGTTTACGAAGAAACTGTGCGTGAAATGTGTGACATAGTGCACGAATTTGGCGGTCAGGTGTATATGGATGGTGCCAACATGAACGCCCAAGTAGGCGTGACTTCACCGGGTTATATTGGCTCAGATGTGTCGCACTTAAACCTACACAAAACCTTCTGTATCCCACATGGTGGTGGCGGTCCAGGTATGGGCCCAATAGGTGTTAAAGCCCACTTAGCGCCATTTTTACCTAATCATAAAATCATAGGTATTGAAAACGCAGGCGATAGCGAAGTACGCGAGCACGGTGCTGTTTCAGCGGCACCTTGGGGCAGTGCTTCGATTTTGCCTATCAGTTACATGTACATTAAGATGATGGGTAGCGCGGGCCTTAAAAAAGCCACCGAAGTCGCCATGCTCAACGCAAACTACGTCGCTGAGAAATTATCATCTCACTACCCCGTGTTATACCGTGGTCGTAACAATCGCGTAGCACACGAATGTATTATTGATTTACGTCCACTCAAAGAAAGCTCGGGCATTACCGAAGTTGACGTAGCAAAACGTTTGAACGATTACGGTTTCCACGCGCCTACTATGAGTTTCCCTGTAGCAGGCACCTTGATGATCGAACCCACAGAATCAGAAGCTAAAGCCGAACTCGACCGCTTTATTGAAGCCATGGTGAATATCCGCTTAGAAGTCGCCAAGGTTGAGTCAGGTGAGTGGAATGCTACAGATAATCCATTACATAACGCCCCCCACACCCTTGAAGATATTTGCGACAACGATTGGAATCGCAGCTACGACAGAAAGCTTGCAGCTTATCCAGTCGCTTCAGTGGCTAAAAATAAATTCTGGCCAACAGTGAATCGTATTGATGATGTGTTTGGGGATAGGAATTTGATGTGTAGTTGCCCAGATTTGGATAGTTACAGAGAGGATTGATTTCTACGTCATCCTTGAAACCTCAGCTGCATTGCTGTCGCTACTCGCCCCAATCACATATTAATCATATGCTCATGGGGCTCGTAGCTTGGCGGCTTTGCTGAGGCTCCAATGATTTAGTAGAAAGAGAATGTGTTTTTGAAAGGGTTTCAAACTTTCTTGGTTATTTGAAGAAACGAGCTTAGGCACGTTTTTTTGTTTGTGGCTACGCTGTTTTTATGCTTTGCCGATATCCGATTAGGTGGCTCCGTCACTGCATTTCCCGCCTTTAAAGTTTCAGTAAAAAATGGCTTATTCTTGGGGCAAATGACAGCGGACGCCGCGCGGGGAAGTCATTTGAGTGGAGCTTGAAGGGATACATTCGTAACGACCCAAGAATAAGTCATTTTTTGCGGTTAAGAACTTTAGTAGCGAGCGGCATTTTCTGGATACTCTTTTTTGCTGTTGAAAAAGAGTATCTGGTTCGAAGGGATTCGAGACAAAATCCATCAGCGGACGCCGCGCGGGACGATGGCGCGAAGAGTGCTTTTGAATTTTTATACAGAATTAAAGCATGCGCTGGCGCTTACCGCCCTCCATGGCTTTTTTCACACAGCATCCTTGCTGAATGACTTACTTTTTGCCTACAGCAGCAAAAAGTAAGCAAAAAGTGCCGCTCGAGGGCAATACTCTTCATCCGATTATTTTGCGAATTAAGCAGGTCGTTTGCACTTGTTCCCGGCAATGGCAAACTCAATTAGCATCCCTGCTAATTGCCCTACTGAATTCACACAATAATCAGCGAGCCTTGAGTCGAGGGAAGGTCAAAAGCATCGGCTTTGCCGACTAGGGTGTTTTAATGGCTTAGCCATTATTTAGGATGGTTGCTCTAATGATTTTAGGGCTGAGCCATTTAAATTGACTCTGACCCTGATAATTTGAAATTGACTCTGACCCTGATAATTTGTAATTTGCTGACCCTGATAATTTGAACGGACATTGAGCGGCAGGCAGTTGATTGCACTTATTAGTTGAATTCAATATATGAAAAAGAGGTCGATATAGAAAATATCGGGGTAACTATATTTTAGATTCTGTGAAAAATAACGTTTATTCTATTTTTACTCTGCCTATCAACTGCCGAGATTTGCATCAGCCTTTTTCAAATTAGCCTCAAATTCTTCAATCGTGACCGGCTTGCTAAATAAATAACCTTGATACTGCAAGCAGCCGTTATCCAGCAGAAATTGACGTTGTTCAGGGGTCTCCACCCCCTCAGCGAGGACCTCTATACCCAGACTGGATGCCATAGTAATAATGGTGCGCACTATCTTTCTGTCATTGCTGTCGGTGGCAATATCATGTACAAATGACTGGTCTATTTTCAATTGCGCTAGCGGTAGTATTTTTAGATATTGCAAAGATGAATAGCCGGTACCAAAGTCATCTAGTGCGAAATTAATGCCTATCTTGTTTAGTGCATTCATTTTTGCGATGATGTCGTTGATGTTATCAAGCAACATGCTCTCTGTAAGCTCTAGTTTGAGTCGCACTGGGTTAGCGCCGTGGCGCTGTATGGTTGCCAGCACTTGCTCCACAAAGTCCACTTGATGTAATTGCTTAGCACTCACATTGACTGCAAGTACGATATCACTGGTGAGAGGGGATTGCTGCCATGCCTTGAGTTGAGCGCAAGCCGTATCTAGCACCCATTGCCCAATGGGCAGAATCAATCTTCTGTCTTCTGCCAACGGAATAAAGTGCCGTGGGAGAATGATGCCAAGCTCTGGATGCTGCCACCTAATTAAGCCCTCTGCACCTATAGGTTGACCGGTGCTGTCCACTTGCATTTGATAGTGTAATTGGAATTGCTGTTGTTCAATGCCTTCCCGTAGCTCATTTTCAAGTTTTACACGGGCAATGATAACCTCTTGCATCATTGGGTCAAAAAAACGAAGGGTATTGCCGCCTTGGGCCTTGGATTGATACATGGCAATATCTGCCTGTTTTAACAATTCCTCCGCCATCAGTTCATGGCCAATGAACAATGTAGCGCCTATGCTAGCGGTACTAAGGCAACCGTGTTCGTCAAGTTGATAAGGTTGGTTGAGTGAGATGTTGATTTTTGTAGCAATATCTTTAGTTTGAGCTGCCGCTTTAATGGCATCTTCGCTCAGGTTTTCCAATAGCACGACAAACTCATCCCCCCCAAAACGGGACACGGTATCGCCTTCCCGAAGACATGCAGTTAGGCGCCCTGCAACGTGTTGCAACAGCAAATCACCAACATCATGTCCCTGAGTGTCATTCAGGTTCTTGAACTGGTCCAAGTCGAGAAACAGTAGTGCGCCTCGTTTACCACTATGGGCACTGACTGCTAAAGCTTGATTGAGCCTGTCAAGAAAAAGACGGCGGTTTGGCAACTGTGTGAGTTGGTCATAGAAAGCCAGTCTCTCTATTTCATCTGCTGCAGATTTAATAGAGGTAATATCAGTGCTTGATCCTACGTAGTTGGTGACAGTTCCTTTAGCATTTTTAACTGCTGTAATGTAGAGATATTCTGGATAGACTTCGCCATTTTTACGCCTATTCAAGATTTCGCCTTCCCACATACCAGTTCTGTTGATGCTATCCCACATGGTGGCGTAGAACTTTTTACTTTGCATGCCTGAGCTAAGTAGACGAGGAGTCTGACCGACTGCATCTTCTGCGCTATAACCTGTAATGTGAGTAAAGGCGCGGTTCACCCTAACAATGACATTACTGGCATCAGTCACCATCAGACCTTCTTGGGATTCGAAAACTGTGGCGGCGATGCTAAGCTCTTTATTGGCGATGACTAACCCAGCTGCTCGTTTATCTTTCTCTTCGTTGGCAATAACTAACTCAGCTGCCTGTTTATCTTTCTCTTCGATTGCATTATTCTTTTCTTGCACAGTCAGCCTATGCTGCGAGAGAACTGCTGAAAGTAGCATAATTGGAACTGCCGTAGCGATCAGATAAAACTGGACAGACAACACATTTTCTATAGGCGAACTAGAGGTAAATGGACCTAAGCCGTTGGCGGCAGTGCCGACAGAAAAAATTGTTATCACCAAGATGGCAAGGTGAACACCAATACCGTTGAAACGGATTGCCGCCCAAAGAAGAAACGGTAGAGGGGCGTAGAGTAAAGCTGGGAAATTATCCGTAACGCCTGCCTCTGCCCCTAAAGCATAGTAGCTTACTATAAATAGACACAAGGCTAATCCCAGTGCCTCTAGTGTGCGGTTGAACTTGACAGACTTGAGCCAGCTAAGTCTGGCTTGGAACCCAAGTATAATCAAAGGAGTTACTATGAGTAGACCAATTGTGTCACTTAGAAACCACGCTCGCCAGAAAGACCAGTAACTCAACTCGGGTGCCTCAAAGAAGGTTACGGCACTGGCAACACAAGCAGCAAATGACCCACTCACAAGCACAACTAAGAAGAATCGCAACATCTCAGAGATTTGTTCGAATTTTATTGGGCTTGCAAGAAGATATCTCAAGCTAACCGCTGCGACTAGGGCTTCAAGAAAATTAGCGATAGAGAAAAGAACCACTCGATGTGCTAACAAGTCGTATTCCATAGAGAGAGTGATGTCTGCAAGCACCATGACCAGAAGATATGCCCACCAGCGACGCTGATCTGTTAAAAGCAATGCCGCCAAAACGATTGCATTGGCTGGAAAAAACGTAGCGATCTTATCCGTTGGAGTAGCTAACGCTACCCCAAGTTTACACCCAAGATAAAAAGCGAAACCAACAAGAAGAGCGTACAGCAGAGTCTGGCGCAACGAAACATGATGCGAACCTCCATTTGCAACAGGCCAACTCGTGCCTAATCCCATTTCAGTTATCCTCCTTAATGTGAAAATAGTCGCCGACATGTATGACACCACTACAGTGCAGCGTTGAAACTAGCACAAATAGCGATTGAGTCAAACTATCGGAGTCAAGAACAACGTTAAATTGTTCATGATGCATTTGGCTGCGTAATTGGTAATAGCTTAAGCGACTAGTGACAGCAATGTCAGTGGAGCTACAGGCAAACAGCAAAGACGAAAGGTCTTTACCTTGCAAACCATTGCTCCTATTGAAGAGCAAGGTTCGTTACCCACTCAAAAGTGCCCTACAGCAGTTGCAGCCATCCTAATTTGCTAAAACTTAGGCTTCTTACTCCTGAATCACTATGACCGCGACTGTCTGCAATTGGGACATGGACGACGGATAGAGGAAGTTGATGTTGAGGGGTTTAGCAGCAATATAATGCTTCGTTCGTATGTCTGCTATGTCGGAATTTTTGTCGTTAGCAGATTGGCAAAAATCGACCTATAGCTGACGTTAGAGAATTCGAACTACTAGGCTATATTGAGCGAAAAATCATCATCCGATTAATCATACATAGCTGACGGCAATGAGCGATCAACAGACGGTCAGCACCAGTTATTCCAATCATTGAATATCCATTGGTGATCCAAAAGATACTCAACCACCTGAATACAAAGAATGACGATGTCGTCGAGCTATTACTCCCACAAAGTCGAGCACCGCCTCAGATAAGTCTGTTTGAATAAAGCCGTTCATCATAATAAGCAATATTCAGAGCTGGTTTGCACAACAGCGGGAAGCGCTTGTTTTTAATTTTTTGAAAATAGCGGAGTAATACGTGAGAAGAGTCTGAATTTCGCTCCTTCCTTTATATGAGAAAGAGGAAAAATTTAATCTATGAGCTAAAGTATATTTTGAATGTTATGAAAAATGACGTTTATTCTACATTACACTCAAATAATGTGCAGTTTCTGTCGGTGAATTTAGTAGTACTAACAGTCAAACGTTAATATTGTGTTATCACATAAAAATTAGCAAAACGGAGGTTGTTTATGAAGTTAACCAGATTAGTTAGTTATTCGTCGGTAGCTCTGCTGGGAGCGTGTTTATTTATGGTGTCGATTGTTCAGGCGACGCCCATTACAGGTCCGCACTATAAACCCAAATGGAGTCAAGGACCGGATATGGATACGGGGACTGATACACTGTCGATGCATCGTAGTTTTGGTCCTGTTGTCGCAGATGACTTTCAGTCTGACGGGAGAGTCATCGCCGGTTTTCATTGGTGGGGATCCTACTTCCAGAACGCGGGCCAGGGGCTGGAGCGGGATGTGGTGTTTGAAATAAGTTTGCATACAGATTGCCCAGCCTCTGATCCTAGTTGCAACAATGGTGGACCTTATCCTTATTCTACGCCAAGCAACGATCCTAATTATTTTTCTGCAATAGTAACCGTAGAAGAAGATTATTTTGGAACTACAAGCTTAGGTGAGGATGTGTATGAATATTGGATCAAAACGGAAGGATTAACTGGGCCCGATTTTTGGAACGGAACCTGGAATGAAGTCGCAGGTGAAATATATTGGCTGGATGTCGCCTGGGCCGCAGGGCAATTTGGTACATCTGTAAGTGATGATGTGTGGGGTTGGCACGATAGCTCAGAGCAATACTTGGATAATGCCGTGCAGACTACAGCTGGAGGTGGCGCAAATCCTCACATTGGGCCATGGGATATGCTTGGTGGAGATAAAGCATTTGAAGTGTGGACTGTGCCGGAACCATCAATGTTAGCTTTGCTAATTATAGGGTTTGCAGGCGCAACGTTGGGTAGCAAACGTAAAGTGACTCGAAATCCCGGCTCACTAGCGGTAACTTGATTTTCTAAGCCTAAAGCAAAGCCGCTGATCACAGCGGCTTTTTCATGTTTGTTGGGTGAAGCCAGCAAACCCGTCCGCTTTCAGTTGTACTAGCGCTTTTTTATTTTACGAATGACTCCTTATGGCATCTACCTGCCTGATAGGCTGACTGACTCCAATGAGCGATCAGCCGTCAGTCAGTAGCGACGGTTTCTAAAACAAGTTTCTGAGATAGGCGACAGTCAGATTTTTTTACGTAATTTCCGTTTTGACTGAGCAGGAGGCATTGGAGTCTTAAAGTTTTACTCTGCCCAGACTAACTCCCCAAATTTGCCACTCAGTGTATATCTAGGTATTTAGAGAGTTGGTCTAGTGGCTAGCGACATGGATAACGCCTGCTTAGCTCTACTCTGACTTTATCTTTTTTTAATTGACCTAGGTCAATTAAATCAGGTGATAAATGATTAGTATTCTCACTGTAACATTAGCTAGGTAATATCATGAGAAAATCTACGAATATCTACTGCATCGTTCTTGCATTAGCACTAACTATAACGCCGGTCCAATCAACGCCAATACTCTCTGGAAACGCTGACTATACTACAGTGGCGAAGAATCTCCTGATCGACAGTATTGTTGCAGACCTCCTCAAGCCAGTCATCGATAGTGTGCTAGGTACTCTCAGTAATTGGCTTACGATTGATCTAACTAGTACTGCCTTGTCCCAAGATCACTTCTCCACGATAAATAATGCCTATCTACTGGTTACTTGCGTAGATGGCAAATGTACTAAAAAGTCTTCCCGTGGAACGAGCACCGACATATTTTTTGATGTTACAGTTAAAAAGACAGGTTCATATAACGGTGTTGCAGAGCTACAAACAATACTGCAGGACACAGCATTTACTAATCCATTTTGCCTAGGACCAATCAAAAACAAATCTAGTCTGAATTGCACCGACACAGTTAGGGCAACTTCGAACGAGGGTAAGGTGTTTCTTAGAGATAGTAGCGCCATCTATTATGGACTTATATATGATGGAGAGGGTTCTGGAAGCCTTCAAGTTGTTGACGGTCAAGACACGGGTAAGATATATGTCTCCGAACCATCAAGCATACTCCTTGCAGTCTTTGGAATCGCCCTTGTAGGGTTTACTCGAAAAATGCAGGTGTTTAGACATGCGGCGAACTCTGTACTAGCAGGCAAGGTTGTAAGGTAAAACCTTCTGTCCTTGTTGAGGCTTGATTATAATTCGGTAACCGACGGTCACACCTTGAAGTTGCAGTAAGCTTTCTTCATCAACCACTGTCAGATAAAGGAAACTTTTTTCCATATCGCGCACTATTAGAATTACAGAGACAGTCATTCTAATTTGCTTGAATTAAGACAATCAAAAAATTGGCACTCATTGGTAACTGTTCGGCAATAACCATGCTCATTGAGGAGATGGCTTTTGCTAGACGCTTGCAATGAAAACATGAAAATATTTAGATTAATTCAGAATAAACAGCTGCGGCCACATTCCTAGATTAGGTTGCCTTTTGAGGGGGTTCTATTTTTTAGTAACCACTCTTGTTCAGATTAGCTCTGACTGAAATTGGCACTTTTTTGACTGTCAGTTTTCAACTGCTTATGTCCACTTTGTCGGATTACCCGACATTAGAATAACAACCAAAAACAGCGACAAATTTATAGAGATACTTGCTTGAAAGTCTATTCTGCTCCCACCCACTGCCAGAATACGAAACCTAAATCACAATATACTAATTGGTCACAAACAGATTACCTCGGAGATCAATCATCATGGATGCTTCATTTTTACTATTGTGTTTCACGCATGAGGTAGCTGTTGTAACTATGACTAAAGAGTGACCTAAAATTAGCGCCAAATGAACTCACCGCAACCTGATTATTAAGATGCACTAGTCGGTGGTTTACCTGAACCTATTTATCACCAAGCAAATAAAATGGCTTGATCTAGGTCAAGCTTTTTGGCGACGACTTTTTATTAGTTCGACCCTGTGTTGCACGATTATTACGCTTGTTTTTTCCTCTCCTGTTAAATCAATGCTAATGATGCTCCCAGGATAATTGTAAGTAGCCATCCGGCAGCAAACTGGTGGCCAGCATTACGTTATTAATGTCCCCATGTTCAAGCCAGCTATTATGGGTGTGATGTTTGGGATTTAACCAAAAGTTTTCGATAGTTGTGTGGATGGGCTCAAAGATACTCAGCCTTGTTAGTAGCTCATCTAATAAATTTTGGTGACTAAAGCGCCCGGGATTTTGTTTCAGCCATTGTTGCATTTTGTTTATTGTTTGCAGGCCTATGGCTAGCCCTAATTCACGAAACGCCAAACGATGTTCTGCTCCCTGTTGTAGGGGATTATGGCTGACAAATACATGCAGACTTTGTTCGATATCATGTAATAAGTCTGTCAGCTTGATGTGTTGATTTGGATGCTGTTTGTCGCTTAATTGCAGTAGTTTGTAGGCATCACTGAGTAAGCCGCCTGTACCCAAGGTATCATGGCTGACCCAGCTTATACCGCTGCAGATTTCCAGTATATCGGCAATTTCAGTATCTAATCTGAATTCTGCTGGGATATCAGGGTGTTGTATTGCGCTGGCCTGCAACTGCAGATAGGTGAGCAAGCCGTCTAGGGGGTCGTGTTGCCCCATTGAGCTAACCAGAGGACGGGATAAGTCAATACTCATTTTCCAGTACATGCGCTTTGAAGCACCTGTTGCTGGCGTGTAAACAAATGCCCGGTGGGCGGTCTTAGCCAGTTCTATCGCCCATTGCGTATAAATGCCATTGCCGGTATCGCGACTAACACAGTTTAATGCATGCATCCATTTAGTCAGATAATGGAAGTACTGGCCGTCTTGTTGCCATTCAAGTGAATCGTCAACGGGGTCATCCTCACTACGTTCATTCAACGCTTTGCCAATTCTCAAACCTGCGATGGTGGGGTGTAGTTGTGCCTGCTCTTCATCAAGACCGCTGAGCCAGCCTTTATGGGCACTGTCTTTGCGCTGTTGTCCCAATACCTGGTGTACCTGAGAAACCAGTTGTAAAGCCTGTTGCAGAAAAACAGGTGTGGCGCTTTGCCGGTATAACGACAGAAAATTGCACACTGCAAAGGCGTCGGTCCAAAGGTAACGGCGAAGCTGTGTTGCTGAGCTGTTTATTCCAGCAGACAGTTGGTTAGCAATGGTAAATCTTTGCATAATGTCTCTGGCTTGGCGATAAGTGTGCATGCTCAATTCTCCTAGAGACCAAAGGGAAAGGTATCTGGCATCCCTGCTCTGGTTTCTTTGCTCAAAGGTTTAACCGCGCTGCTTTCATCAAACCAAATGTATTCATCAAATTGGCGGGGCAAAGAGGCATAGAAATAATGACTTTGTAACTCAGTTTCTGGACGATAAATAACGCCAATGGCCCGTTCCAGACGTTCCGTTAGCAGCTTTGTGCGGGTTATATCCTGTAAGGGCTGACGCAAAGGTAGCAAAAAGTTATCAGTGTTTACCTCATGGCAGATTCGTTCATAGCTGTCCATATGGGCTGGCTGCACTTGTTTGACTTCCATCGGACCACCCCATTCTGAGGCCGCAGCTACTGTGCCGTGATCTGTACCAAAACCAATAAGATAGGCTGCGTCAGCATAATGTTGGCGCACCAACTGCCCTATATTAAACTCGCCCCGGGCGCTCATTTGAGTGGCGCGGGCATCACCTATGTGAGAGTTGTGCTCCCAGATAACGGCTTTTGCCTCTGGCCCTCTATTGGCCAGCACTGATTGCAGGGTGTCGAACATATGCTGATCACGCTGATTCCAGGAGTTGTTTTCAGCGTAGTACATAGTCCGGTAGTAACGTTCGGCGTTGGCTACCAATCGGGCATTTTGTGTTGCGTTAAAAAATCTATCGCCATCCGCCAGGGAGTAGTCCAGACGCTTTTTTAATAGATCTTGCAGGTTAGCCAGCACGTCGCTTTCGCATTTTCGGTACTGTTTACTGATACTAACCTGGCCGTATAAGGTGGGATCCTGGATCCATGGAGTTAAACAGCCATAACGAATTCTGGCTATTTCTGCGGTTTGGGGATCAACGCTATGTAGATAGTTAAGTACTGCCTGTATTGAGCTATTCAAGCTATAAAGATCTAAACCGTAAAATCCTATTTGCTGCCGGGGATCGACTATTTGCTGATTGTGAGCCCTTAACCAATGACTAAATTCCAGCACCGAATGATTCGCCCACATCCAGGTGGGGAAGCGTTCGAAAGACGGGCTTTCCAGCCGGGGCTCAGCAGAGGTATTGTGAATGTAATGATTGATATGGTTAGCATCGGGCCAGTCAGCTTCCACTGCAATGACGGTAAAACCTTTCTTTTCGATTAATTCCCGGGTAATACGGGCGCGCATATCATAAAACTCAGCTGTGCCGTGAGAGGCCTCGCCGAGCAATACCAGGCGGCTATCGCCGATGCGCTGCATTAAATTGTCCAGCTTGACATCCTTGATTTTGGCAAAGTGCTCGCTCGATTGATAAATTAACTCGGGTAAGCTTAGTTCTGCTTTTTTAAGCGCTTTGGTGGTGGTTTCATCCTCCCATCCGGCCGCGCCAATCAAGGGCACAAAACGCACATCGCCCAGATCTTCCTGGTGGTATTCATCAGCGCTGATCCGGCGCACCCGAAGCAGTTTCTGAGTATGTAAACTGGCACCTACGGGGATCACCAAACGACCACCTATGGCCAGTTGTTGTTTGAGTGTTGTAGGCACATCAGGGCCTCCGGCAGCGACCACTATGGCATCAAAAGGGGCGTGTTCGGGCCAACCCAGAGTGCCATCAGCATACATTATCTTGGTATTTGCATAACCCAGTTCCTCAAGCCGTTTACGGGCACTGTCGGCAAGAATTTTATGGCGTTCAATGCTATACACCTGGCTCGCAATTTCTGCCAACACCGCAACGGCATAACCCGAGCCGGTGCCTACTTCCAGTACACGATCCTCTGGTTTTAGTTCGAGCGCCGCTGTCATCAGTGCCACTATATAGGGCTGGGAAATGGTTTGGCTGGCCGCAATCGGTAAGGGCGAATCATTGTAGGCAAATTCAACCAGCTCGGTGGGCACAAATTCCTCTCGTGGCACAGCATTAATTGCCCTAAGCACAGCTTCATCATCCAAACCCCTGGCTGCCATTTGATATTCGATCATCTGTTGTCGTAAAGCGGCAAAATCACTCATAACATGCTCCTGTCATCACGTTTAGCCATCCCGAATTACTGGTAATTAATTAATAAATCCATAGATATTCATTGTTCACTGATACCGCAGGGGAATATTGATGTTAATCAATAAAACAAATGTGGCAGTAAATGAATTAGCCGCACAGCCAAGATTTTTGGGGGTATTCGGGCAGATTTCTTAAGCTAATGATGCAGGCTCTAGTTAAGCTAAGGCGCTAATGTTTAGGGTATTCGCCCATTTAATCAGGCTTGTGTTGTCTATGGCACCGTATTTACGGGCGATTTCCTGGTCATGATCAAAAATAACCAGGCACGGAATGCTGCGAATTTGCCAACGGCTGGCTATTTCTTTTTCAACATCAATATTTAACTTAGCCAAGCGCATATGTGGCTCCAACACATTAGCCACATTTTTAAACGTTATCGACATCGTTTGGTAGGGACCACCCCTAGGTGCCCAAAAATCGACCATTATCGGGATATGGTTACGCTGGGTAAAACGGTTAAAGTTCGCCATCGACAATTCCACAGGCTGGCCATCAAAAAGTAACTGTTTGCATTTCCCGCCCTTCGGCGCACTTGCAAGGCCAAGAATTGGAACGCGGTTAATAACCCAACAATGAGGACAGACTACCTAGGATAAAACACTCATCTGTGGGATTTCCTCTTAGTATCTTTTTTTTACTTACATCCAAACTCATGCTTTCACAGTCGCTTTACCAATAAAGAGTAGCGCTTGCTAGTCTAATAAAATTGATCCCTGTCAAGTGAGTAAATATAAAACATTAGATAATGTGATTCATTGTTTGGTCGGTTAGTTGGATTTAAATTCAAAGGGGAGCAAAAATGTCAATTAAATGTGCACTCGTTGAACTCGTTCCTCAGCCCTCATTATCGATTAGGGCAGTAACGACAGCGCAAGATTTACCAGTGATTGTTGCCAATGGCTTTGGCAAAATAATGCAGTACTTGAAAGAGTTCAAGCAGCATACAGCGGGACGTCCGTATGCCAAATATTACAATTTGGATTTACGTAATCTGGATGTGGAATTTGGCATTCCTATTCAACAACGTTTTAGCGGCCGGGATAATATCCGAGCCAGTGAAACCCCTAAAGGCAAAGCGGTTACCTGTCTACATATTGGCCCCTATAGTGACGTAGCACCGTCTTATCGTGCCCTAGTTGAATGGATGAAAGACAAGGGTTATGAAGGGGCAGGGTTAGCATACGAAGTTTATTTGAACGACTATGAAAATACCCCACCAGAAAAATTACAAACTCAAATATACGAGATGATAAGGACGTCTAAAGAGATCCCTCGCAACGAGGGATCGCAAGACGCATAAATCGAGCGAAGACCTAAACAGATAGATAGGCTGTTTTTCTCTCAGTAAAAGGGGTCAGAGTTAGATTAAATTAGTAAGTCATTGTTTCAAATAATTAATATTATAAATTGACTGCGACCCCTTTTATTCTTTTATTGACTCTGACCCTGATAATTTTTTTAATGGCTTAGCCATTATTAAGGATGGTTGCTCTAATGCAAGTAGTCGTTATAGCGTTTTTGATCTAGTTACAATGGCTAGAGATTACAAGTCTATAGCTGAGGATAGCACTAGCAAAGTATTGCAGCGGACAAGCCGCTGAATGTGGCGTTAATGTCCATTTTACTGCGATAAATCACTCAAAAATTGTATTTCACGACCGTCTGCAATCTTGGGCTTAACAGTCATTCAGCTAAGTCAGATCCAACAGCTGCAATTCGCTCATTAAACCGATATTTCCCTTAGTAATGACACCATTCCAAGTAAGGCAGGTCTGTTTTGACTTGAACTCTGTAAGTAATGGCTGAGATTGTTCCCAAACTTAAATGGAACAAATAATCTTCTTGGGCTTCCCTTGATTGAAATATTCCCAAACTTTAATAGAAAACCATAGCCGAAATATAGGGTGTCGAAGGACTCTTTAATCCCAAACTTAAATGTGACCAGTCATTTCTACGTCATCCTTGAAACCTCAGCTGCATTGCTGTCGCTACTCGCCCCAATCACATATTAATCATATGCTCATGGGGCTCGCAGCTTGGCGGCTTTGCTGAGGCTACGCTTTTTATGCGCTGCGCTTACTGGCATCCCGCGCGGCGTCCGCATGCCTTTTTTCACACAGCATCCTTGCTGAATGACTTAATTTTTCCTACAGCAGCAAAAAGTAAGCAAAAAGTGCCGCTTGAGGGTTCAACTAGATTCTTTAGAAGCACGGCTTCGCCCAGTTGAACAACCCAACATGGATGTTGGGTTTGGGTACAAATCATCAAGGAAGTGTATTTGACTACGTCAAAGGTTTCACTTTTCTAAGTTGCGTTTACATCAGGTTGGGGAGGCAAACTCAATTAGCATCCATGCTAATTGCCCTACTGAATTCACAAAATAATCGGCGAGCCTTGAATCGAGGAGAGGTCAAGAGCATCGGCTTTGCCGACTGAGAGATTGCTTCGCAATTAATTATCATGGATATCCTGTTAATGTCCTAACATCAGATAAATCTATTTGAATAAAAGCCGTTCATCATCACAAGCAAACTGGTTTTGCACATCAGCTGGGGGCGCTTGTCTTGAATTCTGAATTAAGTAGAAATAGTTGATTAATAGACTAAAAATTGCCAACTTTCATTCCCTCATGGATAAAAAAAAGGTAAATATGGAAAATATAAGGCATGATGTATTTTATTTAAAAAAATGACGTTTTGTTTTACCTGTACTCAAACATTTGTATACACATCAGATCTATTGATTAATGTGGGTCTCAGAGACAAAATATAATAAGAATTTTCTTGGCGATCTTAATATGAAACGTTTTACCGCATCTTTTACGCTGGCAACACTGCTCGCGTCCAGCATGTTTTCAGCGGATAGCTTTGCTGATCAAAAAAAACCTGAGTTTATCAACACGGCTGGCTTTGAAGATTTGTTATTCCAAGTCTCCAACTGGGGTCGCTGGGGTGACCAAGATCAGCTCGGCACACTGAACCTAATTACTGCAGAGAAACGTATATCAGCCTCAAAGCTGGTTAAAACTGGCGCAGTGGTGTCCCTTGCCCTGCCAATGAATGAAGAGAAAGATGAGGTTAATCAATCGCCTTTTATTCATGAAGCGTTTATTTTCCCCGCTGCCTTTGGCATACCTCCAGAACAACACCCTGAAGCTGCGGGAGATAATTTTTCGGTGGCCTATCACGGTTTTGCCCATTCCCATTTAGACGCAATATCCCATTTCGCCTACAAAGGAAAAATGTATAACGGCTTCCCCTTTAAACTTGAAGCCGGCGGTTTTGCAAAACTCGGTATCGAAAACATTGCCGAGTCTGGCATTATTACCCGCGGTGTACTGGTTGATTTTCCGGCGTTTTTTGGCGTTGATTTCCTGCAGCCAGGACGAGCAATCACTACCGAAGATCTCCTCGCATGGGAGAAAAAATCGGTGTTAAGATTGGCTCGGGGGATGCACTGTTGATTAAGACTGGCCGTTGGAAAGCGGTTGAAGAACTCGGCCAGTGGACCTTTACCGAAAAAGCTGCGGGCCTGCACACCACTGTGGCGACTTTTCTGAAGGAGCGTGATGTTGCGGTTATTGGCTGCGATGGCGTTTCGGACGTTATGCCTTCAGGAGTCGAAAACCGATTTAACCCGCTTCACGAGCTGACCCTTATCGGTATGGGCATGCCGATTTTTGATAACCTTGATTTAAGAAAGCTTAGCGATGTCGCCAGACAGCTAAAGCGCCCAACCTTTATGTTAGTGGCAGCGCCGCTCAATGTTGAAGGTGCCACAGGCTCGCCGCTTAATCCTATGGCGATATTCTAAAACGAGATAGTGCTTAACTCTGTTCCCTCAGGACCGTATTCAAAGGGGGCAGGGTTATTGCAATCACTGCATTATCTATTCAATAACACCCGCCTTACGAAATAAGACTAAACAAGCCTTGCCGACAAGGCACTGACCTGAGGGGTCAGTATCTTTTGGATCAGCAATGGATGTGCATTAGGCGCATCCCTGTATCTAAGCCTGAGGCCAGCCAGTGCTGTGCCTAAGGCTTTCCTGTCGATTTGTTGATGCTCGCTATAATCTTAACTGCAGCACCGCTACTGCTGACGAAACTATTGAGTGCATGACCAAAAACGACCATCATTCTTGGCCATTTTTTAAGAAGTATAATTCAGTAAAACCCATTTTTACAAATTCGGCATCTCTAAAATTTCTTACGGTCGCTTTGCCTTTACTGATGGTGGCAACTCGCTGCTCAGTTTGCAAAAAGTGGGTAAGGTCTAGTCCTTCAGCATCGGCCACTGCCTCATGCATATTGCGATAGCGGCTGTAAGAAAAACTCATTTCCTTTGCCACACCATTAAACTTATAACGTACTTTATGTGTCATTTTATACTCACATGAGTTCATCAATTGCGAAAACTATTTGACCGCCATTATAAGCTCAAATAGCGGTGCTTATTCAATAAGCTTAACAAAAAGTATTATCGCGGTGAGCCCCATTAACTAAGCAACGCCCTTATATACCCAAGTGACCTCAAAAAGCACAGTTCAGCGGGAATTCAAATCGTCAAATACAAGGTATTTGTGTTGAGACATAGTTCCACGCCATTATAGCCCTGAATTAACAAGCCACCCATGATATAAACTCAACAGCCAATGATAATTTTAAACAACTGATTTTGTTATTAGAAATCTTTAATCGTACAGTACTTAGAGTCGAGGGCAAGAGCATCGGCGTTGCTGACTAAAGGGGTTGCTTCGCAATTGATTATCATGGATGTCCTGTTAATTTCTATGATCTTCCCCCAGTTTAGTAGACATTCAGCTTGCCTTTGAATATGTGTTTTCATATTCATCGGGGGACACATAACCAAGGTGGCTGTGCAGTCGTGTTGGATTATAGAACATTTCTATATAATCAAACAAATCTGCTCTTGCATCACTTCGTGTTGCGTACACTTTTCGCTTCACTCTCTCGGTTTTAAGTGAATGGAAAAAGCTTTCCGCAACAGCATTATCTAAACAATGACCGCGACGACTCATACTAGGTTGCATATTATGTGCAGTTAAGAAGTCCCTGTAATCACCGCTAGCGTATTGACTACCCTGATCAGTATGCACTACAACACCTGTTGCTTTAGGTCGTCTCCAAATAGCCATTATCATCGCTTTTATGACAATGTCAGACGTCATCGTTGATTGCATCGACCAGCCAATCACTTTTCGAGAAAACAAGTCCACCACCACGGCTAAGTAGAGCCAACCTTCGTACGTTTTTATATAGGTGATGTCCGAAACCCACGCTTCATCAGGCTCACATACAACAAACTGCTGTTGGAGGTGATTATCAGCAATGACCGATGGTATAGCTGATTTAAAGTACCGCCGCTTGTAGCCAATATTGGCTCTCAATTTAGCTTGTTTCATTAACTTCGCTACGCGGTTTTCACCACAAGCTTCACCTGAACGTCGCAATTCATGCGTGATACGTGGACTGCCGTAAACTCCACCACTTTGCACATAACTGGCTTTAATCTGCTCAAGCAATCGTATGTTGTCTTTTTCGGCCTTAGACTGCGGTTCTTTTAACCACGCGTAAAAACCGCTGCGGTGAACGTTCAGCACTCTGCACATGGTGCTTACGCGATAGATTTGGAGCCGTGATTTTATGAACGTGTACTTTTCTTTGACTCGCTTGCAAAGTACACGGCGGCTTCCTTTAGGATGTTTCTTTCTTCTGTGACGCGCTTCAAATCAGCTTTGAGCTTCCGTATTTCCTCATTCTCAGCAGATTGTTGGGGCGGTTTTTTCGCTTTACTGACCCAGTAATACAAAGATTTATCGGAAATACCTAAGCGCTTAGCAACACTGGGTACCGAGAAGCCTTTTTCCAACACTTGTCGAACGGCTTCTTGCTTAAATTCATCAGGATATTTTTTATTCATAACACTTTTTACCTTACTTCGCTTTCTAAGTAAAAAATGTCTACAAATTTAGGGGAAGATCACTATCCTATTTCTATTAATTCATCCTTTCCTATTTACTGAGTGAAATTAACTTTTTAGTGGACATAGGCCGTTTTTTTTATTTCTTGTGGTGAGATTACATCAGATAACATTATGTCGATACTTGCCTCGGTAATAGCATTGGAGCAATGTTCAAAAAATGCGACTTTAGTGGCATAATCTAAGGCACATTCGATGGCACATTTCATTTTATTTTTGAACCGTTGTAATAAGCTTTTGGCTGCATCGACTTGATTAATGGATACATAAGCATGGGCCAACATAATTGCTAATGAAGTTAAATTTGTGGTGAGTTGCGGTGATTCTAAGCGGTTGTCAAAAATGATCTCTGCTGTTTCAAATGCACAGCCTAAGAGCGGTATCGCTTTGTTTGGTTGGTTTCTGTGTAGTAAATGTTCAGCTAGTTTAGTCATATTCTGAACGCTAATAAAAGCTTCTTTTGGGTTGGCATCTATCCAAAATCTGTGATTAGGACAAATGTATCTGTATTCTGACATGGCAAACTCCTGTTATGGATGCGCTGCTTAAGACTGTTTTTTATACTGAGTAAGTTTTAGGGTTGCGAATTTTGCAGTGGATAATTATTTTGCTTATCTCCGATGTAGTAAGCGTGTAATTTATTAATTTCTTGGGTTTTTTGTTTGTATTGCTGTTGGTCTAATATTTCGTATAACAGTGGTAACAAACGTTTTATATAGCGATAACATTTTTTACGCCAAAAACTAGCGATACAGTGATCGCATATTGTGTCAATCAGAGTGTTGATTACCCGCATATGTGCTTGTCGCACAGCAGCAAGATGTGTGAGTTGTTTGGCCCGTTCCAACCCTAAGTGTACATAACAAGCTATGATGTCATCGTTGTGGGTATTGCAATCGCAATCGCCATAACGCACAGACATTTCGACAGCGGTAAAAGTAAAACAATATTTGAAAGACATAAAGCCCACCAATCTAAATAATAATAGTTATCATTAAGATTGGTGGGCTTTAGATATGATGACAATATAATTAAATGGTCTCAGGGTCTGAAGGATACCCCACAAAATAAACAGGTAGTAATTTTAAGATGATTTGGAACATCCACGTTACTTAGTGATCAGATCAATCTCCAAACATCATTAAAAATCAATACCATGAATGAAGTTGTTATTTTGAAAACGTTCTTTACGGCTGTTTCGCCTAAAATGCATCATCGGCGTTACTTACTCCGTGTGAGGCTATTGCTACTCTATTACTCATTCATTATAGTTTTATAGTTACGCAGGCGTAAATTTTATCTAGTAGAATTAGAAGTGTCTTAAGCGGGGAGTATTTATAATTGCTGTATTAGTCAATACATGGTGTTCTACAGAATATTGATAACATGTTAAAATCATCCTCGATGAGGCAAACGAATTCCAATGCGATGGATTTGATGACGATGCAGTGTTTTAAGGAGCATAATGGCTAAGAAATTTTACGCAGTACTCAAGGGCCATAAGGTTGGTATTTTCACTACATGGGCAGCTTGTCAGTTATCGACCAAGGGTTATTCTGGAGCTGCATTTAAATCGTTCACGACTCAGAAAGAGGCTGACGAATACCTTGGGAATGCGGTTACGTCACCGGGCACCTCACCCAAGAATTCTATCCAAGCGACCTCAGCTGCCAGTAGTCCTGAAGGATTAACAGTGGTGCTGGCCTATCAGTTCCCCATACAGATATACACCGACGGTGCTTGCGATCCCAACCCGGGTGCGACGGGCTCTGGCCTTGTAATTTATGAGTATGGAAAGTTAACGACTTTAAAGTACGGTTACCACGTCCCTAACGGCACAAATAACACGGCCGAATTAGTTGCATTAAGAGAGGCCATTAAGTTAGCCCACGATTACATCAAAAAAAGTCAGCCAGTAGAAATTTTAAGCGACTCGGATTATTCCCTTAAAGCTGTCTTTGTTTGGTCAAGGGGGTGGGAGAAAAAGAATTGGACCAAGGGTGGCAGCGCTCCGATACAAAATCTTGAGTTGATCAAAGAGTGTTACGCCTTAAGTCGTTCTCTGATCGGAAAGGTACAGATGACACACGTCAAGGCTCATTCAGGGACAGAGGGAAACGAACTCGCAGACCGCTTATCAGTTCAAGCTCAATTGCAACAGGTAACAGGTTGGCAGGACTTCACAGATGAAACGTCTCCCGAGAAAATACTCGCCCTGAGTCGAGGCTAAAGTGATGAATAAGACTGCCTAATAATAGATAGTCGCTATGGAGTATCAAAAGGTTAGCAATCACAACTTATGGCAAGGTTTGGTATCCAATAAAATATCTTTGTTTCTCAACTTTTGAACAACCTGTGGCTATCTAGCCTGTTTATCTGGAATAAGCATCAACAGCTCTGGTGGCCTTTAAGGCGAATTACATGGATGTTATGTATTGATTCACTTCTAATGAATTTGTCATGGTGTGTTTGTGTGGGGCTATCCGCGGGGTGGCCACTCCTAGACAGTCGTTCGGTAACGAGTAATAATAACAGTGGCTTAGCGAAATAAGGTCAAATAAACATTGCCGACAGCGCAGAAAAGCCGCTTTTAACAGCGAATATAGCTGCTTTTCTTAAATTATAAAGACACCCCTCGTAATAAATTGCAAAACCATTTTTTTGGCTGCTCGTTATCATAGTTGTCTATTCGTCTCATACTCGGGCGCTTCATTAGAATAATTAACAAGACATATATGGACGCTCCCGTGATGTCAACGTAATACCTGTCCTCTTCGTGCTGATTTTCAGCACGAATTACGCTTTACTCTTCTTTTACCGCTAGTCTGTTGTGTTGAAGGCAGTCTAAAAATGGCTTAGTTCTGACATATATTCAGGCTCTTAATTGCATTGGTTTTATCACTTCAGGCCTCTGATGAACTCCGTACCTTATCGCCTTTTACACACCCACTCGGATTAGTTATCCTTGTCCTACGTCTGGCTTTGATGAGGTAGGGTAGACCGTTTTCTTCATCATGCTCTGACTAAGCGGGTTGGGTAAATTGGGTGTTACCCCGTAGTCTTGCCTTCCACAACACCCACACAGGCTTGTTGCCTTTGTCTCGGACGGAATTGAGCAAGGCCGGGGTAACGTAAACTGTTTCATGTTACGCGCTGACCTCTAAAGATGTAGGCATAACTGCGCAATAGCGCTCTTGGCGCGTGAGCAATATCCAGATTAAACGCGCCAAGCGATGCGCTACGGCGACTGCCACTTTATTGAACGGTTTGGTGAGGCGAAGCTTCAGTTGCCCATAAAGCTAATGGGTCGGTGCTTTTGCAGCTCGCACGACTGACAAAGGCTCTAGCACCATGTATCAGTTGTTTACGTAAGTAGCGGTCACCGCGCTTGGTGATGCCGCCCATTTTACTGATGTTACCCGAGGCATGTTGTTTGGGCGTCAGCCCTAACCACACGGCAAACTCTTTGGGGCTATTGAATGCTTGCCCTTTGTCTATGGCAGCTAACAATGCTGAAGCATTAATCACACCGATACCAGGAATACTGCTTAATATCTTACCGCTTTCACTGCCATCAACAAATTCGCCTAACTGTTTTTCAATACTTTTTAGGCGTTTAAGTGTGACGTATATCACTCAACATGTCTATCACCATATCTTGTAATCGTTGACTATACTGAGGGTTATCTATGACGCTGCTTAATCCACTTAAGAGCGCCTTGTGACCACAAGGAAACACCACACCAAACTCACTTAATAAGCCTCGGGCTTGATTGCTCATCGCGGTTTTGTTTTTGACCAGTCGTTCTCGTAATAAAGATTGGGGTCAGGTCTTGTATTTTGTGCAAAACTCAAAATCTGACCCGTAGGTTTCGAATTTCTAAGCGGATTGACTCGATAAAGGCTGACATTAAAATATTGCCAATGTTTTGTGGGGAACTCACGCAAAATGTGTGGCACTTGTTATCATATTTCTCTTGTAGGTTATTGTTAGATATGGACTTAAAGTCAAAGCATATTTTTATGAAATTTCGTATTTAACCGGAACAGCGGTTTCCACTTGTCAGAAACATCCTGAAAATGACTTTCATATGCGCTAAGACTATGAAATGATGAATTATATTTTTACTTTTTCGGAAATTTTAAGTCTAATTGAATCCGCACTTAACCCGATTTCCGACTAATAAACTGTTAGAGTTTTCGATGAAATATTTGACCATTTGTATATCGCTGCTAGTTTCATTTAACGCTTTCGCATGTAAATGCGATGGTGATACCGTAGTTAAAAAATTGATGCTTTCTGACAAAGTTTTTGTTGGTATAGCAATTTCTGGTGAGATCAATAATCAAGTTGTAAAGGCGGAGTTTACTGTTACTGAAACCATTAAAGGTAAGCTAGATTCTAAAGTTGTTGTTACAACAGACACCTCAAGTTGCGGCGCACCAATTACTCTAGGTCAAGAAAGTTTAGTGTTCTTAGACAATAATAACTTTACATACATGTGTACTGGTGTTCACTCATTGCGCAATCGTAAAACTGATTATGATTTAGATATATTGCGTGACGTAAAAAAACTCTAACAAGCTGTTAAACAAGGACAAAAAACAGTTGGTTTTTGCTCCTTCGTCGCTAATTTTAACCAACTATTTTTTGCCTGTTAACAGGGCGTTAGCAGGTAAAAAGGAATTTGTTGTTTATCAAAGCTTTTCACATTCATCGCTTAGCAATCAATTCTTGGTTTATCGTTTAACACTTATTGGTGACTTCAATCCGTTGTTTTCGTCATAAGTGTTTAAGTCTGAAATTAATATAAAGTTTTAGAAATTGGTTTTTATTATTCATAAAATCAATTAGTTTAGTGAGTAAGGTTTTGTTTGTAAGTTCGGTAAGTTGCCAGCTAACAAACAAATCAAGCGGGACTTTTTAAAGTTTGCTGTGTTCCGCTTCGCTTCACCATTTTAGCAAACTATAAAAAGCCCCTTATTTGGGCGTTAGTTTTGCAGCCCACAATTCTAGCGTTATTTATTTTTTGGGCATGGAGTTTAAAATGAAAAAATTAGTATTAGCATCTGCTTTATTATTATCAGTAGGAACAATTCAGGCCGCAGAGTCTGTTCGTTGGGATAGTGCGTCTTTATCTTATCAATCAGTAGATTTAGACGGCGATAAACTAACAGGTTTTGGTGTCTCAGGTACAAAATTAGTTAGTGATAATGTATTTATAGCTGGTAGCTACGCGTCAGTGTCTGATGATATTGATGTTTTTGGTTCTAAAGTGGATGTGGATTTTAATACATTATCTATTGGGCTAGGTTATCGTCATGCGATTTCTACCACTACTGATTTCTTTGGTATTGTTTCGTATCAAGATATGGAGGTTGAAGCATCTTTCCAAGGAAACTCAGAAGATGATAGTGAAAACGGATATGGCCTTCAAGCAGGTCTTCGTTCATTAGTTACAGCTCAGTTAGAGCTAAGTGGTTCACTTAGTTATGTCGATATCGCCGATGAATCGGAAACTGGTTTTAATGTTTCAGCAATGTATCATTTTACAGATCAATTTTCAGCTGGTGTTGGTTACGGTAAGTCAGATGACGTTGATTCTCTCAGTTTATCTGCGATTATCTTTTTCTAAATTAATGCAAAACTAACAAGTTGCTCAACAGGACAAAATACAGTTTGCTCGGCTCGTACCTCGCCAATTTTGGCAAACTGTATTTTGCCCGTTAGCAAAGCGTTAGGTGTCTAGTTATGAACAGTAGAAGTACTGACCTATTTTTAACGAGCATTGCGCTCTTCGTATTAATCACTGTGGCGAGCAGCCCCGCTCACGCAGTCTGGGCAAAATTTGTTCACGTTACACCGATGTCGCCAGAACCGCCTAAAGTAGATGTTTCTGTATCACAGAGCGACGGAGACGAAGTTAGCATAGAGCTTGTTTTCCCGGAGCACTATGGGGGTAAGAAGGCTTGGCTTATTACATCTAAAGCAACTTTTTTTGTAAATGAGCAGGAGCGCTTTCGTTATACGCTATCGGGAGACAATGCGCAGGATACAGCGCTGCAGAATGTTGATGAAGTTGTTCGTTTGAATCCAACGTCTGGCGGGGAAAAGTTTGTTGTATTTAATTTGACTTTAGATATGGCGACTGCACGCAGATCAATTGTTTATTATGGGCATACACGCACTGTGTTCGATGGTGGCTACTTCTATTCAGTCGACTTACAGTCTTTCCTGAATTAGTGAGTATCAAAATTATGAGGGATGAGACACCTAACCAGTTTGATAAATTGCAAAAGACATCCAGCCAGTTTAACGAATTGCAAAAAGCCTCCGAAGACACGATTGATAACCTACTCACTTCTATAAAAGTGTTTAACGATCGCATAAATATAACTAGCGCTCTTAATAATAATTATCGAGAGAAGTTAACTAAACTATTTACTCCTATTTGGTTGGGAACCAAGGAAAGTGAGTCATTTAGAGCGCTGTGTAATGATTTCGGTATGGCAACTACTGATTGTAATGGGCGCACATTGTTTGATATTGTGACTAACAGCAATGCTGTTGGCAACGCAATTGAAAGCTACGCAGATAATTACAACCTATACCTCTGCCCGCACTAACTGTTTTTCAATATGAAGCAGAAAGGTCTCGTTAAAGTCAGGTGTCCTTTTGCTTTTGTAACAAGTGGATTTGCCACTTACCATAAAATGAACTCACTTTTGAATGGCTATAATTATGTTGGTATATAGCAGTTCGTATTCTTTCTATTAGCGTGTTGAGTAAACGTTAGTATGTATTTAGTTAAAAGGAATTTTGGTTCGTGATTACGTTTATTAACCCGTTATTTAAAAACTCCCCTATTTATTACTGGGGTCTCCCATTAATAGCACTTTGCTTATTAATTCTGTCCTTTTTTTATCATCTAAATCATTTAAATGGAGCGATTTTACTAACAGGATTGAAGTTAATGGCGATGACATCAGTCATCCACTTTTTGATTCCATTGGTTTTCAAGGCCATCATGTTGAGTATATTAAGACTTTTAAGAAAACCTAGTTTCTCCCGAAAAGCAGAAATTTATTACAATTTAAGTCTTTTGTTAACTTTTATGTTTCTTGGCGTGGCTGTACCCATTTCCTTAGTTCTCCTCTATTCTAATGATTTCATGGGTTATGTGCTATTGATAGGCTCTGTCGATGAATTACTTTTAAGTAAAAAATTAGAATTAATATTTTATCTTAATGTTTCTATAATAATTATTTTCGCTAAATTTTTTATCGGGAATGAAGATAGCTCAATTGCTTTTGAGTCTAATGCTGCTTCCCAGTTCGTCATCAGTACAATATTGGTTTTATCTTTCTTTATTATAATACTTGGGAAAGATTTCCATTTTATAGAAAAGCTGGCTTTAGCCCTTTATTTGAGTCATTCTTTTTTCTTTATTCGGACGTATTTGAAAGAGTGGGGAGTTTTAAATTAGCTCCTGACATCTAGTAGAAAAGTATCGGTCTTGTAATATATTTGTTTCCCTTCGGTTATGAAACATAACAGTCAATTATAGGACATAGACATACCAAAATAAGGCTTATAAAAGCTTTTGGAAGCATTGAACTGGCTTCTATGTATGTTGAAGATAATGAAATCATCAAAAGTAACTCACCAATAGCTAGGTAGTAATTCATTACTCAATGTAGCAACCCCATTAATCCCAATAGCTCTTATTCATTGGCATAAAGAAATTTGATGTTGTAGTTGAAACGATATTGAAAACTCGCTGACAATGGTAACGTCTAGCTGCGAATTACCCGTAAGACATAGAGGTACTAGACAGTATCTTTTTTTATTCTTCACACGTGGCAATATATGATGCTGTATTCTCTTATCTGAGGTTTAAATGAAAGTACTATCACTTATCAAGGTTTTGCCCTTATCGTTGCTCCTAGCCCTTGCTGTCTCACTTGGTGGTTATGCCAATAGCGCCACCTCCGATGAACATGCCAATCCACAATACAAATACTATGGGGAGTAAAATGATTAAAGCTCCTGCCACCGGGATGGCAACAGGTGATAACAATCCAGCTATGATCAAGGCGGCAATGGCATAAAAATACCCGGATCGTTTCATGATGATACTGACCCGGCAGGCAATACTACGATACCCGGTTCATGTTCCTTAAGAGCGACCAGGTATTGGGGTACTGTTAGTTGATTATTTTCCAGGTAGTCCAGCTCAACTTTAAAGGATTCAAGTCTTGCGTTGGTTTCCTGCGAATAAGTCGATAGGTCGGTTAATAGTTGCGCGTGTTCTGAGTAGTCGTGGTCCAGTGCTAGTGCGGTTAGATTGTCACAGCGGAGTTGGTATAGTTCCTTAGGGTTAATGCTTACAAGGTCTGTAAAATCGGCCAGGATAGTATCCAGGCGGGTACGATAACTGCCCAGATCTTCTGTCATGAATTCTGCGTGCAATACCCCCATGCAGCAATAGGTGTAACGGGCAATGAGCTCATGTAATTCATTTACGCTGAGCTTGATGTCAGTGAACAGACTCTTGTCCGCCAGCAAGTTGGCGTAATAGTGCCTGAGCAACGAGAATACAGATGCAGCTTCTTTGGCAAGTTCCATGCGTCTTTCCCGGGTATCGGCCCGCTCCGCGACGATAAGATTCTCCGCTGCCTGTTTGAGTTGCGCTAATGACATGGCATCCCAGCCTTTATGCAGGTGATTGAGCACCTTTTTGACGGCGACGATATCTGTGGCGATGGTGTCCAACTTGCTGTCGATTTTATTAAGTTTTGTGGTAACAGCGGCGAAACCAGCAACAGAAACACCTAGGCCGACTACAGAGCTTAGTGCTGCAACATTGGTTACCATTTGTAGTGATTCCAGTGTTTCCTGGACTTGATGGATTGATTTTTGGACGCCTGCAATTTGAACGGTATTTAGCGCACTAAAAGCCATCGAAATGGGGTTTGCAGCCGAGCTGAGACTGAATGCAGAGGATCCCGCTTGGGATAGAAGAGAACCGATGTCGCCGGCTTCTTTCAGGTGGCCGACAATCTGGCCGGTACCGGCATCCTTTAGTATCGCGCCATAGCGAATGATACTGCCCATTTTAAGTTTGGCGGCGTATTTGAGAGGTTCTTCCATTAATATCTTCATTACAGTTCCTGCGGCATGCTATCAATCCGTTTTTGTATCAGCATTAATTCAACGGTGGCGGGTATTATTTTCTTGTAGGCGGGGCCTGCCATTTTGGCACCCAGCAAGACGACGCCCAGGGTAATGGCTATGGGTCCTGCGATACTGGTTGCGGGTGCAGCCAGAAAGGGCAATCTCCAGGCAGATGCCGTGGCCGCTGTGGCTGCTCCACCACCGATTGTGCTCAGTGAGGGCAGGGCACCTGTTATACGTTTCCAGAAGCTGGGGTCTGTTTTCAGTTTGTCTTTCGAGTCATGATATTCGGCTTGGTAGATTTCGAGAATTTTTGACTCCAGTTCCTGGTCACTCATTTCATCGATCGGGGACGCGTACTCCCAGGGTTTTAAACTTTTTACACGCTGCCAGGATTCATCCAGTGATTCAGTGAATGAACGCATTTCGCAGTAAAGCAGTCGGAGTACCTTGGAATAGGTGGGGGTATCGTTATTAATCAGTGGGCGGATAGCATTAAAGAGCGAGTTATCAGCAGCCTCGCTATAGGTAATTTCGATAGTATTAATGGACGAATCTTCAGGAATGCTAAGATGCAGGCTAAGGCGGCTTAACTCGGCTTTAGTGGCGTTATTTAGCCGATCGTGTAATAGGCTTTCAGTGTTGTTGTTACTGCTCATGTTTTTGCTTGTTAGCGTGATGTATCTGACGCAATCCTTGGTTTTATTTCATCTGCTGCTAAGGTGCCAGTAAATCTACCACTTGTAAAGTAAGGTTTATATTCTAATCGTGTGGTGACGAATAACAACAATAATAACGATCGCTAGGTAGATTAAATGTAAATGGTTAATCCTTTAAGCGAGCTATCCATCAAGAAGTTAAAATCTATTGCAGGTGATTCAAATAATACAACGAATTACATTGGATGCCCTGGCTTCATAGCTCCTCCATTGGATATCAGTCTGATTTGGAATGAATGGCACCAGTAGAGAGATTAAACCAATGTATTGCATCGATCGGTTAAACTCACATGAGAAAACAGACGGTCAGGTATGGTCGCTTCAATTGATGCTAATCGCTCTAACTAACATAATCTAGGATAAATATTATTACTCACCCACCCAAAGTAAGGACTTATTTATCGTTGTTTAATATTAAACCTCACATGACTTTGTGTACGCTAAGTTTTTTAAACATAAAGCGTCTTAACGTGATATCGATATAAGTTATTTAAGGATTCTAAGGCTCAACTAATTCAAGTTTGTACTGCGGGCAAACATTAACGGCTACGAAAGTACTCCTTGTCTTCTCTGAATATAACCTGTCGAACTCATTCTATGGATGGCCTAACGCAACAAATTCATGACTGTAGACGCCACAAATTGGTTATATGTGATTCAGATCACTTCGGCCCCGCGTCGGCATCTCCTGACTTATAAACACCACTCCTTCCCTGACAAGCCACAGCTACCACCGGCTGCTGTTGTGGTTGAATTAACCGGACACTTCAATAAAGGATTATAATCCTGTTAATTGAGGTGAATATGACTAAACGAACAAATAAACATTATCCCGCAGAATTTAAACAAGAAGCGGTCGCTCTGGTAATAGAGCAAGACTATCCAATCGTACAAGCTGCTGCATCTTTAGGTGTGACAGACAAACTACTTTACAACTGGGTAGCTAAGCATAAGAAACAGGCACTAGGTGACGTGTTGTCTGGCGATGAACGAGCAGAGTTAATTCAACTCAGGAAAGATAGTAAACGTCTACAAATGGAGCGTGAAATCCTAAAAAAGGCAAGTGCCTTCTTCGCGAAAGAAATGAAGTAAGATATTCTTTTATAAGTGAGCTTGATGCTAAGTATCCTGTGTCAGTCGCTTGTAAAGTGATGGAAGTGAGTTCGTCAGCATACTACGCATGGCTAAAAAAACCTGGTGAACTCATTAGCGCTCAAATGCTAAGACTGTATCGACGAGCCAAAGCATTATTCAAGGCAAGTCGAAACAGTTTAGGCAGCAGAGAGCTTGCTAAAGCACTACGCAAAGAAGGCTTTGAAATAACGCGGTATCGCGCCATTAAGTTAATGGAACGGCTTAAATTAGTTGTGACTCAGCGAATAGCTTATAAAGTGACAACCAAGCGCAAACACAGTGATGCTGTGGCTGACAACTTGCTAAATATGAATTTCAATCCTGTTGGACCCAATCAAATTTGGGCGGGTGATGTGTCCTATTTAAAGACTGGTGAGGGCTGGTTGTACTTAGCCATTGTCATGGATTTGTATTCACGCCGGATTGTAGGTTGGCATATATCAAAACGCATGACGCGTGATTTGGTCGAGCAAGCACTGACAAAGGCTCATAATTTACGCAAACCACCAAAAGGTTTGGTGTTTCACAGTGACAGAGGCTCTCAGTACACGAGTAAAGGCTTTAGAAATCTACTGTCGCGATTAGAGTGTCGAGCTAGTATGGGAGATGTTGGAGCTTGCTGGGATAATGCTGTTGTGGAGCGCTTCTTTGGAAGTTTAAAGCATGATTGGTTGTTTAAAGTACCGCAGCCCACTCGAACACATATGCGAGAAGATGTTGCTAGGTACATGAAATATTATAATGTTGAGCGACTACATTCAGCTAATTTGGATCAATCGCCAATTGAATTTGAAAACTCCTTTAGAAAAGTGTCCGGTTGGACTTGACCAGAACAAGTTGTAGTTGTAGTTGTAGTTTGGATTAAAAATTAAAATGCGTGGATTAAATGCTAAAACGCAATTTAAAGAAGGGGGGGGGTCCTTGGGTATAGGTGCCTACTTTAGCTGTTAGCAATATTGTTATTATACTAGTTGGCACCTTAAGCCTTGACCCTATTACAACGATTTTCTGGTGGGCATGACCACGTTAGCGAATATTAATCCTGCCACCAGCGACATCAAGATCAAGAAGGTTTCCTGACCAATATGGTCTGTTTTAATAATATCTTGCCCTGAGATAAACGAATTCAATCCAATATAGGTTTTTGAACCCGGAACCAGCACAATTAAACCGTGCATAGCGACTATGGTAGAGGGCGCGTTAACAATGCGTGAAAATAGATTGGCAAATACTCCCAGTGCAAATGCACCCACAAAGGCGCCAAGTCCGTTTTCAAGATAACCTGAGCTCCACGTCGATGTTGCATACGCTATAAAAGTAGAGGTCATTGCCCAAGGTACATGTTTTATTCGAGTACGAAATATGGCGACTAGCCCTATACTAAGCAAGAGTACGCCCAACCAGTTAACCCAAACAGGCAAGGTGACGGCGATTGCCAGATCTTGTTGACCAAATAATTGATAGCCCAAGCTCACTCCTAAAAAAGCACCAAAATACAGTTTAAATAGTTGCATGATGGCATCCATTATCCGCGCCGTTCCAGATACCATATTCCTTGAGGACAATTCAGCTAACCCCATGGTCAATGACAAGCCCGGCACTAAGATGATCAAAGAGGACAGGATGATCAGCCAAATATTAAAACCTGAAGAAGAATAATGATTGATGGCACAGGCTACAAAACCGACTGAAAACGAAGCCAATGGCTCCAACATCAAGCTCATCCGTTTTGAACTAAATGCCCAAAGCGTCCAGAAATACACCATCAACCCCAATAACCCAGAATAAATAATTTCTGACCAACCTGCTCCCATCAACATCGCAAATGCGCTGGTAGACAAGCCAAAAGCGATGCCCGTTAAGCTTTTTCCATAAGGACTCGGCATAATATTAATCTTATCCAAGCGCATATTAGCTTCTGCAAGTGAGATATCACCAGACAATAATTCGTACGCTAACTCATCAGTTCGAGACAAAGAATTCATATCCAGATCTCCAGGTTGCATACGTGCAGAATGGTTATATTCCTCTTCATGATGATCACTCCACAGCACGATAGATAAAGTGGTAGGTGTGGAGTTAAAAGACGCGTGCAGACCAAAATGTGTAGCGATTTCAATTAAATACGCTTCCAAACGAAAAGAAGGAGAACCGTACTTGTGCAGCATTTTACCTAGCTTAAGGATAAAACGACGTATTTGGATAAACTCTAACTGGTCCATTTTTATGCTACTACTTCAAAAATAAAGGTCATACAAGGAGTAACAAAAAAGCCACTTGCATATATAACGGTGATAATCAGGGCGGGGATTTTAGTGATAGATATTGCTTGGTGCAACGGACATTTTTTGATTATTTTAATTAGAATAACTAATGAATAAAATTCTCTATAACAAACTTTATTACACTTTCTTACAGCATGGCATGAACAAAAAACTGGCTTAATCTGTGCATCTAAAATTAGCAATGCAGGTCGTAAATGGCCGCTCCATTATGCATTAATCATAATAAAACACGGTAGCTATGGTTTCATTTGCAAACTCAGCAGTGGATAAAACAGGAATGAAGCACACACCATGCATTCATATTGCGGCTAATCAATAGAGAAATAAAATAAGTATAAAACAACACCCGTTTATGCAGCGGGTGTTGTAAGTTGTATTTTAACAATTAGAAAATAATGATGAGTAAAAATGCCTAACGCCTGTTGAATAGCAAATACACCTGAAACTTTTAGCAGTTCAGTTTAGCGCCATTAAGCCAATCGTTAGGCTTTAGACATGTGTAAATGTAGGACGTTTATTACTATGACGTAACCTCAACAAAATAAAATCCACTTTTATGCGGGTTTCACATAAACCAATCAAGTCTGCTGATATTAAGTCGTTGAAGTCTGACTGTCTAACCAAAGCTCGCCGCTTTGATGTAAGCAGAGCGCTCTTGTACTTTTGCCAAATAAGCCAAGGTTTTATCCCGACCTTTCAGTAAGCCAAGAATACCAGCAATTTCTAGCATGACTTGCATCATAATGTCGGCAGCTGTGAATTGTGCCCCCGCAAAATAATCGCGATCAGCCAAAACGGATTCAATATAACCAAAGTCTACAGCTACTTCTTTAGCAATATAACCGTCCATCTCTTGATCGCCGCTGCGCGTTTCCATGCCCATAAATAACGTAAACATCACCGGTAATGCCAAGGATCCTTCAGCAAAATGCGACCATTCTAAATATTGATAATATTCTTTGGTGCCCTTTTCAGGGCGTAGACGTTTTTCAACGTCTTGATCTAAAATGTATTCTATTATTGTACTGGACTCACACAAGGTAATATCACCGTCAACGATAATGGGGGCTTTATTCAGAGGGTGAATTGCTTTCAAACTTTCAGGGGCTAGATTCGTTTTTGCATTGCGCTGATAATCAATACGTTGATACGGCATCTCAAGCTCTTCTAATAACCACAATACGCGTTTGGAACGAGATTTATTTAAATGGTGTACTGTTATCATAATATTTTTCTTTAAAGGTTGTTATCAATTACAAATCATCAGGACCGACACGCATTACAAGCTTGCCAAAGTTTTTGCCTTCCAATAAACCAATGAAAGATTCAACCGTATTTTCTAAACCCTCGACTAGGTCTTCACGATAAGTGATTTTTGCCTCTTCTAACCACTGTGACATCTCTTCTTTGAACTCATTATATCGATGACCATAATCATCAAACACAATAAAACCCTGCATCCTAATTCGCTTGACGAGTAGGTTGCCCATCAACATAAACAAACGGTCTGGCCCTGAAGGTAAATCGGTCGTATTGTATTGAGAAATCAATCCACATACCGGAACACGTGCGCAAGTATTTAATAGTGGTAATACTGCATCAAAAACGTGACCGCCAACATTTTCAAAGTAAACATCAATCCCCCCATCACAGGCCTTTGCTAATTGCTGTGCTAAGTCTGCTGATTGATGGTTCAGGCAAAGATCAAAACCCAAATCTGCAACGGCTGAATGGCACTTTTCTTCGGTACCGGCAATGCCAACCACTTTACAGCCTTTTAACTTAGCAATTTGTCCCACTAAGCTACCTACCGCCCCCGTTGCCGCAGCAACAACAACGGTTTCGCCAGTTTTTGGCTGACCAATATCCAGTAATCCCATATAAGCGGTTAAACCTGGCATACCCATTACACCTAACGCATAAGAAGGATGAATGGGTCTCTTGCCTAGTTTTAATAAATCGACGCCATCGGAAATAGCATAATCTTGCCATCCCGAAGATGAAACAACCCACTCCCCTTCGCTATAGTCAGGGTGATTCGATGCTTCCACGCGGCAAACGGTACCGCCAAGCATGACAGCGCCAATAGCAAGTGGCTCCGCATAGGACTTAACATCATTCATGCGCCCACGCATATAAGGATCAAGGGATAAGAAAACCGTACGTAATAAAATCTCACCAGATTGCGGGCTTGGCTTGGTACTTTCTACAAAACGAAAGTTGCCTAAAGTCGGAGCCCCTATTGGGCGTGAAGCTAAAGTCCACTGGCGATTAACCCGCACACTTTGAAGCGTCGAATGATGTTGATTTGTATTTGTCATACTCGTTGTCCTATCCCCGAATCAAATTAAAGTGCAGTGACTAATATTTCTCGGCTGACATCAGGTGTAACTGCGCTATGTTCACCCAGCTTAACCATACCGTGTTGCGTTAATTTTTCGATTAATAAATCAATATCCGCGGCACCTAAATCAACATGGGATAAACGAGTGGGCACTTGCATCTTTTCAAAAAACTGCTCGGTTAATTCAATAGCCCGATCAATACGTGCATCTTCGTCGCCTTGTGTCACATTCCAGATACGTTCAGCGTACTGTAATAATTTTTCACGCTTTGCTTCTTTACGTATTTTCATCACTGCAGGTAATACTATGGATAAAGTACGAGCATGGTCGATGCCATGAGTACCTGTTAGTTCATGACCTATCATGTGAGTTGTCCAATCTTGCGGTACACCGGCTCCAATTAAACCATTAAGCGCCATCGTTGCTGCCCACATAATGTTGCCACGTACTTCTAAGTCTTTAGACGTTTCAGGGGCCAATGCTTTTGGCCCTTCTTCAATTAAAGTCAGTAATAACCCTTCAGCAAAACGGTCTTGCACCTTAGCGTTCACACTATAATTAAGGTATTGTTCCATAGTATGCACAAACGCATCCACCGCACCGTTACCGATTTGGCGGTCTGACAATGAAAGTGTTACCGCAGGGTCAAGTATCGCAAAAATAGGACGAACCAGAGGGCTTGCGAAGGGTAGCTTATTACCATTGCGGGTCACTACCGCGCCAGTATTTGACTCAGAACCGGTTGCTGGCAAAGTCAGTACACAAGCAAGGGGTAACGCTTTTTTGATACGTGCTTGTTTGCTCACGATATCCCAAGGCTCTTCACCTTCGTAAAGCGCCACTGCTGCGATAAATTTAGAACCATCCACCACCGAACCACCGCCAACGGCTAAAATAAAATCGATATTATTTTCTTTAATAATATCTTGTGCCTTCATTAACGTGTCGTAAGATGGATTGGGCTCGATACCTGAAAATTCAAACCAGGTATGTTTGTCTAACGCTGCGACAACTTGATCATAAACGCCGTTACTTTTTATTGAGCCACCGCCATAGGTCACTAATATTTTTGCATCACTGGGGATCTGTTTGCTTAAGGAGGCGATTTGACCTTCACCAAAACGAATTTGAGTCGTATTTTGAAAACTAAAATTTAACATGATTATGATTCCTCATTATTTTTAAAATTAAGCAAGAGCGGTTAAATCATCCACAACTAAATCGAGTCATTGCATAAGCTGCTTTGCTTGTGCCCTGTCAATACGCCTAAATTGCAGCTTATTTTATTTGGAATGTTAAGCGCTTTTATATTTAATGCCTGCCCTTATTACGTTAGCTGTACTAGGCGTTTGTGCTTATCTTGTGGTTCCGTCACTATATCAAGTATAGTTTTGTCGACCATTTTCTTTAAAATTTATGTCACGGACAATCATCAATCGCCGTTTTTCCACAAGCTGTGCCATAGTACAAATCTAATAACCTCTTTTTTTCAGAACTGGATCTCACCGTCTCCGTTTTCTACTAATAAACTGAAGGTTTTCTGCGCAATAACTTTGCCATCACACTCTATCACCATTCGCCAATCTCCGAATTTATTATGAATAGGTGCCCATACTGTGTCACCTAGATAAAATTCCCAATCATTATTTCTTATATATACCACTCCCTCAAAGGGTGGCATTGCATGTCCATTTTCATCGGGTACGTCAGGATGAAAGATGCTCCAATCTAAGCGTTTTCCTTTGGCTTTTTTAGCGTTAAGAATAAAACCAAATTCAACCTCCAATTGTGCTGGGATCTGCGTAGTTAATGTTTTTATTTTTGGAAGGCTTTTACCTTTTTCATCCCAGTTTTTATAAATACCGTAACTGGTCATCTCAAAAGATGTACGTGACTTAGACAATAAGCCTCCAAAAAATTAATATTTTAAGTAATTAAAAAGTGCGTCTTTTGATACAGTTACCATGGTTAGCCAGTAGTTATTAAATATGGATATTGCTACGAATAATCAAGGAAAACGCCATTAATGAATCGATTTCATGACCATGCCTGCCTTCATAATAAAATTCATATTCCGTAAACTAGAGATATCTTTTCATGGGTTGCTGGATACTGCGGTGATATCAGCAAGCTTACCTTTTTCTTAGGTTCCCAGTTATGATTAAGAAAGCTTGGTTTTAGATATTATATCTGTGGGCTTTATTTGGCAGTAGATCAACATGGCTGCCCAGCTAATTTAATCTGTTAATTTAGATGTATTTCTGCTTGCATGATTTTTATATCCTATTAATCTAATCACCATAAGACATCAACATATATGTAGTAATATCTGATTATTGTTCTTTAAAAAGGCTTCTGTAGGTGGAAAAGATGAACCTCAAAAATAAACTAAAAATAACCGGTACCGTTGGCCTAAGCTTGTTGTTGATGTCATGTGCTGAAAATGACGTATCCACTGCAGAAATGACGAAGGAATGTCTTGTCGCAGATATGGTACTGCACAATACAAAAATTTATACAGCAAATGATGCACAGTGGACCGCTGAAGCAACAGCAGTGCTTGGAGATAAAATTATATTTGTGGGATCAAATGCCGATGCCTCCAAATATATGTGCGGAGATGCACAAGTAATGGATATGACAGGAAAATATGTCTATGCAGGTTTCACCGATAGCCACCAGCACGTGGAAGGGGTTGGACAACGCCCAAAAACATTAAGCCTGTTTGGTATAGAGACACTTAAAGCAACCGTTGATGCCATTAAAACCTTCTCAGTAAGCGTACCTGCGAATGAATGGGTTCAGGGTCGTGGTTGGATTGAACGGGAATGGACCGACGAAAAAAGATTCCTCACGCGACATGATGTTGATTCATTTACTGCTGACAAACCCTTGTTTATGCCCCGTGCCGACGGTGTTTCTGCCCTTGTTAACTCAAAAGCTCTGGCGCTTGCCGGCATAACCAAAGACTATCCTGATCCACTGGGTGGAAAATTTGAGCGTGACGCAGACGGTACTCCAAACGGTTATATTCTTGCCACTGCCATGAATATTTTCCGGGGTCTCATCCCGCCAAAAACAAGGGAATATAAAAAAGATAGCCTAGTGCAAGGCATGTATGAAAACGCCAAGGTGGGTTGGACCAATACTCAAGATGCGGGAATGCCTTATGTTAACGTTGAAATTATCAAGGAAATTCATGCGGAAGGTAATATGTCTACCCGTATTTATGCGGCGGCAAATGTGAAAGAAGCGGCGACAATGCTGGAGCGAGGCCGCGAAACAACGGCCGATAATATGTTCGATTTGCGCGGAATTAAAGTGTATATCGATGGCACGCTGGGCTCCCGAGGTGCAGCACTGCTTGAAAATTATGCGGATGCAGATCATAACGGGTTTATGAACCGCACCACCAAAGAAGCACTTGATCCAATCTTACGTGCTGCACTGCGTCAAGGTATTCAAGTCGAAACCCACGTAATTGGAGACCGAGCAGTTCGCACACTTTTGGATTGGTACGAAGAGGCATTTAATGCTGTGCCAAAATCAGAATGGGCGATAGCTGAACCTCGCTGGAGACTTGAACACGCTCAAATTATTCCGCCACAAGACCAAGCACGTTTAGTTAGCCTAGGTATTCTGGTGTCTATGCAACCTAGCCACGGAATTGGTGATCTTAACTTTGCTCCCGATAGACTGGGTCCCGACCGCCTTGCTCATGCTTACCCATGGCAACAATTGATTGACCGCGGTTTGATAATTCTAGGTGGCTCTGATGCGCCAGTAGAACAAGGAGATCCACGGATTGAATTTTATGCGGCAGTAACACGCAAAAGGCTTGATGGAACATCTGGCGCAGGCTGGCATCCCGAGCTTGCGGTAAAACGCGAAACGGCCCTAAAAATGTTTACCATATGGCCTGCTTATGGGGCATTTCAAGAAAGGATTCGTGGCTCTGTAGAAGTAGGGAAATATGCCGATTTCACAATACTTGACCGTGATTGGCTTACTGTCCCAGAAGCAGATATTTTGACCTCAGAAAACCTAATAACCATAGTAGGCGGGAAAATCACTTATCAAAAATAGATATGACATATAGGGAAGACCTTCACAACACTTGCCCCTACTCTAAACAATAGGTAACGAAAGACTGTCAGTGGTCTACCATTTTATATTCTAGAAAAAGTATTGACTGAATCAGCCATTTGGCTTATCTGGTCAAATAATACGGCAATAGCCGATTATCAAAAGCCACCGTTAACATAGAATTTACCCAAACAACATTGGCAGTATCAAAGTAGTGGCAATACCGTTCATGCAAAGCGCCAAAGTAGCGAAGGCGGTACACTGCTCGCCAATTGAAATAGCTCGGGTGGTACCTACTGCATGCGAGACAGCACCTAAGGCGGTGCCTTGAGCGGCTTGATTGTGCACCCCAATTAACACGAACAAAGCCGGACCACAAATAGCGCCCACAATACCCGTGCTAATAACAAAAACAGCGGCCAATGAGGGAATGCCACCTATTGCACTTGCCGCATCCATTGCCAATGGTGTGGTAATAGATTTTACTAACATAGTCATTTGTAAGTTAAGGGGCGTATCAAGTAAATATAGGCATGTCCATGATAAGGCCGGTGATACGATCCCAGCAACCGATAAAGGCACTAATACGCGCCAGTTCATTTTCATCAAAATATTGAGTTGTTTAAATAAAGGTACCGCTAAAGCAACAGTAGCAGGACCCAATAAAGCAGACAATAAATTGGTGTAATTTTGATATTCAGAAACAGTTGTATGGGTCCATGATTGCAACAATATAATAAGCAGTGTACTCACTATAAGCGGATGTAAAGCGGGCTGTATAAACCATAATGGCTTGGTTATTTTATAAAGGTGCAATGCGCCAATATAAATTATTACTGTGACCATCAGCCACAAAAACGTCGCCAACCAATTGATATCGTTTAGGAAGGTAAGCATATTAACCGCCTTCTCTTGGCGGTTTATCACGGTTTACATCTGTATTATCCAACCTATGCATTAATTTTTGGCTAATCCAAGCGGTTATAGCCAAACTCACTAATGTCGACACCACGATAGAAAAGAACAAAGCCAAAGGAAACGCCGCGATCAAGTCAATAAAGTTCACAATGGCAACAATGGCAGGAATAAAAAATAGAGACATATGCGCTAGCAATGGGTTGGCTGCATTAGAAATTACCTTTGGGACACCTTTAATCCATAACAGGCCACAAAACAATACCGCTATACCAAGCAAGGCAGGTGGCACATTTATCTGAACTTGGAGTAGCAGATATTGCGCCACAGAAAATAAAAAGCTCAATAAAAAAAGACCTATCAAAAATTGGAACAGGTTTATCATCAAGCTGAATTTAAAAGGTCTATTTTTGGGGGATGGTGATAGTGGTGAAATAATAAATGCCTTACTTTCAATTTTCGACTTTGAACTCGTTATTACTCAAGTAAAGTCAAAATTATTAATAAACGATATCTATAAGCGAGGCAATGACAAAATCATCAGTGTCAGTGTTCATGTAAATCACGGCGCTTTAACTTAACATAATTGCTCTGTTAATCCCCTATCAGAGCACAATCCAGTCACCTATACACCACAAAGCTGTTATTTATATAGACATTATAAATATTGTCTAAGAATGACAATATTTATCTATGAAGTTGCGAGTCCACATTTTTAGTTACACTGCGAACCTGAGAGAAGTCCAAAAATGATGATAGCTTTATTCACTGAATGCTAAAGTAGTGCAAAATTCCCTTGAGGCGCATTCTAAATAAATGAAAATTTGTAAACAGGTGATGCCTGTTAAAATGTCAAGCGTATTTCATACAAACCTGAACAGTGTTAGTTTATAGGTATTAAGGAGTCTCCTAGAACCCTTGAAAAAAAGGAATTTTAAACCAAATAGTACCGACATCTGTTTTCCAAATATCAAAGGCATACCCGTCTTCAACCCCTCCATTTTGTTTATCTCTAAGGTCAACTTTATAACCAATTTTGTCTAGGTATCGATAGCATAACTTCATTGCATCTTGACTAGTTTTTGCACACTTAAAATGAAATGCGGTGTCTTTGGACTTTCCATCGCCAGTAACTGCAGGCTGATTTTCAGAAAAAATATTCGACATTGATGTTCCTTGTTTAAAATAAAGTCTGACAAAGTATTTAACTTTCCAACTGGAGCACCGGCACCGGCAAAGCTATAGTAATTTACCAAAGAATAACCAAAGGAATAACGGTAAATAGTGATAAGTTAAGTTCGAATGATGAGGATGAGTAAGATAAAATATCAATTTTTATAAAATGATATATTCAATGCCTCAAATTCTCTATATTTACCTCTCTTATATATCCTTTTGGAAGTGAAAGTCAGCGATTTGTCGATGCTCGCTATAACCCTCACACAAGCGTATTGCTCAAAGGCTTCTATTTTTATCCTCCAAAAAAAACTTAAGTTTTTGTACCCAGAACATCAACGGGGCTCTTTTGAAATTATTGTTTCTGGCATATTGGCAACGCTGTTTAGCGAGCGTTATTGTTACGCAGTATTCAAATTTGATTTGACTTGGCTATTGCATATAAATTTAAACAAAAAGAAATATAAAAAAATTACTTTCATAAAAATTCATTTTGTTGGATTATGAAATTAGTTTTAATGAAATAATATATTGAATTCACTAACACTTTATCTTTACCGAAGGTATTAGATTATGTTGAAATATTTATTAGTAGTGATAGTAGTTTTTTGCTCTAAATGTCTCGCACAAAGCACCCCTTCAGAATTTGCTCAAATGAATTTTCAAGAGTTGTTTGAGCAGAGTATTTATGAAAATCATACAGATCGTTCTCTAATTTCTCCCTGGTTATTAGGATATCAGTTGAAATCTGTGAAATTTGAAGGTTATCTTGATGGTGACAAAGCACTCACTTTTGATGATGTACTTTGGAATGGACCAGGAGAAGAAGACCGCACGACTAAAAACTTTCCTGTTGTACCTACAACGATCTATCAAAAAGCACATATCATTTCTTTGGGATATCAGTTCAATTCAAGTTGGAAAGGGCAAATTTCTATCCCCTACCTCAAACAAAAAACCGACCACATTAGCATCGTTAGTAATTATAATTTTTTTGTTATTGAAACTGAAGGAGTGGGAGATATAGCCGTTTCAACTAGTTATAATTGGTCCAACTCTGGGACAGGCGTCTGGCGCTTTTCATTTGGGGTAAGCTTACCAATTGGTTCTGTCGACGAAGTGGGAGATACACCGCGAGCACCGGGTGATCAGGAGCTTCCTTACACGATGCAGCTAGGCTCAGGGACCTATGACTTCCCCATTGAATTAAGTTATAAAAATAGTGATTTACATGATTTTAATGTGAGTTTTTCAGCCAATATACGCACCGGCTACAATAGCAGAAACTATCGGTTAGGAAATAATTTCAGCCTAAAGGGACGCTATCAAAATGAGCTATCTCCGACGCTTCAAATTTATGCTGAATTAGGTCTTATATATAGTAATACTATTCATGGGCAGGATGATTCATTATTGGTTGATGCACCTATTCCATATCCTGCTAGTATAACGAATCCAAAACTTTTTGGTGGTAAAAAGATTGATGCTGGTTTGGGACTTTCTTGGAAATTTGCAGAAAAATATCAACTAAATGTAGAAATAGGTAAGCCTATTTATCAAAATCTCAATGGTCCACAACCCAAAGAGCAATGGCGAAACAGTATTTCTCTTTCAAAAGTTTTCTAGTGCAATTATACAATTTTGCAAAATTAGCTTGCCGACTATTTGATAGAAATACACGAGGTTATCTGGTTGGTTTATTTTGTTTATTTTGTGTTGTGGGCAATGCCTCAGCCACAATAAGCAAAGAGAATAAGTTAAAAGCTGCTTACTTGTTGAACTTTACCAAATTTATTAAATGGCCAACTGAAGGTGAAAAAAAATCATTAACTTCAATCAAGATATGTGTTGAAGAATCAGCTGAGTTTATTGCATTTTTGAGTGAAATGGCTGTCAACCCTATATTCAATAATAGGGAGTATGAAGTGAAATCGTTAAAATGGGATACAACAAGTGGATGTGACTTAATGTATGTAACCTCAATTAAAAATGTTGATGCTATCGACCTTCAAAACATCGTTATTGTAGTCAATTCAAGAGAAACTTACTTTCCTGGTGCGGCTATCGTATTTTACAAGGATGATGAAAAACTGCGGTTTGAAATTGATTTGCATTACATAAATTCACTTGAAGTAAATTTTAGCTCTGAATTATTGAAACTGGCTAAAATCAGAAAATGACTGAGAAAAAAAAAACTAAAATAGGTTTCTTCGGTAAACAGCTTATCGGTGCTGTTGCAATTAACATTATCACATTATCGATTATGACAGCTTTGTTATATTCAAATTTTATTAATGATTACAAGAATAATTTGATGGCTTCAATGGCTAGCAAAGTCAATTTATTGGCCGATAGCAGTGCCTCAGCATTATTATTTGATGATCAGCAGTCAGCCAAAGATATATTGTTTAGCCTTGAACAGAATCCCAGTATTCGATACGCACAAATTTATGATAAGAATAACCAATTATTTGCAGAGTACATAAGCACTGGCGAAGTTATTGATTTGATCCCTGAAAATTTTAAGAATACATCTTTTTTTAAAGGAAATAATTTTTA